>JBJXFY010000225.1:0-20423 GCA_046155815.1 Limisphaerales bacterium | reverse complement strand
TCGCGCTGGTCGCGCAGACCGCCGGCGGCGCGCGGCTCGTGCAGGCCGTCGGCAACTGGTCCCCGCCCTACGGCATCGCGCTCGTCGCGGACCTGCTCGCCGCGATCATGCTCACGCTCGGCGCGCTCACGGTGCTGGCCGGCCTGCTGTACGGCTTCGCCGAAATGCCCGTGCGCCTCGAGCACCCGCTGCGCCTGCCGCTGCTCCAGTTCCTCGCGCTGGGCATCAACCTCTCCTTCCTCACCGGCGACCTCTTCAACCTCTTCGTCGCCTTTGAAATCCTCCTCCTCGCCAGCTACGCGCTGCTGACGCTCGAGGCCGACGACTGGGACATCAAGCAGGCCTTCCCCTACCTCGCGCTGAACGCCGTGGGCTCGACGCTTTTCTTCTCCGCGGCCGGGCTGGCCTACGCGCTCTTCGGCACGCTGAACCTTGCGGACATCGCGCAGCGCGCGCCCGCGCTCGTCGGCGACCCTCGGCTCACCGTGCTGGCGGTGCTGTTCCTCGGCGTGTTCGGGCTGAAGGCCGGCCTCTTCCCGCTCTACTGGTGGCTCCCGCACAGCTACCCGACGCTGCCCACGCCCGTCGCCGCCATCTACTCCGGGATGCTCACCAAGGTCGGCATCTACGTCCTCATCCGGATGTTTGCGACCGTGCTGCCGCACGAGCTCACCGGCGTGCACCAGCTCCTCGCGTGGCTCTCGGGCGCGACGATGCTGCTCGCCGTGATCGGCGCGATCTCGCGCAACTACATCCGCGGCATCCTGTCCTTCCACATCCTGAGCCAGGTCGCGTTCATGACGCTGGCCCTCGGCTTCTTCACGCCGCTGGGGCTCACGGCCGCCATCTTCTACATTGTCCACCACATCGTCGTGAAGGGCTCGCTGTTCCTCGTCGGCGGCGCGGCGGCACTGCTCAACCGCACGGATGACCTGAACCGCATGGGCGGCCTGTGGGTCGCCACGCCGTGGCTGGGCGCCGTGTTTCTCGCGCAGGCGCTCTCGCTTGCGGGGCTGCCCCCGCTGAGCGGTTTCTGGGGCAAGTACCTCATCGTCGTCGAGGGCCTGGCGAAGGGCGAATACCTCCTCGTCGCCGCGTCCATCGTGGCCAGCCTGCTGACGCTGTTCAGCATGCTGAAGATCTGGCTCGCCGCGTTCTGGAGCCCCGCGCCCGCCGGCGGCGTCCACGTCGCGGACCGCCGCTGGGTCCGGCTGACGGGCGTCTGCGCGGTGATGGCGGCCCTCTCGCTCACGATCGGCCTCGGCGCGGAACCGGTGCTGCGGCTCGCGAGGCAGGCTGCCGTCACCGCGCTCGACCAGGCGGGCTACATCGAGGCCGTGCTGGGCACGTTGGGGAAGGACCGCGCGTCGTGAAGCTTTGGGATGATCCGCAGAAGGACGCAGATAACCGCAGATGAAAGCCAAGACTCACAAACTGACCCCGAGTTGCGGGACTCAGGCGGCGGTATCTTGACCTTGATCGTCGTCTTACTCCCTCCCCGGATTACGATGAGGAACAAGAGTCAGATTGGGAAACGACCGGACGGAGACAGCCTTCGCTCCATCGGCGCCCTTCTGCGGTTGATGTCCCGTGCCTGAGATGAACATCTTTCTGCTCAACCTCATGCTCGCACTGGTCTGGATGTTCCTCCAGCCGCGGCCGGGCGTGGGGCCGTTCTTCACCGGGTACGCGCTTGGCTTCGCGCTGCTGTGGCTTTTCCGGCCCGTGCTGCCGGACGCCGCCTACGTGCGGCGCACGGCGGCGTTCGTCCGCTTTGTGGCGATCTTCCTGCGCGAGTTCCTCGCCGCGAACCTGCAGCTCCTGCGCATCGTGCTCTTCACGCCCCGCGCCCGGCTTCGGCCCGGCTTCGTCACCTACGACGTGTCCGGCCTGCGGCCGCACGAGATCCTCCTGCTCTCCCACTGCCTCACGCTGACGCCCGGCTCGACCAGCGTGGAGATCTCGGACGACGGCCGGACGCTCGTGCTGCACGCGCTGGAGGCCGGCGACCCCGCGGCCGTCCGGCGGGGCATTGACGCCGGCCTGCGCGCGTCGCTGCTGGCCTTCACCCGATGAGACCCGTCGTCTTCGACCTCTGCGTGGCCGGGCTGTGCCTCGCCATGCTGCTCGCGCTGGTCCGGCTCGCCCGCGGGCCGACCGTGCTGGACCGCGTGGTCGCGCTGGACCTCGTGATCGTGTGCGGCGTGGGCCTGATCGGCGTCATCACCCTGCGCACCGGCACGCCGCACTACCTCGAGCTGATCCTGACCTATTCGCTGGTCGGGTTCCTCACCACCGTGACGCTGACGCTGTACCTCGAACGCACACTGCCCCGGCGAAAGTCCGGCGTGGACACGCCGCCGCACAGCCCGCCATGACCGAACACCTCGTCTTCGCCTGCGCGCTGTCCGGCGTGGCCCTGATGCTGCTGGCCGCCGTCGGCCTGCTGCGCCTGCCGGACGCCCTGTGCCGCGCGCACGCCGCCGCCAAGGCCACGGCGCTGGGCATCGCGCTGGTCCTCTGCGCCGTGTGGCTCGACCTCGGCTCCGGCGCGGCGGGCTTCAAGGTCGCCCTCGCCATCCTCTTCCAGCTCGCCACCATCCCCGTGGCCAGCCACCTGCTGGCCCGCGTCGCGCTCCATGCCGACGTGCCGCTGTACCGCGGCGAGCCGCCGGCCGACGCGGATCCCGGCACCCCGGGGCGCTCAGGCCGCCGCACCGACTGACCGCATCACCTCCTCCAGCACCGCCCCCTCCATCTCCACCAGATGCCCGCGCTCCGGGAAGCGCCCCGCCTGCACGTCCGCGACGTATTCGCGGAAGGCCGCCACGCGCTCCGCCTGCAGGCGGCGGTGTTCGGCCGCGAAGTTCCGGTACGCCTTCGCGTGCCGCGGCGGACGCTCCTCGTAGTCGCCCAGGATGTCGTCGGAGAAGAGGAACTGCGTGTCGCAGCCGGGGCCGGAGCCGAGCGACATGAGGATCATCCGGGTCTGCAAGCACAGAAACGCGGCGAGGTTGTGCGGCACGCACTCCAGCTCCGCCGCGTAGGCCCCGGCGTTCTCCAGCGTCTTCATCTCCTGATGGAGACGCCGCGCCTCTTCCGCGGTCCGGCCGATGGCACGGTAGTTGGTCCAGGTGACGTGCCGGGGTACAAGACCAAGGTGTCCCACGACCGGGATGCGCTCGCGGGCCAGGGCCTCGATGATGAACGGGCTGGACGAGCAGTAGACGCTGCTCGCCCCGAGCTCGAGCGCGCGGAAGGCGACGCGGATCGCCTCCTCCGGCGAGGCGAGCCCGTACGGTGTGGCACAGGAGAGGAAGCTCTGCGGTGCGGCCGCAACGAGCTGCGGCAGGCGCGCCTGGGACTCGGCGCTGTCGAAGCTGCAGCTCATCACGTCCACGCCCGCCGCCTCCGCGGCGGCGGCCTCCTCGGGCGACTTGACGTGGATCTGCGTCAGGACGCGCCGGCCCTTGAGCTGCTGGAGGTCGGCGACGGTGTATTTCTTGCGTGGACGGAGCATCGGGATGCGGGGTGATGTCTGCGTGATGCTGGGGGATTCCCGGCCCAACCCAAGTTGAAAACCGATCCGCTCAGCGTGCGGCCGGAGTGGCCACCGCCCAGTCCACCAGCTCGAGCTCCTCGCCGGGATGAAGGCCTTGGAGGCGCAGCACGAGAAGGCGCGCCGCGCGCGGATCGGGCAGTCCGAAGGAGTCCACGCGCGACCAGATCGTCGGCCCGAAGTCTCCGGCCCGCCACCGCGCGAACAGTCCGCCGGGCGGGATTTCCTCCAGCTCGCCGTGGCGGGTCTGCTCGCCGGCGGGGGTGGCAAGGAACGGCTGCACGTACACGCCAGGCCGCGGTTTCACGAGGCGCAGCGTGCCGGTGAGGAAGTCGTCTGCCGCCAGCCGCCGGGGCAGCCGTGCCCACGCCAGCACCGCGCGGCCCGCGCCTTCGGGTGACTCCACGACGAGCCGCAGGGTCGTGGCATCCATGAGGAAGGGCTGCCATTGGGCGGGGTTCTCGCGCGGCGGCTGCCAGGCGTCCCAGGAAATCGGCGCACGGGGCCGCAGGGAAATCTCCGGAGAGAACCACAGCAGCGCCGAGTCCCGTGAGCCGTCGTCACCCCACCAATCCGCCCGCATGGACTCGGAGCCGGCCAGTTCCGTCGCCTGGAAAATGGCGGTCTCTTCGTGCCACGACAGCGGGGCGATCACCAATGGTTCCGCAGGCATTGCGGACCCCGGCCATTTTTGGGGCAGGTGAAGCTGCAGGCGGCCCCGCCGCGGCTGTGCGGAGAAATTATGGAGCCGAACCCGCAATGTGATTCGACCGCCGGGCGCGACGGCGTAAGCCTGCGCGGCCTTGTCGTTCGCAGCCCCGGTCAATGGCGTGACCTGCACCACCACAGGCGAAGGCGGCCGAGGTTGCCGCAGTGATTCAAGCTCATCGCGGGTGAGGTCCGTGTCCCGTGCGGCGCGGCGGAGGAAGGCGCGGATTGCGCGGCCCTGCACGCCGGCCGGCGACCACGGCTGCCAGTCGCAACCCGCGACGGGAAAGGGCGCGGTGTCCGTCGTGAAGGCGGCGTTGGCCGCGGGCGTGAGGTTGGCATCGCGTGGCGCGGCTTCGCCGGGCAGCGTCACGCGCGTGCTCCAGGCCAGCGGCGCGGCGCGCGGACGCGGCGGGTCGCCGAATGCGCGCTCGTCCAACCGGCCGGGCGACCACAGCAGCGTCCAGAAGCGGCCGTCCGCCAGCTGCAGGCCAAGGCCGGCGCGCTCGCCGGAAACGCGCTGGATGAGTTCATGGCGGGGCGTCGCGCCGGCCAGTTCCCGCGACAGCTCGAGGAAGCGGTCGAGTGCGGGCCGCGACGAACCGTCCGGGGCGGTGAGGCCCAGGTCGTAACCGGTCTCGGCAAAGGCGGTCAGCGCGAAGGCGAGGTGGCGGTCCACGCCTTCGGCAACGGCCTCGGCGGCGACGCGCTCGTGGAAGGCCGCCTGCCGGGCGAGCTGTTCCGGCTTGTGCGCGAGCGCTGCCGGCATTGAAAACCAGCCGGCCTCGGTGATCCAGACGGGGAACTCCCGGCCGAAGAGCCGGAAGAATTCCCGCTGCTGGCCGAGCACGGGCCGGAATTCCGGCGCCCAGCCGTAGAAGTGCCAGTTCCAGCCGTCGGTGAAGCCCAGCGCCCCGTTGCGCACCAGCTCGAGCGCGTAGCGGCCGGGACGGAACGCGAGCGAGGGCATGAGCACCTGCGCCTCGGGGCTGCCGGCCTTCACGCCCCACCAGCAGGCCTTGAGCACGGCGGCCATCGCGTGGGCCTGGTCGCGCACGAAGTAGAAGTCCGGCTCGTTCCAGACCTCCCACGCCTGCCTCCGGCCGGAGGCCACGGGCAGGTTCGTGCGGCAGCGCCAGTAGACCGCGAGCAGGTCGTCCGGCAGCACGTCGCGCGCCGACGAAAGGCCCTCGCCGGCGCGGTAGCGCAGGTCGGCAACGAGGTCGAAGCCCGCATCCGCCGCTTCGGGCCGCGCGGTGCGGAGCCAGCGTAGGTCGCCGCGCGCCCGCCAGTCCGTGAGCTGCGTGGGAAGGTTGGTCGCGGCCCCGGTCACCACGCCGCCGAACTCGGCGGCGGCGACCGGCAGCGCCCAGACCGAGAATGAAACAGCGAAGGAGCGAAGGAGCGACGAAGGATTCAGCCACTTGCGCCGAAAGAAGCCTCGCTGGGCAAAGTGAATCATCGCTTCACCCCTTCGCTTCTTCGCGCCTTCGCCGCTTCCAGAAACCTAGTCCTTCGCCGCGACGAGCTTCTCTGCCGGACGCAGCGTGTGAATGGTGCCGATGACCTCGGATTTCATGGGCGTGCCGTCGGCAGCGTCCAAGTTGAACTTCAAACTCCACTGGTCACAAGGCCGGAGGCCGTCCAGCTCGACGAACACGGTCTTCTTGTCCGGCAGCAGGCGGGCCGACTTCACCTCGAGCTTGTCATGCCCCTCCTTGCCGGGATTGCGCACGGAGAGTTCGGGCGAACCGTAGTTGCCGGAGTAGCGGTAGTTCCACATCTCCGCCGACCAGCTGTCCAGCGCCGTCGCGGTGTCCGGACTGAGTTCCGTGCCAAAGGTGAGCGCGATGCCGTTCTCGGCCGAGCGCACGGCCACCGGCATGTACACGGGCCTGCCCGTGTACCGGACGCGGTAGAAGCCGCCGTCCCGCGTGGCGGCGCACTGCCAGCCCTTGAGGCCGCACAGGTAGAGCTGGCCGTCCTTCGGGTTGAAGCGGGCGCGCATGACGCCGGTGTTGAACTTCAGGTCAAACGGCATGAGCGCCGCCTGCGCGGTGTCGCCCACGTTGTCCCACATCATGCCGTAGAGCAGCCCCTTGCCGTAGCTGAGGAAGAGCGGCGCGCCTTTCCACGGTCCCCAGCGGTCGCTGGTCACGTAGGTCTGCCCACCGCTGGAGTTGTCCCAGCGCATCGGCAGCCAGGCCACCGGCTCGTCATACTCGACCGGAATGGGCATCTCCTTGTCCCAGCCCTTCCAGCCCTGCTGCTTCCTGACCGCGGGATCGCTCGGATTGGCGGTGACCTTGACGCCGTTGGTGGTCACCATGGTGAGTTCGCGCTGCGCGGCCGGCACCATGCCGAGGAAGGAACCCTTCCTCGCGAGACTCACTTTTGAGGAAGGCATCCAGTGACCCTGGTTGTCACTCACCAGCACCGTGCCGTCCGGGCCAACCGTCATGCCGTTCGGCGCGCGGAGGCCGGTGGCGAAGATGTCCATCGCCTTCCCGTCCGGCGACACCTTGAGCAGGGCGCCCTGCTGCGGTGCGGTCACGTTCGGTTCCCAGGGCGAACCCTTCGCGAAGTAGAAGTTCCCCTGCGGGTCCGTATGCAGGTCGAGGACGAACTCGTGGTAGTTGTCCGTGACCACGGTGTCGTTGTTGAAGTTCTCGTACCAGTCCGCCTCGCCGTCGCCGTTCAAGTCGTGCAGGCGCGTGATTTGGTCGCGGCCGGCGACGTAGACTTTGCCGTCCACGATCTTCAGGCCGAGCGGCTGGAAGAGTCCGGTGGCGAAACGCTTCCAAGTGAGCTTCTCCAGCTTCTCGTCAATGCCCTCCACGATCCACACGTCGCCGTGGAAGGCGCAGATGGCTGCGCGGCCGTCGGGGAAGAAATCGAAGCCGCCAAAGAAGGTCCGCGTGTTGTACACGTTCGGGTACGGCTCGGTGATCCAGTCCACGACGTAGGCGTCCTTGCCGCCGCCGGGCTTGCCCTGGGTCACGGGCCGCTCCGTCCAGAGCGCGGGGCCGCCGCGGGTCAGAGGCCGCAGGTCGGCGGGGCTTCCGGTGGCGCCCGGGGCGCCCCCGGAACGCAGCGCAATCTGAAACGGCTTCTCCGCGGGCTGGTCCTTGATCGTGAGGACGAGCAGCCCGTCCTCCATCGCCCACTTGGCCTGGGCTGCGCCGGAGACCTGTACCCCGAGGGCGGGCGAGCCGTCCGGTCTCGTCACGGCGGCGGCGGCGCCGTCCACGCGCAGCGCGGCCTCGGCGGGCAGGGACGCGAGCGCGACCCGCAGGCTGGGTGCGGCGCCGAGGGGCTGGACCGTGCGGGTGACGGTTCCGTCCGGCCCGGCTCCCGGAGATTCCAGCACTTCGACGCCGCCGAGCGTGTACTTCAGGACGACCCGGTCGCCGGATTGGTAAAGCCCGCGGTAGTGGGCCCAGCCCTTGGGCAGCGGACCTTGCTGACGTGGACGCGCGTCCTGAAACCGCCCCGCCGCGTCCGCCCAGCCGGGGCCGTTGCGCGTCTCGAAGGCGATCCCACCCGGGATGCCTGGCGGCGGCGGCCACTCGATCTTGGTGAGCGTGCTGCCGAAATTCAGGAAGTCGCCCGTCCACGCCGCGGCGACGCGCAGCGTGTCGAGGTCGTAGAGCAGGTGCGTCTGCTTGTCGGCGCCAACGGTGATGCCGAGGCCCTTGGCGGCGGCGAGGCCGCGCTTCTCCGGCAGAAGCACCGTGCCGGACCAGAATGGTCCGCGGACGGGGGCGTCAGAAGACCTGACGGCCATGGCCGAACCCACCAGCACCATCGCGAGGGCGAGTGCCCGTCGGTGCGACCCGATCGCAGGGGAGAACATGGGCGGGATGCTTGGGAGGAAAGACGGGCTGCGCAAGCGCCGGCGAGGCCGCGAAACCGCATCGGCGTCGGACCGTGCGCACTACCCCTGAGCCGTTCCGTCCAGCACGAGGCCGGGCAGACCAAACCAAGCCTTCAAGTCGTCGTACCGCTGTTTCGCCGCCGCGTCGCGGAACGGCTGGCGCACACGCACGGCGGCCAACAGCAGGTTTTTCGCCGTGTGCTCCGGGCTGACGAACTCGACCGCCTTGACCCGGTAGCCCGCCCATTCGAGAAAAAGCGTGCGCAGGCCGTCCGTGGCCCACTCGGCCATCCGCTCCGCAAACAGCCCGTGCGCCAGCACCGGCGCGAGCGGCGCCGGCCGGCCGAGCAGTGGCCGGACCTCCTGATGGCAGCACGGGGCGACAAGGATGAGCCGCGCGCCGGCGGCGATTCCGTGGCGGAGGGCGTCGTCGGTCGCGGTGTCGCAGGCGTGCAGCGCGAGCAGCAGGTCCAGCGGGGCCGGAGCAGCCGTGGCGATGGCCCCGGCCTCGAAGCTCAGCCCTTCGAGTCCCAGACGCGTGGTGAGGCCGCGGCAGAACTCGGTGAGCTCCGTGCGCGCCTCGATCCCGGCGACGGCTGCGGTCAGGCCGAGCGTGCGCCGCAGCAGGTGCCATGTCGCAAAGGTCAGGTAACCCTTGCCGCAGCCCATGTCGGCGGCGCGCACGGGATGGCCGTTGGGCCATCCGGCCTCCTGGACGAGGCCGTGGAGAATCTCCGCGAAGCGCCGCACCTGCCGGTGCTTGTCCGCCGCGCGGGGCACCACGCCACCGTTGGCGTCCGTGAGGCCCAGCCCGTGCAGCCAGTCCTGCGCCGAGGCGTCCAGTACCGACGCGGGCGCGCGGTCATGCGCGGCGGCGGGCGGCACGGCGCGGCGCGGCCGATGGGCCACGAGCCGTTGCGCGCCGGCCTTGGCGGGCGCTAGCTGCCAGTCGCGCCGCGTGGTTTCGAGCAGCGCGGCGGCGAATCCGTCCTTCAGCGACGCGGCGAGCCAGCCGGCCAGTTCATCGGGCGGGAGGTTCCGGGTCGTGACGCGACGCGCCTCGTGCAGCGTGAGGGAGATTATCGGACCATCCTTCAATGTCACCGGGCGCACCTCGATCCGCGTCACGGCTGCCGCCGGGTCGCGCGGCGCGGATAGCGCGATCCGCACCAGCGTGCCGTCGCCGGCCGCCGCCGCGGCTCGCGCGACGAACGCGGCGATGGGATCCCCGTGCTTCAAGGGCTCATGGCGCGGGTTCCACCGTGCCAACGAGGTCAGCGTCACTGGTGTGACGCACGGCACGCTCCGGCCCCATTGGGCGGTACAGCAGCCGTGCCCACATCACCTCGGGGCCGACCTTTCCCTGCTCGCGGAAGTAGTCGGTCGCCCGGGCCGCAAGCGGGCGCCCGCGTGCGTCGCGCGCCGTGACGAGGTAGCCGCCGGGCATGAACTCCGTGGCTTGACCGTTGTCGAGGCGTCGCCAGCCGAGGACGGTGCCGTCGGGTGCGTGCCGGTACACGTCGCGCCAGTCCTTGGGCAGCGAGAGGCGCGGGTCGGTATAGAGCACGTCCCAGCGCGCGGAGAGCACGCCGGGCAGGACGAAGTTCACGAGGGCGGCGAGGTTGAGCTGGGCGAGCAGCGAGCGCTCGAAGTCGGAGAACCGGCCTGGCTGCAGCGGCGTGAGCCGCAGTGCGTCGCCTTCCTCCGCGAGGCCGAAGTTCACCATTTTCCGGCGGGCGAGCTGGAAGCGTTCCCGGGCCGGCTCGTCGGCGGCGCGGGCGAGCCGGCGCAGCTCGTCCGCGTGGCGGACGCAGAACTCCGGGTCGTCCCGCCAGCCCTCGAGCAGCGGCATCAGCCGGGACCGGGCGGGCTCGAGGGCCTGCGCGGTTCGGGCACGGGCGTTGTTGAGCCGCGTGATGACCTCCGCGTTGCGCACCCGCGCGGCCTCGGCCGCGGCGGCGGCGGCGTGCTTCTCCGCATCCGTGGCGCCAGCCCGGGCCTGCGTCTCGCGCGAGGCGGCTGCCAGCCTCATCTGCTCCGCCTCGGTCTTGAGGTGCTCGGCCGCCAGTTGCGCCTCCTGGGCCGCGGCTTCGGTATGGCCGGAGTGCGTCGCGAGGAGAGCGTCCCAAGCCTCGTCGCCCAACTGCGCGCGGAGAAAGCGCCCGCGCGGCTCGCGGGTCTCGCGCGCCAGGAATGCCAGCAGCGCCGACCAGTCGGGCACGGTGAGCGTGCCGTGGCCCACGCCGTAGCCGACCTCAAGCAGCCGGCCGTCCTCGGCATAGGCGCGGCCCTCCTGCGCGAAGGTGAACCAGGTCAGGAACGCGGGTGCGGACCAATGATGGCCGTTGTGGACGAAGCAGCCCACGTCCACGCGCCCGGAAGGTAGGCCGGGGCTGCCCGGCACCGCGGGGCGCGCGGGCCACGGCACACGGATCTCAACCACGGAGCCGCGGTCGTTCATCGGCTTGATCGTGACGCCGGAAGCGTCGCCGCGGAGCACGGACCAGTGGAAACGCAGCTTCCCGCCGTTCGGGTCGTAGCTGGAATCGGCGCTTACCACGACCCGCCGTGTGGCGCCGAGGCCGCGCCAGAGCCACGCCACCGCGCCGGGCGTCTCGTGCAGGCGCTCGCCCTGGTAGGGATCGAAGTAGTCGCGGCCGGGCGCCTGCTGCTCGTCGCTGACGACGCGCACCTGGGCCATCGGCGGCAGCGCGTCCGGCCGGAGGCCCTGCGCGCGGCGGACCATCGCCGTGAGGTTCAGGTTCGTCGCGTCAAACACCGTCGGGTGCGCCAGGCCGGTAAGGTAGTCGTCCGGGCCAGCGAGCTGCCGCTGCGACGCGCGCAGGATCATCTGCACGGCCGGCATCAGCGAGCCGTCGGCGATGAGGCGCTTCTTCGTTTCCGGGGGGAACGCCGCGAGCGTCAGGAACACGGCCTCGAGGAACGGCTGGTCGGACACGGACGAGCCCTGCGAGATGAGCAGGTAGGGGGAGTTGGCGGGGAAGAGGTCGCCGTCCGGGCCGGGATCGTGGTCGCGGTGCTCCGGGTAGACGTAAAGGTTGTTGGCGCGGTACTGCGCGTGGAGCGCGGCGAGGCCACCGGGCTGGGAATAGGCCGCCCGGGGATTGCTCCCGCCCTGGCGTGGCTCCGCGGCGGTCGAGGAATTGCCAACCACCACGCCGGGCCGGATGCCGGTGGCGAGCGCCCAGTCGCGGCGCTGCTGCTTCTCGGCGTCGGTGTAGGTGACGCGCCGAACCTGCGGGAAGAGGTCGAGCCGCAATGGCGAATGGCCGCCATCGCGGTTGTCGTACAAGTCACCCGTGTTGCCGGCTGCAGTGCCCGCGGCGTGCCACTCGTTCACCAGCCGGCCAGCCTCGGAGTCGTGTCGCACGGCGGGATCTGCCGCGGCGGCGATCACGCCGGCCAGCAGAGCCGGCAGCGGGATGAGGACGGCGAACTTCATGGCTGACAAAGTGCTCCCCTTGCCGTCCCGCGCCAAGCGGGGAGCCTGCGGCCGCGACGCCCCGGCATAGGAAGTGCCGGCGGAGCCGCGCCGCCGGTGTGGCTCCGTCATCCCGATCCATCGCGGCGGGGCGCCGAGGGCACCTTGGGCGACGGGGGCGTCGCGCCACTACACGGCCACTTCGCCGACCTGCCAGCGGAGGAAACGCCGGATGGTGATCTCCGTCCCGAGTTCCTTCGCCACGGCGGCGACGTGTGCCTTCACGGTCAGCTCGGGGTTCTTCACGAAGCCCTGTTCGAGCAGGCAGTAGGTCTGGAAGTATTTGTCGAGCACGCCCTGCACGATCTTCTCGAGGGCCTGCGGGGGCTTGCCCTTGAGGCGGTCCGACTGGAGGGCGATCTCGCGTTCCTTGGCCACGGTCTCGGCGGGCACGGCCTCGCGGCTCACGGCCACGGGGCTGGCGGCGGCGATCTGGAGGGTGATGTCCTTCAGGAGCTGCTTGAAGGCGTCCTTGCCGGTCGCGTCGTCCCCGGATGCGCCGACCTCGACGAGCACGCCGACCTTGCCGCCAGTGTGGATGTAGGCGGCCACGGCGCCGGCGCCGTGCACCTCGATGCGTTCGTGGCGGGCGATGAGGATGTTTTCGCCGATCTTGGCCACGGCCTGGACGCGGAGCGACTCGAGGTCGGCGGCCGGGTTCTCCGCGAGGGTGCGGGCGACCTGGTCGCAGAGGGCCTTGAAGGTCTCGTTCTTGGCGACGAAGTCGGTCTCGCAGTTGACCTCGGCGAGCACACCGAGCTTGCCGCCAGGGGCGATGTGCTGGGCGACGGCGCCCTCGCGGGCCTCGCGGCCGGCCTTCTTGGCGGCCTGGGCGACGCCGCGCTTGCGAAGGATGTCCACGGCGGCGGCGAGGTCGCCGGCGGCCTCGGTCAGGGCCTTCTTGCAGTCCATGAGGCCGGCGTTGGTCATCTCACGGAGCTTGCCGACGTTCGCGGCGGTGATTTCGGGCATGGCAGGAATGGGGTTGGCGGTTGACGAAAAAAGGCCGGGCGGCGGCTGGCTGGCCACCGCCCGGCGGATGGATGGAAAATCCCTAGGCGGCGACGGGCGCGGTGGGTTCGACGGCCGGATCAGGGGCCGGGGCGGGTGCGGCCTCGGGGGCGGCGTCCTTGTCCTTCTTCCGGGCGTACTTGGCCTCGTATTCGGCCCGGCCGCGCGCGATGGCCTCGGTCACGGTGGCGAGAATGAGCCGGAGCGAGCGGATGGCATCGTCATTGCCGGCGATGGGGTGGTCCACCTGGTCCGGATCGCAGTTGGTGTCCACGATGGCGACGATGGGGATGCCGAGACGGCGGCCTTCGGCGACGGCGTTGTGCTCGCGCTTCACGTCCACGATGAAGATGACGTCCGGCTGCTTCTGGAGCGTGCGGATGCCGTCGAGGTTCTTCTTCAGGCGGGCATGCTCACGGCGGATCATGGACTGCTCCTGCTTGACGTACCGGGCGAGCGAGCCGTCGGCCTCCATGCGCTCGATCTCGTTCATGCGCTCGATGGAGCGGCGCACTGTGGAGAGGTTGGTGAGCGTGCCGCCCAACCAGCGCTCGGTGACGTGCATGGAGGCGCAGGCGATGGCGGAGTCGCGTACGGCGCTCTGGGCCTGCTTCTTCGTGCCGATGAAGAGGATGTTCTGCCCCTGGCGGGCGGCGTTCTCGAGGAAGTTGCAGGCGGCCTGGAGCTGGATGGCCGTCTGGCTGAGGTCAATGATGTGGATGCCGTTTCGCGCCTCGAAGATGAAGCGCTTCATCTTCGGGTTCCACCGGCGGGTCTGATGTCCGAAATGGACTCCCGCCTCGAGCAGTTCTTTGATGCCGATCGTCAAGCAGTTGTTCCTGGTATCACCGCTGGACGGCAGGGCCGCGGGCGGCATCCCCCGGAACTGGGGATTTCAGTCAGGTGTGGTTGTGGCCGCGGCCACGTCCATCCGGACGCGACAGTGAGGCCGTTTGTCCCTCTCAACCGGAAGACCCGGTTGGAAGGAGCCGCCAAGGTAGCTGCCGGCAGGGTTCCGGCAACCTTGAAGTTGCACTGAGGCGGGACGGCTCGGGCCTCGTGCCGGGGCCCTGCCGGTCGTGGCCGGTTGATCGGGCCGTTCATTCCGGGCCGTTCATTCCCCGCGCCGGAAAACAATCGGCGCGGAGCCTGCGCTCCGCGCCGTCGTGGTCCCTTGGCCGGCCCGTTGGTTCTCCGGACTCCTACTGAGCGGGGGGGCGGGGTGTGCTCCCGCCTTGCCCGAAGGTGGACGGATCGACGTCCCCTCGCTGGTTCAGGGAGGGGCGGTCCGCCGCCTGCGCTGCGCCCCGTCACTTCAGCGGCACCGTGGCAATGGTTTGCAGGATGCGGCTGGCGATCTTGTACGGGTCTCCTTGGGAGTTGGGGCGGCGGTCCTCGAGGTAGCCCTTGTAGCCGTTGTTCACGAAGCTGTGAGGCACGCGGATCGAGGCGCCGCGGTTGGCGACGCCGTAGTTGAACTTGTCAATGGACTGCGTCTCGTGGAGGCCGGTCAGGCGGAGATGGTTGTCCGGGCCGTACACGGCGATGTGCTCGTTCTTGTACTGGTCGAAGGCGGCCATCAGCGCCTCGAAGTAGGCCTGGCCGCCGACCTCGCGCATGTGTTTGGTCGAGAAGTTTGAGTGCATGCCCGAGCCGTTCCAGTCCACGTCCTTGCCGAGCGGTTTGCAGTGCCAGTTCACGTCCACCTCGTACTTCTCGCAGAGGCGCATCATGAGGTAGCGCGCCACCCACATCTGGTCGGCGGCGGACTTGGAGCCCTTGCCGAAGATCTGGAACTCCCACTGTCCCTTGGCCACCTCGGCGTTGATGCCCTCATGGTTGATGCCCGCGTCGAGGCAAAGGTCGAGGTGTTCCTCGACGATCTGGCGGGCGATGTCGCCGACGGCGTCGTAGCCGACGCCGGTGTAGTAAAGCCCCTGTGGGAAGGGAAAGCCGCTGTCCGGAAAGCCGAGGGGCTTGCCGTTCCGATAGAGGAAATATTCCTGTTCGAAGCCGAACCAGGCATCCGGGTCGTCCAAGATCGTCGCGCGGCTGTTGCTCGGGTGCGGGGTCTTGCCGTCCGGCATCATCACCTCGCACATCACCAGCACGCCGTGATTCCGGGTGCTGTCCGGATAGACGGACACGGGTTTGAGCAGGCAGTCCGAGCTCCTGCCCTCGGCCTGCCGGGTGGAACTCCCGTCGAAGCCCCACATGGGGAGCTGTTCAAGCTTGGGGAAGTCGTCGAACTCCTTGATCTGGGTCTTGCCGCGGAGGTTGGGAACGGGTTCGTAGCCGTCGAGCCAGAGGTATTCCAGTTTGTACTTCGCCATGGATGTGGATCGGGTGGTTTGGTCAGGTCGTTCCTGAAGTGAAACCGGCGAAGCAGGTCGGATGCCCGCGGCGCGTGATGGGAAGAAGTCCCCCGAAGACGGAGCCGCCGGGCGGCCCACGGGCCATCCGCGGTGGAGCCCATCCCGGCCGGCCTGTTGCAAGTTGCCCAGTTCGTGTCAACGGACGCAGCCCGCCCAAAAAACGCCCCGAGTTGGACGCGCGTGGGAAGTTCCGGCTTGGAAGCCGGTCGGTTACGCCGCTTCCTCCCACGATGCGCGCCGTCATCCAACGCGTCACCCGCGCAAGGGTGACCGTCGCGGGCGAGACCTGCGCCGCCATCGGTCCCGGGTTGCTCGTGCTGCTGGCGGTCGAGGAAGCCGACACCGCGGGCGACGCGCAGTGGCTCGCGGACAAGATTGCCCGGCTGCGGATCTTTGCCGACGAGCGGGGCCTGATGAACCGCAGCGTGACGGAGGCGGGCGGGCGCGTGCTGGTGGTCAGCCAGTTCACGCTCTTCGCCAGCACGCGCAAGGGGAACCGACCCTCGTTCACCCGTGCCGCGCGCCCGGCGGGCGCCATCCCGCGTTACGAGGAATTCCTCGCGCTGCCCGAAGCCGGGCTGGGCCAAGGCGTCGGGAGCGGCGCGTTCGGCGCGGACATGCAGGTGGAACTCGTGAACGACGGGCCGGTCACGATCTTGATGGACACGCGCGACCCGGAGTGAGGCGGGCGACAGGCCGGGTGAATGCTCCGAAAACCGGGCAGCCGCATCGTTCCCGGCCGTCCTCGTCATCCTCGATGGGCCGGGGTTTCGAGGACGACGACGACGAGGAGGATGAGGGCGAAGCTGGTGCGCTCCGTGGAACGGCTACTTCTTGAGCAGGTTGTCGACGGTCTTCTTGGCGGCGTCCGCGCCGCCAGCCAGCGCCTTCTGCGCCTGGGCCATCAGGTCATCCACCATCTTCTTCTGCTCGGGGGTGAGCTTGAGGTTGGAGGTGAGATCCTTGAGCTTGGACATCGCCTCGGTGCCCTTGCCCTCGGCGATGAGCTTCTTCACCGACTCGATGGCGGATTGATACTGCGTGTTCACGGCGGCCATCGCGTCGTCGGTGGCCTTCTTGGCCGCTGCCGAGGCGTCGGAGGCCGTTTTTTCCACGGCGGCCGCGGAGTCGGAGGCGGTTTTCTTGGCCGCCTCGGTCGCTTCGCTGATCGTGGCGGACACGCCGCCGCTGGTGCCGGTGCCGCTGGTGTTGGTGGAGTCTCCGCAGCCGGCGAGGAGCACGGCGCCGGTGAGACCGGCAAGGAGGGTGGTGTGTTTGTTCATGGGCTTGAGCTTGGTAAGAGATGGGCGGAAACCGTCCGCCTCCAGGACTCTCTAGACGATAAGCGGTTCGCCAGCAACTGCGGCGTAAGGGGCCGGCGTCGGGAGCGACGCCGATCAGCGGCGGGCGGGCGTCAATCGCGCAATCGTCGGCGTTTCTCATTGAGTCGTGTGGCAGGGCTTCCCTGAAATGCAGCGCGTGCCCCAGCCCGCCGCTCCGCCGCCGGTCACCCGTGCCCAGAAGCTGACGCTCGTCGCGGCTTTTCTCGGCTGGATGTTCGACGGGATGGAGATGGGCATCTTCCCGCTGGTGGCGCGGCCGGCACTCCAGGCGATGCAGGCGAACTCGGGCGGGGTCGGCGAGGGCTACGTTCAGGAATGGATGGGCATCATCACCGCGCTGTTCCTGCTGGGCGCGGCCCTGGGCGGGCTGGTTTTCGGGTGGCTTGGCGACCGCATCGGCCGCGTGCGGGCGATGACGGCGAGCATCCTGTGCTACTCGCTGCTGACGGGCGCGTGCTACTTCGCGCAGGCGCCGTGGCAGCTCGGCGGGCTGCGTTTCCTGGCGGCGCTGGGCATGGGCGGCGAATGGGCGCTGGGCGTCGCGCTCGTCATGGAGACCTGGCCCGGCCTGCGGCGTCCGCTCATGGCGGCGCTCATCGGTGCGGCGGCCAACGTGGGCTACGCCCTGATCGCGGTGATCGCGCTGACGGTGCCGGTCACGCAGGACTCGTGGCGATGGCTGATGCTGGTGGGGGCCGCCCCGGCGCTGCTCACGTTCTTCATCCGCCTCTTTGTTCCGGAGTCCGAGCGGTGGAAGACGGCCGTGGCCGAACGCGGGCTGGCACGGCCGTTGCGCGAGCTGCTCGGCCGTGCGCTGCGCGGGCGGCTGCTCATTGCCATCGGACTGTCCTCGGTGCCGCTGATCGTGACATGGGGCATCGTGCAGTGGATCCCGCTCTGGGCGGACCAGATGACGGACGGGGACCAGCCCGGCGTGAAGGCCATGAGCCAGCTCGCTCAGTCCGTGGGCGCGACGGCCGGCTGCCTGATTGCGCCTTTCCTTGGCGCCCGGCTGGGCCGGCGGAATGCGTATTTCCTGCTGTGCGCGGCGGCGCTGGGGGTGACGAGCGTGCTGTTCCACGGCTTCAGCGCCTACAACAGCCGCTTCGTCATCATGGTGTTCCTCACGGGCCTGACGACGGCTTCGTTCTATGGCTGGCTGCCGCTGTACCTGCCGGAGCTTTTCCCCACGCGAGTCCGGGCCACGGGACAGGGGCTGGCCTTCAACTTCGGCCGCATCCTTGCGGCGCTTGGCGCGTGGCAGATGCCCGCGCTGATGCGGAACTTCGATGGGAGCTACGCCGCGGCGGGCGGGGCGCTGGTGATGGTGTACGTCGTGGGCATGACGATCGTCTGGCTTGCGCCCGAGACGCGCGGCCGGCCGCTGCCGCCGTGAACGGCGGGCGCGCTCCGGCTTGGCGCTCAGCCCCGCGCGGCTGCACGCTGCCCGGCGTGGATGCCTTCCTCGCCCGGCTCGCCGCCGAGGCTCGGCTGCCGGCCGGCGGGCGGTGCCTCGTTGCCGTGAGCGGCGGGCGTGACTCGATGGCGCTGCTCACCGCGCTGCACCGGCTCGCGCCGGGGCGCGGGTGGCGGCTCGGAGCGGCGCATTTCGACCACGGACTGCGCGGCGCTGCGGGCCGGCTCGACGGTGAGCTGGTGGAGGACTGGTGCCGCCGCCTCGGCCTGAATTGCGAACGCGGCACGGGCGTTCCGGGAATGGCCGGGCCCCGCGGCCTCGCGCCCGAGGCGGCGGCGCGCGCGGCGCGCCTGAAATTCCTCGCGGATGCGGCGCGGAAGTCGGGCGCGGCCTTCGTGGCCGCCGCGCATCATGCCGACGACCAGGCGGAGCTGGTCCTGCTGCGCCTGCTCCGCGGCGCGGGCGGGGCGGGCCTCGGCGGGATGGCCCCGGTCGCGCCCTTTCCCGGCGGGCCAGGCCTGACGCTGGTCCGGCCGTTCCTCGGCCTTTCACGGGCGGAAATCGCCGCCTGGGCAGCGGGGCAGGGGATGCCGTTCCGCGAGGATGAGACGAACGCCGACCGCCGCGTTCCCCGCAACCGGCTCCGGCGCGAGATCATTCCCCGCCTCACCGCGGATTTCCAGCCCGCGCTGCGCGAGGTGCTCGGGCGCGCCGCGGAGATCACCGGTGCGGAGGCGGATTACGTGGCCGCCGCCGCCGCGGCCTGGCTGGCGGACGCGGCGGGCATCGGATTCGGCGCGCAGCACGCCGCGGTGCAGCGCGCCGTGATCCGCGCGCAGCTCCGCGCGCTGCGGGGACCGGAGGAGTTTGAGGTCATCGAGGCCCTGCGCCTTGTGCCCGGCCGGCCCGTGAACGCGCCGGGCGGGAGGCGTTTCGTGCGCGACGCCGAGGGGCGCGTGGCCGAGCCGCCGACGGCGCCGGCGTTTCGGCCAGCCGAACGATGGGTGCCAGCGACGCCGGCGGGCACCCTTGAGTTCGGCGGCCTCCGCCTTGATTGGCGGCCGGCCTGCGGCGGGGAACCGCTGCGCCTCGCATCTGCAGTGCTGGGCGGCGGCTGGCTGCTCCGCCATTGGCGTCCCGGCGACCGTTTTGAAATGCCCGGCCTGCCCCGTCCGGCGAGGCTCCAGAACATCTTCGTGAACCGCAAAGTTCCCGCCGCCGAGCGCCGCCGACGGGTCCTCGCGGCCGATGCCGGCGGGCGCGTGTTCTGGGTCGAGGGTCTGCCGCCCGCGCCGCACGCCGTGGCGGTCGAGCCGGCGGCGGCCGTGGCCTGGATTTGGTCGCGCCCAGCGTGATCCCGTGGCGGCCACGCCCTCTTCGCCGAAGGCATCCGCGGCACGCCGCCGCGGCGGTTGTTCGCGGCCGGACGCCCTCCGGGCAGCACCTCAACCGGGTTTCTGCCCATAGTCCCAATCCTTCGCCGGATCACGGGGACGATGACGAACGAGCACGGGGTACTGCCGGAACCGCGGCGCTCCCCCGCGCGGCGGGGGCGGCGCCCGCTCCCGGCGACGAGGACGTCGCCGCCACGGGGTGCATTGCGGCTGAGCACGTCCGCTGCTACGATGTCGGCCGGAAGAATCCAATGTCAGACGACAACAAGCAGCCGGACAATCCGCGGCCAAACCGCGGCACGGACAACAAGGTGCCGCCCAAGGGCTGGCTTCTGCTGATCGCCATCGTCGGCTTCCTGCCGCTGCTCATCATGGTGAAGCAGCGTGACACCGCGAAGGTCGCGCAGATCACCATGGCGGACTTCTTCGCCAAGGTGGCCGCCACCCAGGTTGTCTCCGCCACCATCACCATATCGCCCGGCTCCTCCATCCAGGACATCACCGGCAAGTACGAGGCGAAGGATGCCAACGGCGCAACCGAGCTCGGCGAGGATGGCAAGCCCGTCCACCGCGCCTTCCTCGCCCGCGTCCCGCTCACCGACGCCCGTCTTGACGAGCTGATCGCCACCGGCCGCTTCGAGGCCAAGGAGCCGAACACGCTCCTCATGAACGTGTTCCTCACCGTCATCCTTCCCTTCCTCCTGCTCGCGGCGCTCATCTACTTCTTCTTCATCCGGCAGATCAAGATGGCCGGCCGCGGCGCGCTCAGCTTCGGCAAGAGCCGCGCCCGCATGCTCACCAAGGAGAAGAACAAGACCACCTTCAAGGACGTCGCCGGCGTCGAGGAGGCGAAGGACGAGGTCAGCGAACTGGTCGAGTTCCTCAAGGATCCCAAGAAGTTCCAGCGCCTCGGCGGCCGCATCCCGAAGGGCATCCTCATGGTCGGCCCGCCTGGGACCGGCAAGACCCTCCTCGCCAAAGCCATCGCCGGCGAGGCCGACGCCGCCTTTTACAGCATCAGCGGCTCGGACTTCGTCGAGATGTTCGTCGGCGTCGGCGCCAGCCGGGTGCGCGACATGTTCGAGCAGGCCCGCAAGAACACGCCCTGCCTCATCTTCATTGACGAGATTGACGCCGTGGGCCGCAGCCGCGGCGTCGGCCTCGGCGGCGGCAACGACGAGCGCGAGCAGACCCTCAATGCCCTGCTTGTCGAGATGGACGGCTTCGACACCCAGGA
>JBJXFY010000218.1:0-7912 GCA_046155815.1 Limisphaerales bacterium | reverse complement strand
GCCACGGCATCGTCCCGAGCCTCGGCAGGCTGGAAGGCCTGCCCCTCGGCCCCCGCTTGCCGCGGGCCGGCGTCCCGCGCTTCACTCCGCAGCCGATGCCCGACACCGCGCCCGCCTCCCCCTCCCTGCCGCGGGCGCTGCTCGTGCTCGCCCGCGCCTCGAACCTGCCGACGGTCTGGTCGAACGTGCTCGCCGCCGCGCTGCTGGCGGGCGGCTTCTCGCGCGGCGAACTCGCCCTCACCCTGGTCGCCGCCACGCTGCTCTACACGGGCGGCATGTACCTGAACGACGCGTTCGACGCGGCGTTTGACCGGCAGTTTCGGCCTGAGCGGCCCATCCCGGCGGGCGTGGTTCCCGCGCGGCTCGTCTGGACGCTGGGCCTCGCGATGCTGGCGGCCGGCCTCGGCCTGTTCCTGCTGCTGGGCACGCTGGCGGCGGTCTTCGCCGCGCTGCTCACGGCGGCGATCCTGGTGTACGACGCGGTCCACAAGGCGGTGGCCTTCGCCCCCGTGCTGATGGCGCTGTGCCGCTACCTGCTCTTCGTGGCGGCGGCGGCGGTGGCGGGTCCGCCCGGCGGCTACGTGCTGTGGGCGGCGACCGCGCTGGGCGGGTACGTCGTGGGCCTGAGCTACGTGGCGCGCCGCGAAAGCGCCGGCGGCGCGCTGACGTGGTGGCCGCTGCTGCCGCTCGCCGCGCCGGCGCTGCTCGCGCTGCTGGCCAACCCGCCGGAGGAACTGCCCCGCGTGCTCGCCCCGCTCGGCCTCTACGCGATGTGGACGGTCCGCTCGCTCAGCCACCTCTGGCGCGCCCGGCCGGACCCCGGCCGCTGCGTGGCGGCGCTGCTGGCCGGCATCCCGCTGGTGGACCTGCTCGCGCTCGCGCCGGACCCGTGGCCGTACGGGGGGGCGTTCCTCGCGTTCTTTGGCCTGAGCCTGGCGTTTCAGAAGGTGGTTCCGGCCACTTGAGCGATTGTCGTCCCGGGGGATTGAGAGGCCCGCCGGAACGCCTTGGCCGGCCCGGATCAGCGGCACGCACGGAGCGGCGTTTCGTGGCGGGCAGGCGGCATCCGATCCCCCGCCCGGCCCGGCGGCGTGCGATCTCATCGCGAGGATCGGGCCAGCATTCCGCGACGCGCCGCAGAATCCGCTTGCGTCAGGCGGAGGGGATGAGGTTTTTTCCGCGCGTCCCACTCGATCGGCCACCAGACGGCCCACGGCTGCCGCGCCGTTTCGCGGCGGCCGGGCAAACTGGGTGGGACGTGAGGTTTCCTTCCGGGAGGAAGGAGGGCGGGCCTTGGGTGATTTCCGTGTGTGCCCAGGGCCCGCCGGTCTCCTCGCCGGGGACGTTGCTGTTCCCACGCTCCAAGCCCCAGCCGGCGGTCCGGATCCCGGAGCTTGTCCCGGCATGGCTCGCGGCGCGGTTGCGCTGGGCCGGGCGATGCCCGATGCCGCGCCCTGCGCGCCACCAAGCCGCGGAGGTTCCCTCAACCGTGAGGCCGGCCACGGGCTTCCGTGCGGGGCTGGCAAGAGCTCGGCGGCACGCGACGGTTGGGCCGACGGCGCGTCCCAGGAGCGCGGACCTTGGGCTTTTCACGTCCGCCACCGTGCGCCGCTTGGCGACCGGGGGCGAATCTGGTGAACTGCCGCGGATGATGTCGCCGCTGGCCTGGACTCCGCTGCGCGCGCCGCTGGCCCGGGCGCCGCTGGCGGGCTTCGCCCTCTTTGCGGCGGCGGCGGCGTTCCTCACGTACTTCAGCATGTACGCGTTCCGGAAGCCGTTCGCGGCGGCGAAGTTTTCCGACGAGAGCTTCCTCGGCACCGAGGTGGCGCTGAAGACGGCGCTCGTGATCGCGCAGGTGATCGGCTACGCGTGCTCGAAGTACCTCGGGATCAAGGTCTGCTCCGAGGCCACGCCGGGCCGGCGCGCGGCGACGCTCGTGCTGCTGGTGCTGGCGGCGGAGCTGGCGCTGGTGCTGTTCGGCCTGCTGCCGGGCGGGTGGAAGGTGGTGGCCATTTTCCTGAACGGCCTGCCGCTCGGCATGGTGTGGGGGCTGGTGGTCGGCTACCTCGAGGGCCGGCGCTGCTCGGATGTGCTGCTCGCCGGCTTGTGCGCGTCGTTCATCCTGTCGAGCGGCGTGGTGAAGGATGTGGGCCGCGCACTGATCAACGCGCAGGGCTGGCTGGGCGCGACATTCGGCCCGGTGAGCGAAAGCTGGATGCCGGCGGTCACGGGGCTGCTCTTCCTGCCGCTGTTCCTCGTGAGCGTGTGGCTGCTCCAGCAGCTCCCGCCGCCCGGCCCCGAGGACATCGCCGCGCGGGCCGAGCGTTTCCCGATGGCCGCCGTGGACCGCCGGAGGTTTCTGCGGAGCTTCCTGCCAGGCATGGTGCTGCTCATTGGCACGTACCTCCTGCTGACGGCGTACCGGGACTACCGCGACAACTACCAGGTCGAGATCTTCGACGGACTCGGCTACGGCTCGGACGGCGACGCCTCGCTGATCACGCGCGCGGAGATGCTGGTGGCGGCGGGCGTGATCGCGTCGCTCGCGTTCCTGAACCTCTTCCGCGACAACCGCCGCGGGCTGCTGGCCGCGCTGGGCGTGATGATCGCCGGCATGATCGTCCTGCTCGCCGGCACGGCGGCATGGCGCGCGGGCTGGGTGAACGGCTTCTGGTGGGTGGTGCTCACGGGCCTCGGCTCGTACCTCGCCTACGTCCCGTACAACGCGATGCTCTTCGACCGGCTGGTGGCCTCGACGCGCTTCGCGGGCACGGCCGTCTTCGCGATCTACGTGGCCGACGCGGTGGGCTACACCGGCTCGGTGGCGGTGCAGCTCTACAAGGATCTGGGGCGGGCGCAGACGTCGCGGCTGGCATTCTTCGAGGATCTGACGTGGGTGCTGGGCGGGGGCGGCGCGGTGGCCCTCGCGGCGGCCTGGGTATACTTCGCGCGAAGGACCCGGGCCAAGGCCTGACGGTTACGGTGCGGCGCGGTGGTCGGGCCGGCGCCCCGCCTCCGGTCAGCCGGGATCCGACCCGGCCAGGCGGGCGCGCACGGTGCCCATGAGGTAGAAAAGCTCGCGGGCGATCTCGCGGCAGCGTTCGTCGTAGGCCTGCGTCTCGGTCGGCAGGTCGTCGCACAGGCGCGGGTCCGCGTAGTGCATCGCGTGGCGCGCCACGGCGCCGGCCACCACGGGGCAGCTCCGGTCTGCGGAGCTGCACGTCATCAGCGCGATGAAGCCCTCCCGCGGGTTGGCGTCGGCGTTGTAGAGCTTCGAGTAGGCCCGCACGGGCGGGCGGTCGCCGGCGAAGCGGACGAGATACACGGGATTGTCGTCCTCCGCGGCTCCGGTGGCGTCGGCGATCTCGAAGCCGGCGCGGCGCATGGCGGTCACGGTGCGGCAGTTGCAGGCCGTCACCTGGGTGCCTCCGGAGAAGGCCCGCACGCGCCGCAGGCCGTGGTGATATGCGGCCGTGACCGCCCAGACCTCGGACAGGTGGGAGCGGCGCGAGTTGTGGGTGCAGATGAACGTGAGGTCCGCGGAGTGGCCGTCGCGCAGGCGCGCCACCATGTCGCCGGCCACGGCGTCCAGCACGGCGCGGCGCTCGGGCGGCACCTGATCCATCCCGCCAGTCAAGCCTTCCACGTAGGCACGCAGTTCAGGCAGGAGGCCCGCCGCGGGGTCGGCGGCGTCCTTCGGCGTGCAGGCCAGCGCCAGCAGGAGGGGGAACAGGACGGCGGCGGCCTTCATGGCGTTGACGCGGTGAACTTGGCCCCCTCGGCCAGTTCCACGCAAACCACCTGCTGCGCCCCGCGCAGGTACAGCCGCGAACCGGCCAGCGCGGGGTGGCCGTACGCTTCCGCCCCGTCGTCCAGCACATGCAGCCGGGAGAGCACTACCGGGGCCTCCGCCCGCGCGTCGAGCAGGATCAGCTCGCCCGACGCGGTGACCACGAGCACGCGATCCTCATCCGCCAGCAGCGCGACGTAGTCGCCCAGCCCGCGGTCATCCCAATGCCAGACCGGCGCGAGGCCGCGCGAGAGGTCAAGGCAGTGCAGGCCACGATGCAGGCCGAACAACCGCCCGGCCGTGGCCACCGGGGTCACCGTGTCCGGAGCGAGATCGGCGGAAACCGCCTCCGGCCGGGCCGCGGGCCGTGCGTCCGGCCCGAACCGATGCAGCCGGGTGCCGTTCAGCTCGCCCGTCAGGATCAGCGCGTCGCCGGCGATGATGGGCATGGGCACGAGGAACTCGCCGGGCTTTGCTGGCGGGATCTCCCAGAGCCGTTTGCCGGAGCGCAGGTCCCAGGCGCCCGCCGAGCGGGCATCGAAGCCGATCACCTGCCGGCGCCCGCCCGCCTCCCTGAGGATGAAGGAGGCGTAGGCCGCGCCCGCACCGGGCGCGGCCCACCGTGTGCGGCCGGTGGCCGCATCCAGCGCCGCCACCGAGGCCGCGGGTGCGCCCGGGTTCACGATGACGAGCCCGTCCACCACCAGCGGCGTGGCGCTGGCGCCCCAATTCGGGATCGCCCCGCCGAACTCCCGCACCAGGTCGCGCCGCCAGCGGACCGCGCCGTCCGCCAGGTCCACGCAGCGGAGTTCGCCGAACGCGCCGAGCAGGAAGGCACGGCCGCCGTGAACGACCGGCGTGGCCCGCGGCGACTGCCCGTAGTCCAGCGATCCCCGCGCCTCGAACTCGGCCCGCCAGACTGTCTCCCCCGTGGCGGCGTCGAGGCAGCGGTACACGTCGCGTTCGTCGGCCAGGTCGCGCTCGGCCACCAGCACGCGGCCGGCCGCCACGCTCAGGCCGGCGAGGCCGTCGGGCATGGCGGCACGTTTCCAGACGAGCTGCACCCGCCCCGGCAGCCGCTCCGGCAGATACGGCACGCGGCCGTCGCGGCGGGGGCCGCGCCAGTCGGGCCATTCGGCCTCGGGCCCGGCCGCCTGGACGGCGGCCCCATCCAGCGCGCGGAAACCTTCGCTCGATTCCAGCGCCTGGCGCAGCGGGGCGTCCAGGTCCCGCAGCGCCTGCCGGAGCCGCGCCACCTGTTGGGATTCCGTCGTCGCGCCGACAAACACGGTGATGAACGGCTGCGGCGCGGTCCGGCCGATCACCTTCAAGCTGCCGGGCGTGATGCTGCCGCAGCCTTCGAGCAGCCGCAGCACATGCTCCGGCATCACCGCCACGGGCGGCGGCGTTGCGGCGCTGTCCAGCACGTCGAGACCGACCTTGGTTTCGGCGCCGCGCACGACAAGCTGCGGGGCCGGCTGCAAGGCCGCCGCGTCGAGGGCGGACCGCAGCGCCGCCTGCGCCGCATCCGATTCGGCCAGCCCGACGAGGATCGTCCGGCCGGCGAGATCACCGATGCCGCCGGCCGGATCGTCCCGCCGGGCCGCGAAGACCGCCGTGACGGTCGAAGTGCCATCCAGTCCGGTCAGTACCGCCAAGGGCCGGAGGGAACGGCCGGCGCGCGCCGCCGCGGCGGCGGTCGTCGAACGTTCGCCCACGATGACGAAGTCCGCACCGGCGGACAGGCGGCCAAGGGAGTCGGCCACATCGTCGCTGAACTCGACCGTCACCGGCCGGCGCAGCGCGCCTTGAAGATGGCGCGCCAGCCGGCGGTAATCCCGCTGGCCGAAGCCGGGCACGCACGCGCAGGCCAGCTCGCGCGAAAGCGGGTCGGCCACCAGCAGCACCACCGGCTCCGCCCGCGTCGCCCGCAGCAGGGTCCAGCCGAGCCAGCCACCGGCCACCGCGAGCAGCAGCAGGGCGGCCCCGGCGGCAACCAGTCCGATGCGCACGGCGGGGCGCATGAGCTTGCGGCCAGAGCGGCCTCAATCCTTGCGGGCAAACACGCGGATGGCCCGCTCCTTCGTGTCGAGCAGGTAGAACCGCCCGCCGTCGGGGCTGACGTCCACCGTCATGCGGACACAGTCGCCGCTCGCGCCGTCCACCACCGCCAGCACCTCGAGGAACTCGCCCTTCGCGGAGAAGCGCTTGATGCACGTGGGCGGGCCGGATTCGCCCACCAACACATCGCCGTTGGCCAGCACGCGGAGGTTCTTCGGTTCGCAGCAGCCGCCGAAGTCCTGCGGGTCAATCCTGCCCGAGTGGCCGAACTGCGCGACCTCCCCGCCCTCGCGATCGCGGCGTTCGACACGGTGCCGGCCGTTGTGGGCCACGTAGAGGTTTTGCGCGTCGGCGCCCAGGTTCATCTCGCCGCAGCAGCCGCGGAGCTTCTGGGCCACCAGCTCGGGCGCGCCGAGCCCGAGGCCGTAGCGGTACACCCGCCACGAAAAATCCTGCGGTGCCGGCAGCGCGACGAAGAGATCCCGCTCCGTCGCCGCGAGGCTGCCGACCACGGCGCGCCGCTGTTCCAGCGACTGGCGCAGGTTGTTCAGTTCTTCTTCGGCCGAGCGCCTCGAATGCTGCGCGGAATCGCGGGCCATCTCCTCCAGCTCCGGGGTGATCGTGATGGCCGCCTGGGCCACCGGTGACTCCGCCGTGGCGAGCACGCGGCCCTCCGCATCCAGCTTCAGCAGCCGTCCGCTGCCGCCGACGAAGAGCGTGCCATCGGGTCCGAAGGCGACGGCGTTGGGGCGCAGGTCGAGCGGCAGGGCCTTCTCCAGCTTGCCGGCCGGGGAAAACCGCAGCAGCGCGCCGGCCGTGCCCTGCGGGATGCCGCGGCGTTCGCCTTCCGGCGCGACCACGGTGACGAGCAGCCGGCCGTCGGGCGCCACGACGAAGTTCCGCACCTCGCCGGCCACGCCCTCGTCCGCGGGCGAGATCAGGGCGACCTCGGCGCAGGCCGGGCGCCAGCGCGGATCGCGTCCGCGCGCCTCGGCCTCCGCTCGCTGGGCGGCCTCGAAGTCGCCGGACGGGAGCACGGCGAGGCCGCCGCGGTTCTGGAAGAAGTACGCCGCCGCGACCAGCAGCGTGAGCGCGGCGGCGGCGCCCAGCGCCAGGATGCCGCCTACGAGCAGCCAGACTTTCTTTCGGGACATGTCGCCTCCGGGATCGGGAATGGTTTCCGCCACGGTGGCCGGTGGTCTCCTCGCCGCGGGGCGGCGAGAGCCGGCTGGTGGATGACGGAGTGGAGCAGCGCCGGGCGTTTCTTGCACGGAAAAAATTGCCGCCGCCGCGCCTGCAATGGGCGCCCTGCGCCTCGTCCGGATGGCGCGGCCCGATCTTCCCGCGGCCCATGCGCGGCCGCCAGCACCGGCGGCACCTCGCCGCTGACGATGGCGGATTTGCTCGCCTACCTCCGCGGCGGGCGGTGACGCTTGCGCGCAGCCCGGAAGCTTTTCTACCGCGCATGGACACGAATGGACACGAAGGCCTGAGCTTCACGCCTGAAGCCGGTGCGCCGTTGGCATCCTGCCGGCACCCGCGGTGCCGCCGCAGCGGGGCGCCGCGGACACCTCCGGCGACGAGGCGTCGCCGCCACGGCTTCTGATTCGTGTGAATTCGTGTCCAGTCGTGGTTAACGCCTTTCCCACAACTCACCCATGAAAAAACTGAACGTCGGCGTCATCGGCCACGGCTGGGTGGCCACCGCGCACATCCCGGCCATCAACGCCACCGGCAAGGCCCAGGTCACCGCCATCCAGAGCTCGCGCCCGCTGGACGAGGCCGCGCTCACCGCCCGCTACGGATCGCCCATCAAGGCGTACTCCGACGTGAAGGCGATGCTCGCCGACCCGTTGCTGGACGTGATTGACATCTGCTCCTTCCCGAAGGAACACCCGAGGCAGTTCATCGCCGCCTGCGCGGCCGGAAAGCATGTCATCATCGAGAAGCCGCTGGCCCTGAACGGCCGCGACCTCGAGGCGATGGCCGCGGCCCTGAAGAAGGCCAAGGGCGTGCGGACGTGCGTGAACTTCGAGGTCCGCTGGTCCAGCCAGTTCAAGA
>JBJXFY010000212.1:0-5141 GCA_046155815.1 Limisphaerales bacterium | reverse complement strand
ACCGCCGCCGCCGCCGCGGGCTGCGCCGGGGCGCGCCGGCCGGCGTCCCACGAAGCGGCGGCGTGCTCCGCCGCCCGCTCCTCGGCGTGACCCGGCGATGCCACGGTGCCCGCCGCCGAGGGAACTCCCCGCTGCTGGATCACGTGGGCCAGCTCATGCGCCAGCAGCCGCCGGCCCTCGCGGTTGGCCGGCCGGTATGCCCCCTCCGCAAAGCCGATCGCCCGGCCGAGGGTCCACGCCCGCGCGCCGGCCGCCTGCCCGGCCCGCCGCGTGGCGTCGTCGTCATGGATGCGGACGCCGGAGAAATCATGGCCAAACCACGCGCCAAACTGCTGCCGCGCGTCGGCGTCCAGCGGCCGGCCCGGTCCGCGCAGCGCGCCCGCGGCGAATTCCGCGCGCTCGCGTTCCAGCCGCTGCGCCCGGCAGGCGTTGCATTCGCCGCCGTCGGTGCGGAGCGGTTTGCCGCAGCCGCACTTCCCGCGCGGGGCGTGGGTCCGTGAAGCGGCAGCGGTGGCGTGGGTCCGGATCATGGGCGGAGTCAGGGTTTCGCGAGAAGCCGCGCCCTCACGCGCTCCACTTCGTCGCCGATGTCCTCCTGGTGGAAGTAGGCGTCGCGGGTGCCGCCCGTGTTCCAACTGTGCAGGAACAGCATTTTCTTGAACTGCACCCAGTTCACCGCGCCATCCATCGTGAGGTGGTTTCCCCCAGAGGGGATGCCGTTCATCGTCCTGTGCGGCGGCATCCCCTTGAAGGCCGAGTCGCGCCCGCCGCCCCAGCGGCCGTCCACCTTCATCACCGCGTCCGCCGCCAGCACCCAGCCGGGCTGCGACGTGGTGGTCTTGACCGGGCTGCGCGAAGGGAACGTGCCGGCCGGGTTGCTCCAGCGCTCGATGCCCGCGTAATACTGGAAGCCGATGTTGAACTGCTGGTACTGCGGCTCGTAGGTCGGGAAGTCGGGGCGGTTCGGGCAGGTCCAAATCTTGGCCACCGGCGCATTCGTCTGGACCGGCAGGCCGAGTTGCTTCGCCGCGGCCGCCTCCGGCTCGTTGATCGAGATCTGCACCCAGTTGCCGCCGTCGAAGCGCGTCTTGAGCAGCACGTAGTTGTTGTCCTCGGCGTAGATGGTCATGCCGATGCCCATCTGGCGGAGGTTGTTGATGCACTTGGCCCGCTTGCCGCGCTCCTTCGCCTTGGCCAGCGCCGGCAGCAGCATCGAGGCCAGGATCGCGATGATGGCGATGACCACCAGCAGCTCGATGAGGGTGAAGCCGCCGGAGCGCCCGGCGCGTCTGGGGCGAAGCGGGGACATGCGGGCAGGCGAACCAAACCGCCCGCGCGCGTCAAGCCACGACTCGCCCGATTCGCCAACGCAAGGTTGGCAATGGACAAGGAACGTGTTTCTGACGGGCAAGGATCCTGCGTCAATGATGGTGAAGGGAGGGGCCGAAGCTAAACGTTCACCTTCCTTTCTCATGAAAGCGTCCATTCCGATACTCGCTGCCGGTCGCGGGCCCCAAGCGCTGGCGGCCTGGTACCCAAGCCTGAATCTGGCGCGAACAGGCTGGCTGTGGCTGGCTTGCATGATTTCGGCCGGCATCCCGTGCGGCCACGCCGAGAGCGACCTTGATCCGCCGGAGCTGCTTGCCGTGGAACTGTCCACCAACCGCGCCGACACCACATCCGGCCCGCAAACGATCGAGATCTCCGCGCGCCTGCGCGACCGGCTCGCCGGGTTCGGGCCACCGGGCGCGGCGAACCTGCAAATTGGGTTTCGCCCCGCGCAAGCGGCTGACCAGTCCCTGTCAGCCAACTTGGCGCTCGTGGAATCAATGCTCACCCCCGACGGGCATGAGGCCCTTTTTCGCGGCACTCTGACGGTCGTGCCGGGCACAGTGACAGGCCGTTGGCAGGCAGATTACCTGGGGGCAAGAGACACCGTGGGCAACGACCTGCGAATCGAATGGTATTGGGCCGGCGGGGGTTCGCAGTATCGGCAACCTAGGCCGGCCTTCGAGGTTAACGGACCGGAAGACCGCCAGGTTCCGCAGGTCGCCGGCCTCTCCTTTTCCACCAACCGCGTGGATGTGCAGCAGCCTTTCGCGGAAGTGAACGTCAGAATCAGGCTGACCGATGATTTCTCAGGTATCGCCGATCCGCAGAGCCCGTGGCTGGTCCGGTTCGAGCGGCCCGGCCATCCCGTCGAAGGCTCCAACCTCCTCCCAGGAAGCGGCCGGCGGGAAAGCGGCGACTCGCGGGATGGCTGGTATGTGTTCCAAGTCACCTTTCCTTCTTCCCTGACTCCGGGCACCTACCGGCTGGCTGCGATCCAACCTGCGGACAATGCCGGCAATCGCGCCCTGATCACCGCCGGCGAACTGGAGGCGCGTGGCCTGCCTGTCGCCGTTGTCGTGGAAGGCGGTTCCGGCGGCGTCCCGGACCTGCTGCCTCCGGAACTCGTCGGCCTGCGCTTCTCCACCAATGCCGTGGACACGACGGACGCCCCGCAGGCCATCACCGTGGACGTGTCCGCACGCGATGACCGCGACGACTTCGTCTTCGGCTACTGCGAACTGCTGGGGCCGTCTGGCCGGCATCACGCCCGCGCCAATCTTTCCCCGGTCGGACCCAGCACGCCTCAGGCCGGTCAGCTCCAGCGGCTGGCCGGGACGGCCTACTTTCCCCGCCATTGCGAGGCCGGCCTATGGGCCGTAACCCGCCTGGAACTCCAAGACGAACACAACAACACGCTGACACTCAGCGCGACCGATCTCGCCGCCGCCGGCCTGCCGGCCTCGATTCTGGTCAACACCGCGCCGCGGCTCCACCTCGTCCAGTCGGACGGCTGGTCGTGGCTCTGGTGGCGCCGCGTGCCCGGTGAATTCGCCGTCGAACGGAGCCTGGGCCTCTCCGGCTGGACCGAAATCCCCGGCGAGGCGGCGGTGATCGAGGACTCCGCCGTCGTCGCGGTCCAAGGCGGCGGCGGGCAGCAGTTCTTCCGCCTCCGACGCCGCTAGCCACCAACCGCCATCTTCCACCGCCAAAAGCCTTGTCGCCGCGCGCCCCCTGCCCTATCTCCTCCGCACCAATGGCGCGCCCCGCCGACACCACGACGACCCGCTAGCGTCCGTTCCCCGCCGGAACGGACGCCGCCCCGCCCCGCCCAGACCCGGACCGGGGCGTTTCGCTTTTTTAACCGCAGATGGACGCTGATGAACGCAGATCAAGCACCTGTCCTCCACACCGGAAAGGCTGATGCCTATCCGTGCTCACCGGAGACGCACGCCATCATCGGCTGCGCCTTCGAGGTGCTGAACGAACTGGGGCAAGGGCTGAACGAGAAGCTCTACGAGAACGCCCTGTGCGTGGAGTTCCGCCGTCGGGGCATTGCGTATGACCAGCAACGCCGGTTTGAAGTGCTCTACAAGGCCGAGCCTGTCGGTGAATTCATTCCGGACCTGATCGCCTTCGGCAAGGTCGTCGTGGATGCCAAAACGATTGACCGCCTGACCGACCACGAGCGCGGCCGGATGTTGAACTACCTCCGCATCACCCGCCTGCCCGTCGGCCTGCTCCTGAACTTCAAGCACGCCCGGCTTGAGTTTGAGCGGTTGGTGCTTTCAACCGCAGATGGACGCGGATGAACGCAGATATGACATTTTTTGCCCGGCGCTTCCCGGAGTCAGGTCACCGGATCGCCTTCTGGCATCCCTCCCGTCTGCTCCCCATCCGCGTTCATCCGCGTCCATCTGCGGTTTGAACTCCCTTTCCCATGAACGACGAACAGAAACCCACCTTCGAGGCCGCCAAGACCGACGTTCAGCGCAAGTCCCTCGACCAGCGCGCGCAGATGGATGACCTGATGCGCCTGCGCCATTCCTGCGCGCACATCATGGCCAGCGCCGTCCTGCGCCTCTGGCCCGACGCCCGGCTCGACATCGGCCCGCCCACCGAGGAGGGCTTCTACTACGACTTCGACCTCCCGCACCGCTTCTCGCCAGACGACTTCCCGAAGATCGAGGAGGAGATGCGCAAGATCACCAAGGAGAACCAGGTCTTCGAGAAGAGCCTCAAGACCCGCGAAGGGGCCCGGGCGTGGTTCGAGGCGAAGGGACAGACGTTCAAGGTCGAGCGCCTCGGCGACATCCCCGAGGGCGAGGCGATCAGCTTCTACCAGAACGGCGAGTTCGTGGACCTCTGCGCCGGGCCGCACGTCATGCGCACTGGCAACGTGAAGCCCGGCGCGCTCAAGGTGCTCAAGGTCGCCAGCGCCTACTTCCGCGGGAACGAGAAGAACCCGCAGCTCCAGCGCCTCTACGGCACCGCCTTCAAGACGAGGGAGGAACTGGAGAACTGGCTGAAGCTCCAGGAGGAGGCGAAGAAGCGCGACCACCGCAAGATCGGCGCGGAAATGGGGCTGTTCGCGTTCGATCCCGAGTATGTGGGGCCGGGCCTCGCGCTGTGGCTGCCGAAGGGCGCGGTGCTGGTCGAGGAGCTGGAGAAGCTGGCGAAGGAGACCGAGTTCCAGGCCGGCTATGTGCGGGTGAAGACGCCGCATCTGGCGAAGGAAAAGATGTACACGACGTCAGGGCATCTTCCCTACTACGCGGATTCAATGTTTGCCCCAATCGTCGTCAAACAAGATATCCAAGCTACAGGTCAAGTCGGCGGTGAGCTGTACCGCGACGTAACGGACATCCAGTTCGAAGATAGGATGATTGACCTTATTGAATCGCGTGAGGTCAGTGCGTCCAGTTATAGGCAGCTTCGCGACCAAAGGAGGCAACTCCAGGAGGCTTTGGAAGCACAGTATAGATACTACCTCAAGGCCATGAACTGCCCGCACCACCACCGCATCTTTGCGGCGGAGCCGCGCAGTTACCGCGACCTGCCCCTGCGCCTGGCCGAGTACGGCATGAACTACCGCTACGAGCAGTCCGGCGAGCTGTTCGGCCTCATGCGCGTCCGCGGCCTGAACATGAACGACGCGCACATCTACTGCACGCTGGAGCAGTTCGCCGCCGAGTTCCGGGCCGTGAACGAAATGTACCTGAAGTACTTCAAGATCTTCGGCATCGAGAAGTACGTGATGCGCTTCAGCACGCACGACCCGGAGCGCATGGGAGACGGGGCCGGCTTCAAGT
>JBJXFY010000075.1:0-4616 GCA_046155815.1 Limisphaerales bacterium | reverse complement strand
TACGCTGCCGGCGCGATGGTGCTCGTCCTCGACAACTACGACTCGTTCACCTTCAACCTCGTCCAGTACCTCGGCGAGCTGAAGGCGGATCTGAAGGTCGTCCGCAACGACGAGGTCACGGTGGACGAGGTCCGTGCGCTCGCGCCGGACCGCATCCTCGTCTCGCCCGGCCCGTGCTCGCCGCGCGAGGCCGGCCGCTCGAACGAGATCATCCGCGAGTTCGGCCCGCGCACGCCCGTGCTCGGCGTCTGCCTCGGCCACCAGTGCATCGGCCACGTCTTCGGCGGCGACGTGGTGGTCAACTACCGGATGATGCACGGCAAGACCTCGCTCATCCGCCACGACGGGAAGGATGTCTTCGCCGGGCTGCCCGATCCCTTCACGGCCACCCGCTACCACTCGCTCGTGGTGAAGCGCGATACGCTGCCCGCCTGCCTCGAGATCACGGCCTGGTGCGACGAGGATCCGAATGAGATCATGGGCCTGCGCCACCGCGAGTTCCCCATCTGGGGCGTGCAGTTCCACCCCGAGAGCATCCTCACGCAGGACGGCCGCCGGATGATCGCCAACTTCCTCGCGCTGCCGGGGCGGGGTTGACGGGTCGGCGGCCCAAGGGCCGCGGCTCAGCGCACGAAGCTCAGGCCGATGCGTACCTCACCCGAGTGCCAGTCGTCGTAGTACAGCATCGTCTCGCCGTGGCCGATGAAGTACTGCGCGTGCAGGAAAGTTCCGAACCCGCGGTCGAACGTGTTGGCGATGTCCGCATTGCGAGGCGTCCACAGGCGGTTTAGCGGATAGCTCAGGTCCAACTGCACGAAGCCCCGGTCCAGCGCCGTGCCCACGCGCCAGGTCGCCGCCAGCTTCACGTCGAAGGGCCGGATCAGCTCCGCGTACAGCTCGAAATAGCCCTCGTAGTCCGGCAGGTCCTCGCCCTCCGTCTCGCCGAGGTAAAACCATGCCTTGGGCGCGACATTGACGTGCCAGTTCGTGAGCGAACCGAAAGTCACCAGCGGCCGGATGAAGACGCGGTCCAGGCTGCGTGAGTCGTCGCCATCCTGGCCGTTCGAGTTGTGCTCGTAGCCCGCGCGCAGGCCGATGCGCGACGCCCACGAGGGTGTCCACTCGTAGCCAATCCTCTCGTAGAAGAACGCCGGCGCGTACGTCGTGTCGAGGAACGGGCTCGAGTCCTCGCCCAGCAGCCACAGCGAGCGCTGCGTGTAGCCGAGGTAGAAGTCGCCGAGCCATGGGTTTCGTTCCGCGATCGGCACGTTGGGCAGGATCAGGCGGTACTTGAAGCTGATCTGGAACCGGGCGGAGGTCTCCTCGTCAAAGCCCACCACGAAGTACATCGGGTCATAGGGCGAGAAGCGGTTGAAGAAGCTCAGCCACTCCGGCGAATGCCGGGCGAATTCCTCGCGCAGCTCCGCGTGGTCGCGCGAGCGCGCGGCAGCAGCGACTTCCGGCGCGGCCGGCGTCACGTCGAACATCACCGGCTCGGCGCCCGAACCGGGCAGATCCGCCGTCACCGGCCCCTCGAGGTCGGCGGGTACGCGACCGCTCAGCTGCAGCCGCTGGAATGAACGCGGGGCCAGGCGCACGGTTTCCGCGGCCGGCGGATCGCTCTCAAGCGCAACGTCCGCCGCCCGGTCACCGGCGCTGAGCCGCACGCGGAGCGGCCGGGGCAGGGTGATCGTCGCCTCGCCAGGGCCGGGGTTGTTCAGCCACAGGGTCAGGCGCAGCTCGCCGCCGGCGGGGAAGGAAGGGGACTCCGGGGCAAGCACCACGCCCGCCATCCCAGCCGGTCCGGACAGCAGGAGAAGGAGCAGGGAGAACCGGAGTGCGGATTTCAGCAGACTGAACATTCCGCGAACTGCTAGCGGCCCCGGTGCTGCGGCTCCAGCCATTTCTTTGCGCCGCGGATGGCGCCGGCGGCCCGCCCCACCCGCGACGAGGAGATTGCAGTCGCGCGTCGCCCGCGGTCGCACTATTGAGTCCGGGAGGGTCATGACCTTCTTGCCCTGGATCGCCGCCCTCGCCGCCGCTGCGTTGACTGCGGTGGGCGAGTGGCTGCACCTCCGGCGCGTCCGTCGGGTGGCGCGGCTCGCCTTCGGCCCGGGGGCCGCGCCGCGCCGGTGGGTGACCGCGGTGCCGTTCGTGCGGGTGTTCGCGGCGGCCGTGCTGGCGTGGGGGCTGGCCACGCTGTGGGAGATCCAGCCCCGCGGCTTCCGCGGCGCACAGGTGCCCGAGGGCGGCTGGCGGCACATCGTGCTCGTGCTCGACGTCTCGCCCTCCATGCAGCTCAAGGACGCCGGCCCCGGCGGCACGCAGACGCGGATGCAGCGCGCGCATGACGTGCTGATGTCCGTCTTCGAGCGCGTGGCCCTCGAGCAGGCCCGCGTCAGCGTCATCGCCACCTACAATGGCGCGAAGCCCGTCGTCATTGACACCTACGACCTCGAGGTCGTCCGCAACATCCTCGCCGACCTGCCGCTGGACATGGCCTTCGACGTCGGCCGCACCAAGCTCATCGAGGGCCTGCGGCTGGCGGCGGAGATTGCGCGGCCGTGGGAACCGGAAAGCACCGCGCTGATCCTCGTGAGCGATGGCGACACGGTGCCGGACAGCGGGATGCCGGACATGCCCCGCGCCATCCGCGAGACGCTGGTGATCGGCGTGGGCGACGCGCGGGCGGGGAAGTTCATTGACGGCCACCAGTCACGGCAGGACGCCTCGACGCTCCGGCAGATCGCCGGCCGCCTGCGTGGCGTGTACCACGATGCGAACGTGGCTCACCTCCCGTCCGAGCACCTCGCCCGCCTCGCCACCGTGGCGCCGATGACGGACCCGGCGGCCGGCGGGCGGCGCGAGCTGGCGCTGGCGGCCGTGGCGGTGGGGACATTTCTGCTGACGGTCGTGCCGCTCGGGCTTGCCGCGTGGGGCAGCGCATGGCAGCCTGCACGGCGTAGGGCGGGTGTCGTTCCCGCGTCGAACGCGGCGGCCCCGGCCGGCGTCTCGACCAAGGTCCGTTCCGAACAGCCCGTGCCGCCATGAAAAAGCGCCTTCTGCTCGCCCTCTGGTGCGTGATCCCCGCCGTGGTCCTGGCCTTCCACTTCGGCCCGGGCCAGCGCCACGCCGCCCGTGATTCCGCCGCGGCCCACCTCGAAGCCGCCCGCGCCGCCGAACGCGCTGAGGACTGGCCCGCCGCCGTCGCCGCGTACACCGGCGCCCTTGCCGCGCTGCCGGAAGCCGACCCCGACGCGCGCTGGCAGGCGCGGATGGCGCGCGCGAAGGCCCGCATGTTCACCGGCGAACTGCCCGAGGCGATGGTCGAGCTCGAGGGCATCCTCGACGAGGTCCATCGCGCCGGCGGCCGGCCGGGGCTGGAGGCCGAGGTCCGCGCCGAGGCCGCGACGGCGCAGTATTACGCCGCGTGGCTCATGCGCCTCGAAGGCGCGACGGCCGAGGAATGGCTGCCCGAGACGGAGCAGGCCCGGCAGCACTTCCGCCTGCTGGCCGAGCAGGCCGGCCGGACCGGCGACGCCGCGGCGAAGGACGGTTTCGAGAAGAACCTGGAATCGGTGATCCGCCTCGCGCGGATGGACCTTTCCGAGCTGGAGGCGCTGCCGCTGCCCAAGCAGTGCGAAGGCTGCAAGAACTGCAGCCAGAAGTGCCGTTCGCAGCGCGAGAGCCAGTGCAAGAAGCCGGGCGAGAAGCAGCCCAAGGACGCCCGCGGCGCCTCCGCCGGCAAGCGGCCGGACGGCACCGGCTCCTGAGCCTCCGCGCCAGGCTTCGCGCCCCAACTTCCGTCTGCATGGAGCTTTTTCTGCGCCGAGCCCTGCTGTCGTGGATGGCCGCCGCGCTGCTGGCAGGACGCGCCTTGGCGCAGGATCAGGTCGTTGCCATTGACCCGGAAAGCGGGGAAGCCGTCGTGGTGGCCGAGGAAGGTGGTCCGGCCCCCGAGGTGCTGGCCGCGATTCAGGCCGCGCAGGCCGGGATGCCCGGTGCGACCGGGACGAACGCGCCTTCGCCGGAACTGCGGCAGCTCCTTCAGCTCCGGCTGGACCGCCGGCCCGAGGCGCTGCTGGAGACGCTGTCGCGCTCCTTCACCGCCACGGGCGAAGATACGAACAGGGTTGAGCGCTTCCGGCTCGACGTGCTGCGCGGCGACTGGCCGGCCGTGGGTTCATTCCTCGCCACGATGCCCACCAACGAGGCCGCGCAGGTTTACGACCACCTGCTGCGCACCCTGATGATGCCGCCCGGCCGCGGCGGCCCCGGCGGCGAAGGCGTCCCGCCGCAGGGACCACAGCAAGGTCCGCCGCCGATGCATTTCCTGCTGCCGGGGGACGTGCTGGCGCTGGCGGACGCCGCGCCGGCCGAGCTCACCGAGGCGCGGCTGACGCAGCTCGGGACGCTGCTTGGGCGGACGCTCGAACGCGGCGCCCCCGCCGGGCCGCTGGTGCGGCAGCTGGCCGCCGGAACCGCGCGGCTGGGGGGCGAGGATCCTGCCCGCCGGGCCGCCGCGGCGCGGCTGCTCATCGCCGCCGGCCGGCCGAAGGAGGCGGCGGATTTCCTGCCGCCGCTCGAAGCGGCGCGGGCCACGAATGACTTCGCCA
>JBJXFY010000197.1:0-6970 GCA_046155815.1 Limisphaerales bacterium | reverse complement strand
GTCGCCGGGCGCCGCGCCAAACGCGCCGCTGCCGGCGTTGCCCTGCTGGCCGCCGGCCAGCGGGAGGAAGCTGACCACGTCCTGCCCGGCCGCGAGCGTGACGTCGCCGCCGGCGGCCGTGCTGATCCCGCCGAGGTCGGCATCCACGGCGTAGCCGGAGGGCAGGAAACGGAAGCCGTTCGCCTTCGTGCCGGTGGCGATGTTGCCGGCGAGCGTCCGCACCGTGAGGTCGCCGCCCGCCACCGTGCGGACGTGCCCGGCGGCGACGGTGACGTTGTTCCCGGCCAGCAGGCTCACCTGGCCGTTCTGCGCCTGGAGCGCGCCGGTGCCGCTGAAGAGGATGCTGCCCACGCCCGGCGTGACGAGGTCGGGGGCGCTGAAGTCGCGGCCGGCCTGGATCGTCACGGACCAGTTCTCCGCCGCGAGGATGGCGGCGCCGGCGGCGACGGTGACGTTGTTGCCGGCCTCTAGCTTCAGGAGGCTGCCGGGCGCCGTCAGTCCCGTGCTGGCACCGAGGTCCCACTGCGTGCCCGCGGCGACGGTGATGTTGCGCGTGGCCTGGAGGGTGATCTCGGAGAAGCCGGTGAAGGCCGAGTTCACGTCCAGCGTGAGCGTGCCGCCGGCCGGCGGGTCGCCCGCGCCGACGGAGCCGGAGCCGGTGCCGCCGCCGCCCGAGCTGATCACGATGTTCTGCGGGTCAAGCAGCAGCCGGCCGCCCCGGCTGCCCGACGCGGCCTGGCCGTCGAGCTGCGCGCGGATGGCCGGCAGCACGGGCGCGGAGATCTCGACGAATCCGCCGTCGCCCCCCTGCGCGCCGCCCGCCACCCCGAGCCGCGAGGTCGCGGTGTCGGCGTAGCTGCCGCCGGACTTCACGACGATCGAGCCGCCGCCGCTCAAGCCTTCCTCGCCGCCGGATGCGGACAGCACGGAGTTTGGCCCCAGCGTCACCGCGTCCGCCGCGACGAGTTCGATGACGCCGTGGCGTTCGCGGACCGAGGCGGCCTGCACGAGGCCGCCCTGGTTCACGACGCGGGCGTGCAGCGCGACGGTGCCGGCGTCGGCCACCAGCCGGCCGGTGTTGTCAATCGAGCCGGAAGGCAGGCTGACCGTGGCGCTGAGGCCGCGGCCGTCGGGCCGCTCGGAGAGCAGCACGTCGCGGCCGGCGGCGAGGCCGATGGTGCCGCCGGGCGCGGCGATCTCGCCGTGGTTCTCGATGCGGTCGGCGATGAGGAACGCGCTGCCGCTGGGGCCGGTCTCGAGCCGGCCGTAGTTCACGATGCTGGCCGCAGGCGGCGCGCCCTGGAACTGCCAGAACAGCCCGGCCGCGCCCTCGACCGGCGTGGCCGTCGCGGTGGTGACCACGAGGCCCGCGGCGCTCACGAAGGCGTCCGGGCCGAAGAAGAAACCGGCGCGGTTCTGCAGCACGACCACGCCGTTGGCGTCCAGCCGGCCGAAGACCTGCGACGGGCTGGCGTCGTTGATCTTGTTCCAGACCACGGAGGAGGAGGAGGGCTGGACAAAGGAGGTCCGCTCGCCGGGCGCGAGGTTGAACGACTGCCAGTTGAGGATCGCGTTGTGCGAGGCGGTCACGGTGAGGTGGCCGCCGGCCGCCGAGGCGGTGGCCGAGCCGGACTGCACGGTCAGCCCGGCGGGGTTGCCGCGGACGACATACGGGGCGAGCGCCGCGGCCATGAAGGCCAGCGTGGCGGCGCGGTGGGTGAAAGGAAGGGGGTACGACATTAGAACTGTCCTCCGATGGAGAATGCGGCGCGTGGGTCGCCGTCCGGGGTGCTGCGCGTCTCAATGAGCGGCCACCCGACGATGATCCGGAGATCCACGCGGTTGTTGACGTTGGCGGAGACGCCGAAGCCGGCGCTCCACAGGTCGGCCTGTGAATCCACGCCCGGCACGTCGTCCAGGAGAAAACGCTGGCCGTAGTCGAGGAAGGCGGAGGCGCGGAGCCAGACGGGCGCGAAGCCGGCGCCCACGGGCACGTTGCCGCGCAGGAACGGCGAGCGCAGCTCGGCGCTGCCAAACCAGCCCTGGTCGCCGTATTCGTCGCCCTCGTAGTAGCCGCGCACGTTGTTCACGCCGCCGACCGCGAACTGCTCGTTGCTGATGAGCGAGCCGGTGGCCGCCTGGCCCGCGGCGCGCAGGAGCAGCGACCAGTTCCCCAGCACCCGCTGGTCGCGGGTGAGCGAGGCCGTGGCGCGGCCCCACGTCGGGCGCGCGCCGGGGGAGTACGCGAGCGCCCGCTGGTCGGCGCGGTCGCCGAGCCAGTTGGCGGCCAGCGTCAGGTTGGCGGCGAAGGTGCCGCCGGCGTCGCTCTGCGAGTAGTCCGCCGCGGCCACGAGCGGCAGGTAGGTCAGCTCGTTGCGGCGCGTGGGCTGACCGACGGACTGCTCGAAGCGGTTCGTCTCGAGGTTGCCCGTGTCGTCCTCGCCGACGGAGATGATGAGCAGGTTGTTGGTGTTGTAGCTGTCGAGGCCGTAGCGCTTCCAGTCGAGGCCGGCGGAGAGGCTGAGGCGGCGGGTGTCGTCAAGCGCGAGGGGGATGCTGAGCCGCGCGCCCACGCTGTCGTTCTGGGAGAGGTTCTGCCCGCTGTCCTGCGAGATGATGGTGAGGAACTCGCTCTCGGTGATGATGTTCTGCGGACCGAGCTGCACGCCGGTGTCGCTGGAGGACACGCTGGCGAACACGGACAGGTCCGGACGCGCGCCGGCGGGCGGCAGGCGGAACTGCCGGGTGGCCTCGTCGAAGCCGAAGGCGGCCCCCTGGCTGATCTGGTCCGCCACCGAGACCGGCGCGCCGAACGGGAGGCGGTAGTAGGCGCCGTAGCTGGCCACGAGCGGGCGGTTCAGCAGGTAGTCATCGATCAGGTCGGTGTTTTTGTATGCCTCGGGGGTGAAGCTGTACGAGAAGCCGACCTGGTGCTCGAGCTGCCAGAGGTTGTTGTACTGGGCGGAGGTGTTGACTCGCCAGTCGGGCGTGCCGGGGGTCGCGTGGTTGTTCACCTCGGCGCGGCCGTGGAGCGGCCGGCGGTCCTTCACGCGCAGCGTGAGCGCGCTGGTGCCCGGCTCGGGGCCGGGGCCGAGGGTCGGGAAGATCTGGCGGTCGCGGTTCTGGTTCGCGAGGTCCAGCTCGCGCTGGAAGACCTGGCTGTTGAGGACCTCGTTGGTGCGCAGGCTGGGCAGGGCGCGGAGCACGTTGTTCGTGCTGAAGTGGCGGTTGCCCGTGACGCGCACCTCGGCCAGCACGCCCTCGGTGACCTGCACGTGCACGGTGGCGTTCGTGAGCGTCTGCGGCGGCAGGGCGACGGACACGGTGGCGTGGCCGCGCTCGCGGTAGGCGAGCTGCAACGCGCCCACGGCCTTCTGGATCTCCGGCAGCGTGACGGCCGGGCCGAGGGCGTTGGTGAGCGCCCCGGCGATGGCGGCGGGCGGCAGCAGCGTGTTGCCGGCCACGTTGAACTCGCGGACCTCGAAGCTCGGCTGGGGCAGCGGAGCCGGCGCCTCGGCCAGCTTGGCCGGCGGCGCGGGGGGCGGCGTCGGCGCCCCCTGGGTGATCTCCAGCGCCACCGTGCCGTCCGTCAGGATCTGCTGGGGCAGGGTGACCGCGGCGAGCGGGAAGCCGCGCTCGCGGTAGGCCGCCTGCAGGCGGGCCAGCGCGGCGCGGAGGTCCGGCAGCGGCACGGCCTCGCCGGTCGCCGGCCCCAGCAGGGCGTCCACCTCCTCGGCGGAAAGCGCGGTGTTGCCGCGGACAACCCAGTGCCGGACCGGGAACGCCGTGCCGGTGGGCGCCGCGCCCGGCGTCGCCTCGACGCGGACCGTGACCGCGCCGTTCCCAAGCGGCTGGCGCGGCAACGTGACGGCGGCCCGGGGGAAGCCTTGGTCGCGGTAGGCCTGCTGCAGCGCGCGCAGGGCGCGGCGGATCTGCGGCAGCGTGACCGCCGGCCCGGTCGCCCCGCGCATCAGTTCGTCCACCGTGGCGGGCGGGAGCACCGTGCTGCCCGTGACCTCGAACCGCGTCACCGCGAACGTCGGCGTGGCGGCGGCGGACGCGGAGGCCTCCGCCGCGGCGGGCAACGCCGGCACGTTCGTCCGCCCTTCGCCCGTGCCCCCCGCCAGGGCGGCGAGGGACAGGGCAAGCAGCGGCCGGGGGCGGAGGCGAGGGGGCATGACGGACGACGGTGGACGAGGACGCGCCGGCCTACTCGATCGGGGCCACGGGCGCGCCGTCCGCGACTCGCTCGGCGCGGAGGCGGCTGATGGGGATGGAGAACGCGGAGACCTGCAGCTCGGCGTCAATGGCCTCGATCAGCTTGTCGCGGAAGAGGCGGACGTTGGCCGGCGCGGTGGTGCGGTTCAGCAGGTGCTCATAGACCCAGAGGCTGTACTGGCCGTTGATGACCGGGCCGAAGTCGTTGCCGGTGTTGCTGAACGTCCCCTTGAACGCCTTGTTCCCGTCGTAGGCCAGCACGTTCTGTCCGCCGTTCACGTTGAACGAGTCCGCCGAGATCAGGTAGCTGATCGCCGGGCCGTAGCTGTTCAAATGCGTGGTGATCTGGGCGGGGTTGCGGCCGGTAGGGTCCACGATGAACTGGTTGTTCGGCACGTCCCAGAAGTAGGAGATCGGGCTGCCGGTGAAGATCGCGTTGAGGAACAGCGTCACGCGCTGGCCGGCCGTGGGGTCGCGGTTGATGAAGTGGATCGTCTGGGTGTCGTTGGTGTTGCCGGTGAAGAACCAGGCGGGCGCGGAGCCGTTGGCCGCGAGCGTCCGGAGCTGGTGCGCCGTGATGTTGGTGATGCCCGCCGGTGCGGAGGAACTCTTCACCAGGCTGATGGGCGTCGCGCCGTACAATGCGTCCTCGAGCGTCGGGGTGGGAAACTCCGTCGCCTGCTGGAAGATGGAGGAGAAGGCGAGGTCGGATTTGAGGCTCACCGTGTTGGTGACGCCCTGTGTGGAGGAGGCGAGGAAGCTGACGTTCCGGTTCTGCGTGAGATCCTGGATGCCGGCGACGGCGCCGTTGTAGTACGCGCGCACGATGACGTTCTGGTCCCCATAGATCGCCGGGAGCCGGCCGGTCCAGGTGACCTTGAGGGCGTTGGACTTGTTGGTCGTCACCGGCGTGTTCGACGCGTCGGCCGTGTTCTCGGACTCGAGGTTGGGGCCGAAAAGGTTGCGGATTGAGCGGTAGGCGGTGTCGCGGAAGGCGACCGCGCCGGAGAGGTTGATTTCCACCTGCGCGTGGGCGCTGGAAGCGGTGAGCAGGGCGCCCACCAACGTGGCCAAGGAGAGCTGGAGCGTTTTCATGTTTCGATCGGAGAGGCGTTGAAGGTTTTCGGTTTCGATGCGGATGGAGTTTTCAGGGAGTTCGGACCGGACGGCTCAGGGCAGGAGTTCAACGGCAAAGAAGCGGACAGCATCCGTGCTGGAATCCTGCAGGGCCTGCACGGCGCCGTTGCCGGTCAGGGTGGGACCGGCGGACCAGGTGGAGACGGGCGAGCCAAGGCCCGCGGCACCGGTGGCGCGCAACTGGTACCTGGCGCCGGTGACGGTGCTGAACGAGACGGTGGTCACGTCGCCGACGCGCGTGACGGAGGTGATCTCCGGCCCGGCCGTGGCGGGGGTGTTGAACGTGAGGGTGCCGTCGGGCTTCAGCTCGAAGTAGCCGAGGTGACGTCCCGGGGCGTTCAGCGTGCCGGCGGTGGAGGTGCCGGGGAGCAGCTCGTACAGGTCGGAACGCGACACGTTGGCGGGAGCGCCCTCGAAGTCGTCGGCCGTGAGGTTCTCCACGGTGCCTTGGAAGTTGTTGGCGTAGTTGCCGGCGGTCCCGATGACCTGACTGACGTTGAAGTTGTTGTTCACCGGGACGATGACGCCGGTGGCGGTGTTGCCCGGCCCGCCCGGCAGCAGGCTGCTGGCCAGGGCGGCGTTCTTGCCCACGCCGTCAATCTGGGCCCCGGCGTTGCCCTGCACGGGGGCGCCCTTGCGGAGCCACGGTGCGCCCGGGACGTCCGGGTCGGTGCGCGGCCGGGCGACCCAGAGCGTCTGCAGCGGATAATTGGGGTCAATCGGCGGGCGGTTCGCGGCGGCGACGGACCAGCGGAGGCCGTTCAGGCTGGCGAACGCCGAGCCGAGCTGAGCGGCCGAAAGGTTGGTGACGGCGAGCGACGTGTCCGGCGGCAGCGCACTGTAGTTGGTGGCCTTGCCGACGTTCACTACGTAGTCCGCGGCGGCGCCGCTCTGGCGGAAGGCCAGCACGAGGTCGCCCGGGGCGTACAGGAACGGCGCGGCGGACGCGGTGCCGGCCGTCAGGAGGAGGCCGGCCGCCGCGAGCGGCGCGCGGTGGAGGTTGCGGGGTGGTGTCTTCATGGTGTTGGGAACGTTGAGGACGCGGTCAGAACGAGAGCTGGATGCGGGTGAGGAGGGCCTGTTCGTCACGGGCCGTGACCGTGGCGGGCGCGACGAGGCTGTCGGGGAAGACGGGGTTCACGCCGCCGCCGCCCTCGAACGAGGTGTGGGTGAAGCTGGTGAGCACGCGGAGGTTGCGGTTCAGCCACCAGTTGATGCCCACGGACCACGAGGTGGCCTCGGAGGCGGAGAGCGCCGGGGTGGCGAAGCCGAGGAAGGCCTCGTCATCCACGGTGAGCTGCCCGAAGCGGCCCACGAGCTGCCACGCGCCCCAGCCGCCCTGGCCGGGGTGGAAGGGGCGGTCCGGCACGAGCTGGCCAAAGGTGGCCTGCTCGCCGGTGAGCACCCACTGCGCGGCGATCTGCCATGCCGTGTGCTGCAGCTCCGCCGTGCGGAGGGTCGAGGCGTTCAGCACGCCCTGGTCCGAGATCGTGTACTCGCCCAGCAGACCGAAGGGGCCGTAGGTGTACGTGGCCTGCGGCGCGAGCCGCCAATGCCGTCCGTCCGCCACCACCGGCCCGACTGCCGGGTTGTAGGCAAAAAACTGCTGGAGGGC
>JBJXFY010000193.1:0-16992 GCA_046155815.1 Limisphaerales bacterium | reverse complement strand
TGCCCATCATGTGGAGCGACCGCGCCGGCGCGGAGGTGATGAAGCCCCTCGCCGCGCCCGTCATCGGCGGCAGCCTCAGCAGCCTCGTCCACATCCTGATCGTAACCCCCGTGATCTTCGCGTGGCTGCGTGAGCGGGAAAGGCGGCGGGCGCAGGCGGCATGACGCGGTCCGCCTTCTTCGAGGACAGGAGGGCCTTGGCTGCGGCCGGCGTCAGGGCGTCAGCCCCCACATGGCTCCTTCGAGTTGTACCGGCACGAGGGAAGGTCGGCTTGCGTTCGTTCCGTCGCCTAGTTGGCCAGAAAAATTGGCCCCGGAAGCCCACAGACTGCCATCCTCCAGGAGCGCCAGGCCGTGAAATTCACCCGCGGTTACAGCCCGCCACTGCTCATCGCCGCGGATTTGGATGGGTGCAATCTGGTTTGTTCTGCTTCCATCCCCAAGCTCACCCGAAGAGTTCGCCCCCCAAGCCCAAAGCGAGCCATCTGCGCGCACTGCCATTGAGTAACGACCTCCCGCTGACACCATCCGCCAACGCTCACCAGATTGAACCGGCACAGGCATGACGCGGTCGGTTCGCGTTCCGTCACCCAATTGGTCGGCAGAGTTTTTTCCCCACGTCCATAGACTGCCGTCTGCCCGGATGGCGGCTGTGTGCTCATATCCGGCCGCCACCACCAGCCAGCGGTCTTGCGGTCGAATGACGACTGGTGTCAGCCGGCCCATCTTGGTTCCGTAACCCAACTGGCCGGAATCATTGCGACCCCAAGTCCAAAGCGTACCATCCGCCTTGATGGCTACGGTATGGGCACCCGCGATGTCACCGCCGGCCTCGACCGTGCTCCAACGTTCGGCTGGTAGGATCGCGACCGGCACCGAGCGACTGGTTCTGGTTCCATCCCCAAGCTGGCCGTGGGGATTCCTGCCCCACGACCAAAGCGTCCGGTCGGCGTGGATTGCCAAGGTGTGCTCATAACCGGCCGACACCGCCCGCCAAAGTGCGCCCGGTTGTACAGCCACCGGGGCGCGACGATGCGTCGACGTCCCGTCACCCAAACGGCCGAGAAGATTGTTGCCCCAGGCCCAGAGTGAGCCGTCCGCCTTCAGCGCCACCGTGTGGAAGACGCCCGCTGCAACCGCACGCCATCGCTCGTCCGGCTGAATGGCAACCGGCGGGCTACGCTGCTCCAGCGTTCCGTCACCCAACTGGCCATATATGTTGCCACCCCAGGCCCAAAGCGAGCCATCGGAACGCAATGCCAGCGTATGCTCGCCTCCCGCAGCGGGGTGACTTGCGTGAGGCAGCAGCGGACTGGCAACCAATGGATCAGTGCCGCGCCTGTATTCCTCGAGATTCGTCAACCCGTCGTAATCTGCATCAAGCGCCGCATCGCTTGGACTCAGTGGGTCGAGCGATGGCCTGTAGCCTAGTTCATACACGTCATCTATCCCGTCACGATCGCTGTCCGTGGGCGTGGCCAACGGCACCTGTTCCACGCGGTAGAAGCGGATGTGAATTAGCGCGGACGGCCGACGGTCCACCAGTTCCATCTCCGCCGTGCCGGGTGCCGATGGCAGCACGAGATCGGCGGCGTTGGTGATGGCCGTCAACTCGTCCCCGCGGAGGAGGATGAGATAGGCGTTGTTCGTGGCCGCGGCGACGCGCGCCACGGCCCGGCCGCCGCCGTCGAGGCGGACGCCTGTGATGGCCGGCGCGGTCTGGGCGGAAGCGACGGGGAAAAGGAAGCACAGGCCGGCGGCCAGCCATCGGCCCACGAACAGGCAGCGCGAAAGGCGGGCCCTCATGAAGCTGCGGCGGCAGCCGAGCCGTGCCGCTTCCCGCCCGGCAGGGCAACCTCCTGCACGGGGGACGCAGCCACGAAACTTCCCTCCACATTCCGCTTGGCGGCGGCAGGCCGGCCGTGTTTCCTCTCCGCCAGTTCTTTGAACTGCGGGCGGCCCACGCCGCCCGCGGATCACCGGCGGATGTCAGGGAACCCCGTGAGAATCGGGGACGGTTGCGCCACGGTATCGGGTTACAAACTCCCATTGGCCACTGGCTGTCACAGGCTCGGAAGGCGGGAGCGAGATCAGAAGCCCGGAGTCCGGATATCGGTCCGCCAGTGCTCGTCCGTCCCGGCCGCGAGGCCGGGACGCTTCTCCGCCCAAGAGAAGGATGAGACCAGCCCCGCCGGCCCGTGGCCGGTGGTCCCGCTTCGGCGGGAGGCCTTCATGCTCCGCGGTGGCGGGGGTGGAGGCTTTTTCGTCTTCCGCCCCTTCCCAGCACTGGTCTCGGGAACTGCCCAACAGTCCGCGCCGGGCGCGCGGACCTCAGACTGAGACCCCGATGAAGATGAAACTCGCCGCCGCGCTGCTTGCGCCGGCCTGCCTCGCCACCGTCCACGCGGCCAACCACGCCGCGCTTGTCCTCGACTACCAGCCCGGCTCCGCCCCTGCCGCCGGCTACACCAACACCGCCGCCCTCCTCGGTGAGCCGTCCCGCGTCACACCCGGCCCGTTCGGCGGGCCGGTGGATCCCTTCAGCCCGCCGTGGCAGTCCGGCCAGCTCCTGTCGCTTGGTGCGGGCGGCTTGGTCACGCTCCAGTTCGGGGCGCCGGTCCTCAACGACCCGCTGAACGCCTTCGGCCTCGACTTCCTGATCTTCGGCAGCGCCGGCTTCATGATCACGAACGGCGACTTCACAGGCGGCGGCCTCACGGACGGCTCACTGTTCTCCCACAACGCCGGCATCACCCGCGTTTCCGTGAGCGCGGACGGCGCGAACTGGTTCGTCCTGGACCCGGCCCGTGCGCCGATGGTGGACAGCTTCTGGCCAACCGACGGCCAGGGCGACTTCACGCAGCCGGTAAACCCGGTCCTCACGCCCGGAGATTTTGACGGCGAGGGCCTCGCCGGCATCCGCGCGCTGTACGCGGGCGCGGGCGGCGGCGCGGGCTACGACCTCTCGTGGGCGCAGGACGGCGGCGGCAATCCGGTGAGCCTGCCGCAGGCGCAGTATGTGCGCCTCGAGGTCGTGTCCGGCCGCGCGGAGATTGACGCCGTGAGCGCGGTGCCGGAACCGCGGGCGGGCCTGCTGCTCGCCGTTGGCGGGTTGGCGCTGGCGCTGCGACGCCTTCTGGCACGGTGAGGTCTCCCGTCCCGAGCAGCCGGGCGGCGCGCCTTCGGTGCGCCGCCCGCAACGTGCCACCGGCCTCTGATCGCCCGGATGCCGGCGGCGCGCTTTCCGCCGCGTTCACGCTCGTCGAGCTGCTCGTCGTCCTGACGGTCATCGCGCTGCTGGCCGTGCTGCTGCTGCCCGCGCTCGCCGGCGCGAAGGCCCGCGCGCAGACGGCGAAGTGCGCGTCGAACCTCCGCCAGCTCGGCCTCGCCGGGCAGCTCTACTGGGACGAGCACGACGGCGCGGCCTTCCGCTACCGCCGCGGCGTGACGAATGGCGGCGACCTCTGGTGGTTCGGCTGGCTGGGCCGCGGCCCGGAGGGCACGCGCGAGTATGACTTCCGGCAGGGCGCCCTCGCGCCGCATCTCGGCGGGCGAGGTGTCGAGTCGTGCCCCGCACTGCGCCGCGACGCGACGTGGTTCAAGCCCAAGGCCGTCACCGCCACCTGGGCCTACGGCTACAACCTCCTGCTCTCCGCGCCCGCCGCCGTCCCGCCCGTCACGATCGCCGCCGTGCGGCAGCCCGCCGGCTGCGTCTTCCTGGCGGACGCCGCGCAGGTGAATGACTTCCAGCCGCCCGCCGCGCCGGACCGGCCGATGCTGGAGGAGTTCTACTACGTGAACACCAACGAACCGACGGCCCACTTCCGCCACCGCGGCCGGGCGCAGGCGGTGTTCGTGGACGGGCACGTCGGGCCGGAGCGCATGGAAGCGGGCACCCACGACCTGCGCCTGCCCGCGGTGCAGGTGGGCCGGCTGCGGCGTGAGGTGCTGCAACCGTGAAGCGGACCGGCCGGCGGTTGCCAGCGGGCGGCCGGCGGGCTTAAATGCCGGCACGCCTCCGCCCATGGCCGAAAGCTCCTCGCCCGTCTCACGTTCAGTCCACGTCCTCGGCGTCGCCATGGACTACGGCCAGCAGCGCCGCGGCGTCAGCATGGGCCCCGCAGCCATCCGGTATGCCGGCCTGCATGACGAACTCGCCGCCCTCGGCCTCGCGGTCGAGGATCACGGCAACGTGGCCGGGCCGGACCGCGACACGCTCCCGCACCGGCGGCCGCATGAGTTTCTCCCGGACATCGCGGGAGTGTGCGGGCAGGTGTTCGAGCACGGGCGGCGCAGCTTTGCGGCCGGAGCGTTCCCCATCTTTCTCGGCGGCGACCACTCGCTGTCCGTCGGCACCGTGTCGGCCGCGGCGGCGGCGCACGGCGAATTTGGGCTGCTGTGGGTGGATGCCCACGGTGACTTCAACACGCCCGACACCAGCCCCACCGGCAACATCCACGGCATGCCCCTGGCTGCGTTGTGCGGCCTCGGCTGGACTGAGCTCGTGGACCTCGGCCGGCCGGGCGCGAAGGTCGCCCCGCGGCATGTCGTTCTCTTCGGCGCGCGCGACCTTGACGGGGGCGAGCGACGGCTGCTGCGCGAGCAGGGGGTGAAGGTCGTGACCCTGAGCGACATTGACCGCCTCGGCATCCACCGCGCCGTCGCCGAAACGCTTGCCCATCTCGCGCCCGTCGCGAAGGTCCACGTGAGCCTGGACCTCGATGCCCTGGACTCCGTGTACGCGCCCGGCGTGGGCACGCCGGTGATGGGCGGCCTGACCTGGCGCGAGGCGCACTACCTGATGGAGGAGCTGCACGCCGCCGGGCAGGCCGTCTCGCTTGACCTTGTGGAGGTGAACCCGGTGCTGGACAGCCGCAACCTCACCGCCCGCCTCGCCGTGGACCTCGCGGCGTCGCTGCTGGGAAAGCGGATTTTCTGATGGTGGTCCGGGCCGCCGGCCTGGCGCTTGGGGCGGGCTGCAAGCCCGCACGCGCTTCCTGAACCGGCCCGACAAAGGCGCGCGGGATCAGTTCGGCCACCCGGAACTCCGCCCAGCCATCCGGCCGTTCCGAATCCACCGTCAGAACCACGGCCTCCGGGGCGTACTCCGCCAGGAGTTGCCGGCACGCGCCGCAGGGCATCACGCCGCCCCGCACCGGCGCGGCCACGGCGATGGCCACAAAATCAAGCCGGCCTTCGGTCAACGCCTTGAACAGCGCGACGCGCTCGGCGCAGCAGGTCAGCCCGTAGCTGGCGCTCTCGACGTTCGCGCCGGCCGTGACGGACCCGTCGGCCGCGAGCAGCGCCGCGCCTACCCGGAACTGCGAGTACGTCGCGACGGCCCGTTCCCGCGCCGCCACCGCCGCGCGGACCAGCTCACTTTTCCGCGCCTTCGTCAGCCTTCGCATAAAGCCGGGCAAATTCCGTGAGCAGCGCCGCGGCCTGCGGACCGGCCTCGCGGCCCACGGCCAGCACCTCCTCGTGGGACACCGCGCCGGCCAGCCCGGCGGCGAGGTTGGTCACGCACGACACCGCCGCGACGCGGAGCCCGAGCCGCCGCGCCTGGATAACCTCCGGCACCGTGCTCATGCCCACGAGGTCGGCGCCCAGCGCGCGGAAGGCGCGGATTTCCGCCGGCGTCTCGAAGCTCGGCCCGCTGACTGCGCAGTACACGCCCTCGCGCAGCGCGAAGCCCGCGGCCGGGGAGGCCGTGGCCAGAAGCCGTCGCAGCGCGGGATCGTACGCGCCGGTCAGGTCCACGAAGTTGTCCGCGCCGCCCGGATGCCCGCGCAGCGGATTCACGCCCATCAGGTTGAGGTGGTCCGTGATGGCGGCGAAGTCGCCGGGGCGCAGGTCGGGATTCACCGCGCCGGCGGCGTTGGTGAGCAGCACGGTCTTCGCGCCGAGCGCTGCCAGCACACGCACGGGCAGGGTGACGACCTCCATCGGGTGGCCTTCGTAGAAGTGCAGCCGGCCGGCGAACAGTGCGACTGGCAGCGGTCCCAGCCCGCCCAGCAGCAATTGGCCGGCGTGGCCCGGCACACTGGCGGCATGAAAGCCCGGAAGTTCCTCGAAACGGAACCGGCTCTCGACTGTGACAACTTCCGCCGCCGCCGCAAAGCCGCTGCCCAGTACAATCCCCAGCCGCGGCCGGACTGGGGAACGCGCGCGGATAAAATCCGCCGCCGGGGTGGAATCGTGGACGTGCGCGGCCATGGGTCGCACGCTGATCTAGGCCGTGGGCCAACGCGAGCACCGTCGCGCGGCGCGCCCCGGAAGCGGAGAGTGCCTCGCCTACCGTCCGGCCGGCGTGGTGAGACTCAGCGGCGCCGCCGCCGGCGGGGCCGGTGCGTTGGTCCCGGCAAGATTCGGGTGTTCGCGCACCAAAGCCTCGCGGCGGGAGCGGGCCTCCATCGAGGAGATGCCCGGTCGCGCCTCGCGGATCAGCTCGTCGTAGAGCTTGGCCGCCTGTTCAGGCTGCTGCCTTGACTCGGCGAGGCCCGCCAGGGCCAGGCGCGCGTGCCGGGCCGCGGCGTCGTCCGGAAAGCGGACGGTGATCTCTCGGTACTTCGCCTCGGCTTCGGCGAGCTTGTCCTGCGCGTCGAGGCTGGCGGCGACGCCGTAGGCGGCCTGTGGGGCGAGCACGCCTTCCGGGCTGATGGCGAGCGCGCGCTCGAACTCGGCCTGCGCCTCGGCGTACTTGCCCTCGCCGAAGAGCCTCTCGGCGGCAAGGAGCCGGGCGTGCTTGCCGGCCTGGGTGCGGCCGGTCGTCTCGGCCAGCTTGAGGAAGTCCGCGGCCGGTGGGGCGGGGTCGGCGGTGCGCGCCGCGAGTGCGATGAGCTGCCGGCTGGCTGCGGCCTCGGAGCGTTCGCGGGCGAGGCGGGTCAAGTACCAGACCGCCACCGCGACGACGACCAGCCCAAACGTGAGCAGCAGCCGCTTCCGGTTGACCTCAAACCATGCGAGAAACTTGATCCATGCGTCCTCGTGGGACGCTTCCGGCGTCATAAGTGGCGGGGAGCTTGGGAACGGAAAGGCGGAGTGCAAGGGCGGAGTTTGATGCAGGCGGTCCGTGGACCCGGACCTGCGATCCAACCTTACCGGGCCCACTTGGCGGGATACCGAAGTTGATCCATCTGGATCCATGTGGAATCGAACGCGTCCCCACCAGCCGGTGCTCTGGACCGCCAGCCGCCCCATTCCCAACGGACCGGGCGGCCGTTGGCGCAACCGGTGGCTGTGATGCAGAGGATCAGCAGGCTCAGAGCCACCCGGATGCTCCCTCCGGGTGGCCGGCGTGAGGGCTCCTTCGATCGCCCGTTTTCGGGCATGTGGCGGTGATTTTCGCCGATGCGGTGCGGACAGGAAATCCCGGCCGCATTCGAGCAGGTGCCTTCTTGGAGGTTCATAAGGATCAGGGTCTGCGCAGGCGGAAGTAGCTTCCTTCCGCGTTGCGCGGCAGCCGGACGGTCACGTGTCCGCGGACCGTCTCCGCCGGCCCGTCCGCGACGCTCCACCGGACCTCGGCTCCGGCCACAGCCGGCGACACTTCCAGGACGAAACCGGCAAACCGCTCGGGCCAGCTGAGTTCCAGCTCCGCCCCGGCCAGGGCCAAGGCCAGCGGCGGACGATCAGTTCCGGCCGCGGTCACGATGAACTGGGCCGGCGGCCCGGTGCTCAGGCCCCAGCGGCCATCGGGTGAAACGCCGGCCGCCGGAACCACCAGCGCTCCGGCCAAGACGTAGCTTCCGCCAACGCCGCCGGCCTGGGGTTGGAGGTCGAGGCTTTCAAGGACGAGCGGGGCCGTCATCCCGACAGTGGCCAAGACCACGGCCCCAAGGCGGATCAGCCACCTCCAGGCGGTTGACGGCTGAGGGAAGGACAGCAGTGTGGGCTTCATGGCAGGAGTTCCGGTCGCAGTTCAGAAGCGCGCCTCAACCGCCTGGATCGTCCAGACGTAGCGGATGCGTTCCCCCGCCAATCCGCCGGTCGGGGAGACCTGGGCTGTCACCGACACGGTGCCGTCCGCCGACACCGAGAGATATGACTCCAGTTGGTTCGGCGGTGAGCTGGAAGCCAGGTAACGCTCGTCCACGCCGAAAACCTCGAATCCTGACTTGGCCCGGAGCTGCTGGACGGTTCCGGAATGACGCCGAAAGCCGGCCAAGTACCTGCCCGCACCGCATTCCCCGTTCTCGGCCAGGGCCACGTACCGAAACTCGAACAGCATCGCCGTGTTTTCCCCTAGCGTGATCCGCTCCCCGTTCTCGGTGAGCGGGATGTTGAACACAGCGGAGCCATCGCCCGGCGCAGGCCGCAGAAACTCGCGGCGGAACACGAAGGTTGAGACCTGCGCATCGCCTGGCGCCTCGAAGAAGCCGTTCGCAAACGCCATCTGGCCGGGATGCCGCGCGCGGGCGCCGAGCCCGCCCGGCACCACGGCATGCGCCGCCTCGGCCACGTTCTGCTGCCCGCCGCCGACCGTCGCGCGCGGCCCCGAGGCCGTGTTCAGCCAGCCGCCGCCCACCGTGGAATCGTTGTTCGCGGTCACGTTGCCCGAGCCGCCGGCGATGGTGCTGGCCACGCCGCGGGCCCGGTTGCCGTACCCGCCGCCGACCGTCGCGTAGTGGGCGTCCACGGAGTCGCCGTTGTCGTTGCCGGCCTGGTTGCGGTTGCCGCCGCCGATCACGCCGTAGTCGTCCGTGACGAGGTTGGCATGGACCTCGGCCGAGCCCCGCACGAAGACGCCGCCGCCACCGCCGATCACCGCGCCCTCCACGTCGGGGAAGCGCGCCTGCCCGAAGACCGCCCTCGTGCTCACATCGTTCTGCCGCGCCCCGCCGACGAGGTTGGGCGTGCCCGGCGAGGGCAGCACCGCCAGCGCGTGCTGGTTGTTCACCCGCACGTTCAGCGCCCGGTCATCCGAGGTGCCGAGAAAGCCGGCGGGATCCACGCCGGCGTTGCCGGTGAAGGCCCAGCCCGTGCTGGCCCCGGGCAGGCCGGGCACTCCCTGGTCGCCCTTCTCGCCTTTCGGGCCGGTGGGGCCCTCGACCCCGGGTTCCCCGGGATCGCCCTTCGGGCCGGGCAGGCCCCGTTCTCCCGGCGGGCCGGTCAAGCCGGCGTCGCCGCGGTCCCCCTTCGGCCCCGGCGCGCCAGCCTCGCCGCGCGGCCCCGGCCATCCCGCATCTCCCCTGGTTCCGGCCGGGCCGGCCTCACCCCGGTCTCCCTTGGGTCCGGCCGCACCCGCCGGACCCGACAGGCCGGTCGGTCCCGGCGGCCCGGACTCTCCGCGCAGGCCGGGCTCCCCTCGGGGGCCTTCCGGCACGGTGGCGGCCAGACGCGTGGCGCCCGCCGTCGTCACGTAGGCCAGTCCGTCGCCCAGCTCCAGCTGCACGTCCCCGCTCTCCCCGTTGAAACTCCGCACCACCGGCCGGCCCGCCTCCGTGGCCTCGATGCGCAGGATTCCCGCGGTCTGCGAGAGCGCCACGCCGGGCCCGGCCTGCAGCGTCACCTCGTCGCGCAGGCCGTTCACGCTGCGCACGCCGGCCCCGGCGGCGAGCCGTTCCGCCACCAGCGCCTGTAAGGCGGGGCCGGGCGGCAGCGGCTGCGGGCTGATCTTCACATAATCCCGCGGATCGTCCGACGCACCCGGCCGCACGGACACGACCAGGTGCCGCGGCAGCACGGCCAGCGCGGCGTCGTTCAATTCCAGCGGCACGGTGAACACGCCGTCCCGCACCGGCACGTCCTCGAACGCCTGCGGCGGCCCCACCGGCGTCACCGCGCCCGGCTCGGCGTAGAGTTGAAAGACGAGGTCAAACGGCCCGCTGGCCGGCGTGCCGGCGTCCGACAGCCGGCCGACATACTGGTAGGGAAGCGCGTCGGCGCGGCCGACTAGGGCAAGCAGGACGATGATGCGGAAAAGGGATGAGCTCATGGACGTTGGCTTTCCTGGTGAGGCCGCTCGGAAGGCGGCGTGGCCCCGGTCCTCACTGCGCCCGGCCGGAATCCCCGGCCGGGCGCGCCTCCCGTTCACTTCCCCATAACCCGTTTCGGAGGCCCGCTGACAATCCACTTCCGGCCCATCCTTGAAGCGGCAGGGCCGCACGGGTCGTGAATTGTTTCCCGTCATGGCCGTGGTGGGAAGCCGGAGTGGCAGGCTGAATCGGCTACGCACGCCGATGCCGGAGCAGCGCGCCGGCCGCGAACAGGCCCAGGCCGGCCCCGGTGCCGGGCTCGGGCACTGGGAACGCCCGAAAAACGACGCGCGCACTCAGACCGTCGCCGGCGCGGGTCACCGTGAAGGTTCCCCAGTCAGGGGCGGTCCAATCATGCCACGGAGCATGGCTATCGACCGAACAGAGCGACAGCCGCCCCGCCGTGATAACGCCCGTGACTATCGACAACCGGAGTGCGTCGGCGAAGCCCGCGGCTCTCGAACTGCGAAGCGGGGCGGCTGTTCGCTCCAGTGATCTTGTTCGGCGGTTTGTCTATTCCCCTGATCATGGTGCGTTCGTGATCAAAAGCTGATAGAAGCGCCTCGGCTGCCCAACCAAGATCGAATCGTTCGTGCAGAATCTCGTGCCTGTGCCAAGCATCGGACTTCCGAAAGAAAGCCAACCGTTCGTGCTCATGTCTTCGAGGTACTGCAGCTGGTAGATATAGTTGGTGGCTGTATCCCAACAGAGCTCGACCTGTGATGCCCGGATACTGAGCTGAGATGAAGCCCCGAAACCGAATCTCTCAATTGCGAGAGCCGGGCTTAAGCCGGGGTTTGGGAAGTTGCCAATGGTGAATGTCACCAGGTTCGTATGAATACCACGCCAAGTCAGGCGGCCGAAGCCGTTGTCATCCGCTCCGCCGGTCGTGACGCTGCCTGTCACATTGACCAGTGTACCCGAAAGCGAAATGGGCTGCCCGATGTTGAAATCGGTGAGCATCTCGTCGGCACGGACAAAACTGACGTCAAGATAGAAGTCGTCGATCGGTGCGCTGAACGTGAATGAGACAAGAGCTGGTTCAGTATTCGCAAAGTCACGGAACGCATTCGGGGAGCCAGGATTGGGCTCGGTGTTCGTAGTGACAATCGTAACCTGCACGCCAGCCAAGTTCGTCGTCCCGACGAATGGCGTGCCGCTGCCGAACGAAAAGTCAGAGAAGAACGAACCTGCAAGCGCAAGCCCTGCTGAGTCTGCGCCAAAGATGACTGTTGCGACCGAAATGGCTGTGGAAACCAATGGGAGTTTCATGATTTATGTCTTTTTAGTGTGTGTGCCAATGCATTTGATGTTGCCAGACACAAAAACTGGGCGCGTCAGGATAACTCTGAAGAGGACCCAGCAGGGTGTTGAGGTCGGCCTGGAAGGGCATGCTGGCCAACATGAACTCGGTCGAGGCCGCAGGACCACGACCAACCCCGAAGACGATCAACCCTCCGTTCGGGTATGAGTCTGGCCCCGGTCCAGTGTCAATATCATAAAAGAAGTTATGGTAAAGTGAGGCGGTCCACTCGATCCCTTCCGGGATATTGACAACTAGCTGCTTGCTTGTTTGGACGACCGTCTGCTGACCATGCGATCCCCAACGAGCGTCGAAAACAAGTGTGTCGTGATCGCTCGCCACGGGGTCAATGGTGATCAGCGGCAAGATCGGAGCGGCGTGGGCGTGGAGGGCGAGGGCCAGCGGGCCGAGGCGGAGGGTGCGGTGCAGATGCAAGTGCATGGGCGGGTCGGTGTTGACGGTTGGTGATCTGGAAGGGCGGGCTGCTCCTCCCTCCTCTATTAACCGTTCGCCGCCGCCCGCTGACAAACAATCCGTCGCCCCGCTCACTCCGCCGTGACCGCCACCAGGAAAGGAACGGCTGTCAGATCGGCGGTGACGAGGGCGAGCGAGGCCACGCGGACCGCCGGGCGCGGATTCTCCCAAGTGCTCACGAAAAGGCGGATCTTGCGCCGGGCCGCCGCGCTGGCCGGGCTCGTGCCGCTCCAGGCGATCCGGGGCACGGGCGACTCGTCGGTGCGGCTCCACCAGTCGTTCACGTCCCGGCCCAGGATGATCGGAATCTCCAGCGTCCGCCCGTCCTCATAAGTGACCTCGTAGTGGCCGAGGCGCGTCCCTACGCCGACGTCGTTGCCGTTGTTGGCCGCGTGCAGGAAATGGAGCTGCTCCACGGCCTGCCCCACGGGAATCCCGGCCACCTTCCGGGAATACGGGCGCAGGGCCGGATCGAAGCCGCCCGCCTGCACGATGCCGCGCACATCATAAAGCCGGCCGCCGATCATCTGGCGGCCCCGCGGCAACTGGGAATAGGTGCTGTCCGCGTAGAGGTTCCAGGGGGCGTCCAGGGTGGCGTTGTAAAACCCGGACAGGTCAATCAACCGGCTCTCCATTCCCTCTGGCCGACCGGAGACCACCGTCGTCTCCCCGGCGACTTCCTGGCCGACCGGCAGGTTCACGCGCACGGCCGGCGGCGAGGCTGCGAAGGCATCGGCCGTCGGCGGGCCAAGCCCCCAATCCAGGCCCAAGGGTGCCAGGTGTGCCCGTATGCGGGCCAGATTCCAGAGCAGCACCCCGCCCACCAGGTTTTCATCCAGCGTCTGCATCAGCAGCAGGGCGTCGTCCCGTTCCCATTTGATCCGCTGGACATGAAGATGTTCCAGCCCCACCAGCCGAGCGACTTGTTCGCCGGATTCCACATTCACGAGCGCCACCGAGGTGGTCGTGTCCCGCACGGCCAGCAGGTCGCCGCGGGCCGACGAGGCCAGTCCGTAGGCATCACCCACCGGGAGCTCTCGCTGCAGCTTCCCTGCCCTGTGCGCAAAGAAGGCGAGGCGCCCAGGGAACGCCAACGCCAGCCATCGTCCTTGAGGATCGAAGCAAGGCACTCCATGGCCATCGTTTCCTGGCAGGCCCAGGTAGGTTTCGAGCTTACCGGTCCCGGCGTCCCAAAGCCCAACCTCCGGGGAGTGCCAGCCGGAGGTCGCGAGCCGGCGGCCGTCGGCGGAGAGGGCCGTCCGGTGGATGTGTTCTGAAGGATGGTCCTCGGTGACAGCAACCTGCCGTTCGGCATCCAAGTCCACGAGATGGACATGCTTGCCATGCCCGACGGCAAGGACGCGCCCATCCCCGGAGAGGGACAGCTCGCGGCACCCGCTCTCGGCCAGCAGCGAACGCGGCGGACCCAACAGCGGCACTGCCCCCGCTTCCAGACGGACCGGCCAGACTTGCACGCCAAAGTCTCCACTGACCAGCAGCCGGCTGCCGTCGCGATCAAAACAAACACCCCAGCTTTGCCTCGTCGGTAGGCGGCCAAGCCTACGTCCCGTCTGGGAATCCAGGAGCCACACGGCGTTGCCCAAGGTCGCGGCGATCAGCCCCAGCCGAGGATGCAGGGCGAAGTCCCCGATCTCGCCGGCGTGCTCGACCACCGGAAAATGCCGGACCTCCGGCGCAGCCGAAAACCGGCACAGGTGGATCCTGTCCTTCTCCCAGGCAGCCCCCATGACCATCTGCCCGTCAGGACTGAACTTCAGGCGCGCAACCACCGAACCCAACCTCGCGACACACCGCCCGGAAACTGTCTCCCAAAGCAGCGTGCCGTCCCAGCCGGAAGAAAGGAGGTGCCGCCCATCGGGACTGAAGACCACGTTGCCGACCGAGCCTTGGTGTCCCTTCAACGTTTTGACCATCTGCTGGCTGCCGGAATCCCAGAGATGCACGAAGCCGCCCGACGTCGCAACGGCCAGCAGGCATCCGTCGGGGTGCCAGGCCGGCTCGCCGGCAGCGTAAGGATAAACCATCCCTCCCAGATGAGTGCCTGCCGTCTCGAACAATTCGACCTGCCGGTAGTTGAAAGCCGAGATGGCCAGCCGTCCGCCGTCCGGGGAAAGGCTGACGTAGCTCGCGACAAAGGAAACCGGAAGGATGGCCTTCACCTGAAGATCCGGCCGTGACCGGATCACGACGTTGGTTCCATCCACGACGGTCGCCAGCGTCCGGCCGTCGGCGCTGTAGTCCACCGTCTCGAAGCGCGGGCTTCCGGCATAGCTGAGTTTCACCTCCCGCTCCGGCAGGCTCCAGATCCGCGTCCGGCCGTCCGCATACGTCACCGGCAGCAGCGCGCCATCGGGTGAGAAGGCATGGACCATGACGACGTCCGACGCGACGGGGGGCAGGCGGTGGAGTTCCTGGCCGTCGGACACGGCCACGACCTGAACGTCGCCGTTGGTCGTCGCTCCCGCCATCATCAGGCCCGTCCGGTCCAGCACGGGACGCAGCAGCGGGCTGCCATTGGTGTTCAAGGTCCGCCAAACTTGGATGTCCGGCGCGGCCAGCGTGGTGATGACCTCGTCCCGGATGCGGGGCGTCGGCTCGATCGCCGCGGCGGCGGCCAGTGCGGCGAGGCTCCCGAAGCGGCGGCCCGACTCCAGGGAGGCGCGCCGGGCCTGCGCGTCGGCAATCTTGGACTCCTGCTGCCGCAGATCGGCATGGGCACGGGCCAAGTCCCTTTCCTTGTCGGCCAGTTCGGCCCGCTGCAGGCGCAATGCGACGAGCGGGGTGCCAACCGCGAGGATCAGCAGGGCCAGCCCGCCCACGAGGCTGGGCACCGCCACCGCCGGGCGCCGGCGGCACCAGAGCCACAGGCGCTCCCAGGCCGGCGTGGGTCGCGCGGTGATGGGTTCGCCGGCCAGCCAGCATGCCAGTTCGCGCTCCACCTCCCGTGCGGTGGCGTAGCGGCGGCCGAGTTCCTTGGCGACGCATTTCAGGCAGATGGTTTCGAGGTCGCGCGGCACCGCCGGGTTCAGCGCCCGGGGCGGGGCCGGTTCCGCGTGGAGCACCTGCCCGATGGTCTCGGGCACGGACCCGGCCTGGAACGGCGGCCGGCCGGTGAGCAGGTGGTAGAGCAGGGCGCCCAATCCGTACACGTCGCTCCGCACGGTCACGGGCCCCAGCCGCGGCGCGAGCTGCTCGGGCGGGGCGAAGCCGGGCGTGCCCAGCAACTGGCCGGAAAGCGTCGGCGAATCGTCGCGGTCGAGGCGCTTGACGAGGCCGAAGTCCGTGACGCGTGGGCGGTCCTCGGCGTCCACGAGCACGTTGCCGGGCTTGAGGTCGCGGTGCAGCACGCCGTGGTCGTGCGCATGCTGCACGGCGGCGGCCACGTCGCGCACATGGCGGGCGGCCGTGCGCGGCGGCAGCGGGCCGTCGCGGGTGAGCGCGGCCAGCGTCGGGCCGGCCACGTAGTCCATCAAGAGCCAGTGGTGGCCGCCGGTCTCGCCAAAATCATGGACGGCGACCAGGTTGGGATGGTGCAGCCGGGCGACGGCCTCGGCCTCGGCCCGGAAGCGCGCCAGGGAGGCGGCCCCGGCAAACGGTCCCGCCAGGATCACCTTCACCGCGACTTCGCGGCCGAGGCTGGGCTGGCGGGCGCGATACACCACGCCCATGCCCCCGCGCGCAATCTCCTCGACAAGTTCGTACGGTCCGAGGGTCGTCGGACGCACGAAGGCACCGCCGGCGGATGGGCCGTCATGAACGGTGGAATCCTCCTCCCGCCACAGCACCGTCGCGGCGCAGCGCGGGCAGAGGCCGCGGGCGAGCGGCTCGCCGCAGGTTGGGCACGGGGCGGACATCAGGGCTTCCTTGATTGATACACGCCTGCCGGACGGCGCTGACGGACTATTCCGCCTTCATCCGGGGAGGTCCGCCCCGCCGGCCACCAGCACCCGGAGGAGGTAGCGCAGCTCCTCTTCGGCCAGGACGGGGTCGGCCACGGTGGCCAGCACCTCATCCTTCGCCAGCGCCCGGAGCCGTCGGCGCAGCCGCAGCACGTCCTGTGCCACGGCGTCCTTGCCCACGCCCCGGCGGGCCGCCAGGGCCTCATACTCGCCCGGTACGGGCGGACGGGTGAGCCACGGGCTGAGTTCGAGAAAGCGCCCGGCCGCCGGCCCCGCGAACTCCTCCTCCAGCCGTCGCAGCGCCGTGCGCATGATCCGGCGCGCCCACGCGGCATCGTACGCCTCGTCCGGCGTGGCCGTGATCGCCGGCTCGGGCAGGATGGCCGGCCCGTCCTCCCCCGCGGCGTCGAGCGAGAGGGGCGGCAGCGGACCGCCTCGGCGGAGGGCGCGGGCGGCGCGGCGCTCGTTGCGGACGTAATGGATGAAAGCCTGCTTCAGGAAGCTGCGGAACCGCCCGCGCTCCGCGTCCACGCGCGCGAGGAAGTCCGCGTCCACCATGCCGGCCAGGAAGCCCTGCACGTAGTCCTGAGCGTCCGCCGGGCTGGCGCCGCCCTCGCTCCGGCGGATGAAGGCGTACAGCGGCTCCCAGTAGAGCCGGCAGATCTGTTCGAGCACGGCGGGATCGCGCACCGCCTGAAACCACGTCGGCTGCGTCGGCGGGAACCGGGCCAGGCTCGGGCTCGGGGGCGCGGCGGGGTCGGGCATGGCTCCGTGGCTTGGCGGCATCTTGGCGGCGCCGGCCCGGAAGGCGAGCAGGGAAAGCACCGCGGCGGCTCAGACTGCAAGGGCCGAGGCGGGGGGGGCGGGAGGCGGATTGTCCAGAGGGGGCGGTTCGCCGCCGCCGGGGATTCCGCCATCCACCTTCCGCAATCCGCGTTCGACCTACCGCTTCTTCCCCTGGCCGGCCTTTTTCGCGGGTTTGGCCGGTTTTGCTGGCTTCTTCGGCTTCGTGGCCGGCCTGGCCTTGGGCTTGGCCGCCGCCGCGGCCGGTCTCGCCGGCCTGCCGCCGCGACCCTTGAAGGTGAGTTCGGCGACGCCGGACTTGTCGAGGTCGCCAAGCCCCTCGTCCGTCATGCGCCGGTACTGCCGGTAGGTCGCGGCGGCGAGGGGGAGGTTCAGCTTCTGCGCCTGCGCGAGGCGGAGGGCGATGCCGGAGTCCTTGGCCGCGTGCGCGGCGGAGAAGAAGCACGAGTGGTCGCGGTTCTGCATGTCCTCGCCATCGGTCTGGAGGACGCGGGAGTTGGCGCCGGTCTGCGAGA
>JBJXFY010000071.1:0-2811 GCA_046155815.1 Limisphaerales bacterium | reverse complement strand
CCTGCCGGGTGGTCTTGAGGCCAGCATCGGCTACGATTCCTCCGAATACATCAGCAACGCCATCGACGAGGTGGTGACGACGCTGATCGAGACCTTGCTCATTGTTGTTGTCGTCATCTTCTTCTTCCTGGGCTCCTGGCGCTCCGCGCTCGTGCCGGTCATGGCCATCCCGGTGTCGCTGATCGGCGGCGTCCTCCTCATGCAGACCTTCGGCTTCACGCTGAACCTGCTCACGCTCCTAGCCATTGTGCTGTCGGTCGGCCTCGTGGTCGACGATGCCATCGTCGTCGTCGAAAACGTCGAGCGCCACCTGCGCGAGGGCCGCACGCCCTTCGATGCGGCGCTGCTCGGCGCCCGTGAGCTCGCTGGTCCCGTCATCGCCATGACGATCACTCTCGCCGCGGTCTACACGCCGATCGGCCTGCAGGGCGGCCTCACTGGCGCGCTCTTCCGCGAGTTCGCCCTCACGCTGGCCGGCGCCGTCACCATCTCCGGCATCGTCGCGCTCACGCTGTCACCCATGATGGCTGCTCGCCTGCTCAAGAGCGCGGCCGATGAGGAGAAGGGCTTCGTAGGATGGGTGAACCACCAATTTGACCGCCTGCGCCAATCCTATGATCGCGCCCTGGCCGGAACCCTGAACCGCCGTCCGCTGGTCTACGCCGTTTGGGTGGTTGTCGGCCTTTGCGCAGTGCCTATGTATATGTTCTCCCCGCAGGAGCTCGCGCCGGGCGAGGACCAGAGCGTCATCTTCAGCGCAATCAACGCCCCGGCGAACGCCACGGCCGACCAGAAGAGCGTCTACGGCGCTGCCGTCGAGAAGGTCTTCCTCGACACACCGGAGAACGAACTCACGTTCCAGTTGTTGTTTCCACCATCTTTGGCGGCTGCGTTCGGGGCGGACGGCTTCGGCGGCATGGTCACCAAGCCTTGGGAACAACGCGACCGCTCCGTCTTCCAGATGCTGCCCGAGGTGCAAGGCCGTCTAAACCAAGTGCCCGGCCTCGAGGTCTACGCCCTCACGCCTTCCGCGCTGCCCGGTGGCAGCAATTTCCCGGTCGAGTTCGTCATCGCCTCCACCGCCGACGCATCGCAACTCCTCGAGTTCGCGAACCAGATCGCGATGAAGTGCATGACCGACCCGGCTGCGCAGGGCCTGTTCTGGTTCCCGCCGATAGTCGACCTCAAGATCGACCAGCCGCAGTCCGAGATCGTCATCGATCGCGAGAAGGTCGCGGCCCTCGGCCTCAGCCTCGCTCAGGTCGGCGCCGACCTCGCCTCCGCTCTTGGCGGCAACTACGTCAACCGCTTCAACATTGACGGCCGCAGCTACAAGGTCATCCCGCAGATCGAGCGCAGCACGCGCCTTAACCCCGAGCAGCTCCGCGACATCCACATCACCGGTTCGCGGGGGGAACTGATTCCCGTCAGCACCATCGCCCATCTTGAGGACAAGACCGTGCCGCGTTCGCTCAACCGCTTCCAACAGCTCAACGCCGTCAAGCTCTCGGGCGGCACCGCGCAGCTCGGCGCCGCGCTCGCGTTCCTCGAGAAGACCGCGAAGGAGGTTCTGCCCCCCGGCTACTCGATCGACTACACCGGCGAATCCCGCCAGTTCAAACACGAGGGCGGCAAGTTTCTGCCCGCGCTGCTGATGTCGATCGTGCTGATCTTCTTGGCGCTCGCGGTGCAGTTCAATTCCTTCCGCGACCCCGTCGTGATCCTGCTTGGCTCCGTCCCCCTCGCCATGTTCGGCGCGCTCGTGTTCACGTTCCTCCGCATCCCGGACCCGAACACACCATTCTGGACCACGAGTTGGACGACCACGATGAACATCTACGCCCAGGTTGGCCTTGTGACCCTTGTCGGACTTATCGCCAAGAACGGCATCCTCGTCGTCGAGTTCGCCAACAAACTTCAAGAAGCAGGCCGCTCCAAAATCGACGCCGTGCGCGAAGCCTCCCGCACCCGCCTTCGCCCAGTGCTGATGACCACCGTCGCCACTATTGCCGGCCATTTCCCGCTCACACTCGTCGACGGCCCCGGCGCTGCCGCCCGCAACTCCATTGGCCTTGTCCTTGTTGGCGGCATGGCCGTCGGCTCGCTCTTCACGCTCTTCGTCCTGCCCTCGGTCTACATCCTTCTCGCCAAGGACCACTCCCGCGATCGAGTGGCGAGTGAATCGTCCTCACTCGGCGCCGCTCCGCTCACCACCATCCCCGCCAAGTAATTTTCCGCCCATGAAAATTAACCGCCTAACCGGCTGCCTGCTCACGCTCAGCCTTACCGTCCTTTCGGCCTTCAATCCGGCCGCCTCCGCGCAGGAGCCCGTCATCTTCCAGCCCGACGGCCTGCCCGATCCGACCTTCGACGTGCCTCCGGGCCTCAATCTCAAATACGCCCTGGCCTTCGCGCTCGATAACAACTTCGCCATCCGCCAGGCCAAGGAGCGCATCCGCCAACAGGAAGGCGTCGTCGTCGAGGTGAAATCCTCGCAGATCCCCAACGTCTCCGCGTCGGCCGGTTACTCGCGCAATGCCGATGAGGTCTCCACCAACGGCTACGACTACGCCTGGTCCTTCGGTGTCACCGCCCGGCAGGTGCTCTTCTCCGGTGGCGGCGTCAGCGCCTCGGTCCGCGGTCAGGAAGCCGCCCGCGAGGCCGCCATCCTCGCCCTCCAAGCCGTCATCAACGACGCCCTATTCGACGTCCGCACGCGCTTCTACACCGTCATCGTCAACCGCGAGCGCATCAAGGTCCAGGAGCAGAACATCGAGCTCCTCCAGCGCCAGCTCCAGGACGTGAAAAACC
>JBJXFY010000171.1:0-15460 GCA_046155815.1 Limisphaerales bacterium | reverse complement strand
TTTCCGCTGAGTTCATCCCGGCCATATCCAGTCATTTTGAGCCACGCGGAGTTCACATAAATGATGCGCGGGCCCGCCGGGCCTTCGAGCGTCGTGTCAGTGACCATGATCCCACGTCGAAGATTTTCCAGCACGATCAACCAGTCGAATTTGAGTTGCATAGATTTTCTGCATTCTGCGCCGTCGCCTTCACTGGCTTGGGCAGTGCTGCCCAAACTGTCCGGACCTTCGGTACGCTCAAGGATACCAACGATCTTGGCCTGGGCAAGGATTCTGAACTCCGTCGCCAGGGCCCGATTCCGCGCCAGCTGCGTTTCTTGTGTTACCGGAAAGTCCCAGCTGCGGATGGAGAACGGCCGGACGCACGGGCCGCTCCATTGCCCGGCGCTGCGAGCCCAGGCACTGAGCGAACAGGCTGGACACCCAAAATTGGAAAAGTTACAGTTTTCTTCCGCCATCTTGTCGGCGAAAGATGCTTCGCCGTACGCGGCCATCCACGGCGAAACTAGGCAAGTTCGTCCCATCGAGGTGAATGACCGGGCACCGCCAGTTGGCAGGCGAACACGGTCCAACCATCGTAGCTGGAGGTGGGCTCCGAGAAGGTTGGTCGGGACCCGCAACGCCTCGAAATTGTGGCCGCGACGGCCGTTGACGTTGCAGTTCACAGTCGGGCGGCCACCCCGCCTAACGCTTACCGCTGCAGAGTTCCTGGAATTGAGTCTCAGTCTCCCACGGGCGTCCCTTGCCGCGGTGGGCCCTGACCGGGAGCCTTCTCTAAAGCCCCCAGCCTGTAGGCAGTTTAATGGCTGGGGTTGAGGTTTCTTAACTTCTGGTCAGCACGCCGCGCCTGAACGAGGCCTTCGCCACGGTCCCGCCTTGGTGGAGGCAAGCGCCAGGCCATCGGCGGAGCCGTACGGCTCAAGACTCCCACCCCAATTGCTCAATTGCCCACAAGGCGATTCCGGCGGAGTATCCACGCATGTTGAGTTCCCGATTTGCACGGGTCCGCTTCGGAATCGCAGCCGCGGCCCTGATGCTGGTCGTCGCGGCCGCCCCGGCCCAGCAGGTGCCGGTGGTCGAGAAGACCCTCTCCAACGGCATGACCATGCTCATGGTCGAGCGCCGCGACGAGCCGACCATCGCCGCCGGCTGGGTCGTCCATGTGGGCAGCGCCAACGAGCGCCCCGGCATCACCGGCATCGCCCACCTCTTCGAGCACATGATGTTCAAGGGCACCACCAACCTCGGCACCAAGGACGCCCCGCGCGACCTCGGGATCATCGCCGAGCAGGAGCGCGTCCGCGACCTGATGCGCGCCGAGGAGAGCCGGATGCGCGGGCTGTGGCGCAAGGGCGAGCTGGATGACCCGGCCAAGCCGGAGAACTTCACCCCGCGCTACCGCGAGCTGCAGGAGGAATTCAAGAAGCTGATCGCCGCGCAGCGGGAGATTCTGGTAAAGAACGAGTTCGACCGGCTCTATACCGCCGCCGGCGCCTCGGGGATGAACGCCTTCACCTATTACGACATGACGGGCTACTTCATCAACGTCCCCGCCAACAAGATCCAGCTCTGGATGTGGATGGAGAGCGAGCGCCTGCTGCGCCCGGTCTTCCGCGAATTCTATGCCGAGCGTGATGTGGTGTTCGAGGAGCGGCGGCTGCGCACGGAGTCCACGCCGCTGGGCAAGTTCGAGGAGACCCTCAACTCCATGTTCTGGGAGGCCCATCCCTACCACTGGCCGATCATCGGCTGGGCCAGTGACATCCCGGCCATCAGCAAGCAGGACGCCGACGAGTTCTATTCCACTTACTACGCCCCGCAGAACATCACCCTGATCCTGGTGGGTGACTTCCAGGCCGACGAGGCGGCGGCGATGGCGGAAAGTTACTTTGGCCGCATCCCGCGCGGCACCCGGCCCGTCCCCGACGTGATCACCTGGGAGCCAAAGCAGCAGGCCGAGAAGCGCATGATCGCCGAGGCCGAGGCCAACCCGCAGGTGGACATCCTGTGGCACACCGTGCCCTTCGGCCACAAGGACGCCTACGCGCTGGAGGTGCTCGCCCAGCTTATGTCCGGCCGCACCGGCCGGCTCTACAAGGGGCTGGTCCTGAGCAATGAAGTGGCCACGAGCGTGTTTGCCAACTCCGACAACCGCCGCTGGGCCGGCCTCTTCAACATCGGCGGCGAGGCGCGCGACGGCCGGACGCCCGCCGACGTCGAGCAGGCCATCCATGACGAACTGCGGCGGCTCCAGCAGGAGGAGGTGCCCGCCGAGGAGCTGCAAAAGGTAAAGAACCAGTTCGCGGCCGGTGAGTACCGCAAGCTCTCGTCCAACTTCGCCATCCTCTACCAGCTCATCTTCAACGACGGTTTCGGCGACTGGCGCGAGATCAACGAGGCCGGGAAGAAGATCCAGGCCGTGACCGCCGCGGACGTGAAGCGCGTGGCCAACGAGTACTTCGCCCGCGAGAACCGCACCGTCGCCACCTACACGCGCAAGCCCACCTCGGCGTCCGCAGACGAGGATCCCGACCTCGCCCTGCTTACGCCCGAGCAGCGCCCCGTAGTCCGGCAGATGATGGCCTCGCTGAAGGCCGAGACGGACGCGAAGAAACTCCGCGAGGCGCTCGATCGGATGCAGGCCCAGGCCGACGGCGGTGACCCGAAGCGCCAGCAGATGGCCCGCTTGATGATGAAGAAGGTCGGCGAGCGCATCGCCGAGCTTGAGAAGAAATAGCTGATCTACCTATGTTTCGATACCTCCTCTTGCCTTGGCTTGCGGTTCTTCACCTGTCAGCCACAGCTGCCGAGATCCCCGGCCACCCGGACAAGCTCACCTACCCGCCGCTCACCTACGAGCCTCCCAATCCGGCGGACTATCGCGTCCAGCTCAGGGCCGGGCCGGTGGCCTACGTGATCGAGGACCGCGAGCTGCCGCTGGTCAACTTCGTCATCTACGTCCGCACCGGGAAGTATCTCGAACCGACCGGCAAGGAGGGCCTCGCCGCCATGACCGGCTACCTGCTCGCCCGCGGCGGCACAGCCACCAAGGCGGCGGAGGAGCTCGAGGAACGGCTCGCCTACCTCGCCGCCAACCTCAACACCGGCGTCGGCGACACGCAGGGCAGCCTGGGCCTGAACCTGCTGTCCAAGGATCTCGACGAGGGGTTCTCCCTCGCGCGCGAGGTGCTGACCGCGCCCCGCTTCCAGGACAACAAGGTCGCGCTCTACCGCCAGCAGACCCTCCAGGAGCTGCAGCAGCGCAACGATGACTCCGCCGACATCGAGGCCCGCGAGCAGTCGTACCTCGCCTTCGGCACCAATTTCTGGAGCAACCGCCTGCCCACCGGCGCCTCCATCAACGCCATCACCGCCGACGACCTCCGCGCCTTCCACCGCCGCTGGTTTCATCCCGCCAACTTCGTCGTCGCCGTGAACGGCGACTTCGCCAAGGCCGACATGGTCGCGCGGCTGGAGACGTTCTTCAGTGCCTGGCCGTTCACCGGCGATCCCGCGCAGCCGGTGCCCACGGACGCCACGCTTGCTGCACCCGGCCTCTATCTCTACGACAAGGACGTGAACCAGGGCCGCGTCTCTCTCCAGCTTCCCGGCGTGCTGCGTGACCATCCCGACTTCCTCGCCATCCGCGTGATGAACGACATCCTCGGCGGTGGCGGCTTCACCTCGCGCATCATGAACCGCGTGCGCTCCGACGAGGGGCTGGCCTACTCCGCCGGCTCGGCCTTCCCCGGCGGCGTCCACTTTCCCCTGCCCTTCGAGGCCTCCTTCCAGTCCAAGTCACGCACGGTGGCCTACGCCACCAGCATCGTGCTCGAGGAGATGAAGCGCATCGCCGCCGAGCCGGTGGCGGCGCAGGAGCTGGAGACCTCGCGCCGCTCGTTCATTGACACCTTCCCGCGCCTCTTCTCGACCAAGACCCAGGTGGCCACGCGCTTCGCCGACGACGAATTCACCGGCCGCTTCGCCAAGGATCCTACTTTCTACAAGACCTACCGCGACCGCGTCGCCGCCGTGACCGCCGCCGACGTGCAGCGCGTGGCGCAGGAGCACCTCGACCCGTCGCGCGTGGTGATCCTGGTCGTGGGCCAGAAGGAGGAGGTCTTGAAGGGCCACCCGGACCACGCGGTGAAGCTCCCCGACCTTGCCGGCGGCCAGATCACGACCCTGCCCACGCGCGACCCGCTCACGCTCGAACCCCGGCCCGCCGCCAACTGAAGCTGGCCGCTGAACCTTCAGCCCCTTCCCAGGCGGCCGGACTCCAGGGGCTTCCCTCACGATCGCCGCCCGCAGCCGGCATTGATCGCGCCAGGCCGGAGGCCAGTCTCTGCGAAGCGGATGCTCGCCGCAGGCTCGTCCTGCCCAGGCTCTACGCCTCGGACTGAAGTGACGATCAGACCGCTCAACAACGGCCCGCCGCCGACGGGAGGATTGTGGCGCGCACTGAATCGCCTGGCAGCCGGGACCGTCACCGGGCCGGGGACCTTGGAACTTTACTTCCCGCTACTCTCAACGGAGCCTTTCTGGGAAACCTCCAACATGAGCGGCTCCAATCAATCCAGCGAAGAGGACAGTTTCCGGACCCAGTTCTGGGTCCGCCGTTGGGAACGTGAAAAGAAGCCCTGGGACCTCGGCCGCATCCCTCCCAACCTGGCGTCGTTCCTGACACGGACCGGTCCGGCCCAGGCCCGCGTGCTCATTCCCGGATGCGGCTCCGGCTACGAAGTCACGGCCTTCCATCAGGCCGGCCATGAGGTGGAGGCGATTGATTTCTCCGGCCCGGCCGTGGCGCACGCGCGGAACGTGCTGGGCCCGCTTGGGAACCGGGTGATTCACGGAAACTTCTTCAAACACGATTTCGGGGAGAGGCGATACGGCCTGATCTACGAGCGCGGCTTCCTCTGTTCCTTTGCACCATCCCATTGGGCTGAGTATGTGGCGCGCATGGCCGACCTGTTGCAGCCCGGCGGGCGGCTGGTGGGGCTTTTCCTTTACGGTCAGGAACCCGAGCCGCCTCCGTTTCCGCTGACCGATGAGACGGCGGCGGCCGTGCTGGGCTGCTCGTTTCGACTGGTGAACGCGGAGGCGGCGGAGGCGGAGTCCGTTCCCGTGTACCAAGGCAAGGAGCGCTGGCAGGAGTGGGAAAGGATCTGATGTCTGCGTTGGCGGGAAAGTTGAGGCCGGCACCGGCGGTTGTGGATCAGCGGAATCGCCTGCACGCCGGGGCCGCCACCGGGCTGGATGTCCTGCTCCCCACCCTCACCAACCGTGCCTTCAAGGAAGAAGCATGAGAGCGATCAGGATCTTTTGTCCGAAGTGCCGGTGGGTGCCGCAGGACTCCGATCTTCGGATGTGCCAACCGGGCTGTGGCTGTCACTGGAACACCTTTGACACCTGCGGCATTTGTCCGCAGTGCGGCCGGAACTGGGAGGACACCCAGTGCCTGGCCTGCCATCGCTGGTCCCGCCACGCGGACTGGTACCACGAGATCATCCCGGAGAGGCGGCAGGAAGTGATTCAGACGGCCATGGCGTAAGTCCAGTTGCAGCGATCCGGACGGAGGCCGTGGCTGCGCCAGTTCCGCCATCCGGTTCATTCCGTTCATTCTGTCTGAGTCCTTCCGTCCGCTCCGCGCATTCCGCCGTCCGAACTGCCGGCTTGCGCTGGCGGGGGCGGGGGCCTTTGGTTCCCGGCCTCATGCTGAAAGCCGGCATCGTCGGGCTGCCCAACGTGGGCAAGTCCACCCTGTTCAACGCCGTCACGCGCACGCGCAAGGCGGAGGCGGCCAACTACCCCTTCTGCACCATTGACCCGAACGTCGGCATCGTGACGGTGCCGGACGACCGGCTGGCCGTGCTCCAGAAGATCGCCAAGACGAACGTCATCATCCCCGCCGCGATCGAGTTCGTGGACATCGCGGGGCTGGTGAAGGGCGCGAGTGCGGGCGAGGGGCTGGGCAACAAGTTCCTCAGCCACATCCGCGAGGTGGACGCCATCGTGCAGGTGGTGCGGTGCTTCGAGGACCCGGACATCCACCACGTGGCGGGGGCGGTGGACCCGGTGCGGGACATCGAGACGATCAACACGGAGCTGGTGCTGGCGGATCTGGAGAACGTGCAGAAGCGCCGGGAGAAGCTGGCGAGGGACGTGAAGCGCGGGGACAAGGCGGCCGCGGCGGAGGACGCGGTGCTGGCGAAGTTCGAGCCGGCGCTGGACGCCGGGCGGCCCGGCCTGACCGTGGCCCTGACGCCGGAGGAGAAGGCGGTGGCGCGGCAGTTCTACCTGCTGACGGACAAGCCGACGATCTTCGCGTGCAACGTGAAGGAGGGCGACCTGGCGGGGGCGGACGCGAATCCGTTCGTGCTGAAGGTGCGGGAGTACGTGCAGACGCACCTGGCGTGCGAGGCGGTGGTGATCTCCGCGCAGATCGAGAGCGACCTGACCGACCTGACTGCCGAGGAGGCCAAGGCCTTTCTGGCCGAGCTGGGGGTGAAGGAGTCGGGCGTGGGCGCGCTGATCCGCGCCACGTACCACCTGCTCGGCCTGCGGACGTACTTCACGGCCGGCGAGAAGGAGGTGCGGGCGTGGACGATCCACGCGGGCGACACGGCGCCGAAGGCGGCGGGGGTGATCCACACGGACTTCGAGCGGGGCTTCATCAAGGCGGAGACGGTGAGCTACGAGGATCTGGTGAGGCTCGGCTCCGTGGTGGCGGCGCGGGAGAAGGGCCTCTACCGGATGGAGGGCAAGGAGTACGTGGTGCAGGACGGCGACGTGCTGCTGTTCAAGTTCAACGTGTGAGCACGCCTCCGGATCAGGCCGGCACCCCCGCACCGGCGAGCGCCTTCCGGCATGCCGTATGGCCGGTGCTGGCCGCGCTGGGGGCGCTCTACGCGCTGCTCGCGGCGGGCCGCATCAGCAACTCGGACGCGACCTCGATGCTGGAGGTGTCGCGGGCCCTGCTGCGGGGCGGCATCAACGTGCCGGAGGAGGTCTGGAGCGTGCCGGGCCGGGGCGGCCTCTTCTACAGCCAGTACGGGCTGCTCACGCCGGTGTGGTGGACGCCCTGGGTGCTGGCGGGACAGGTGCTTGCCCGGCTCGTGCCGATGCTGCCGGCCCCGCAGTGGGAGGAGTTCATGGTGAGCTTTGCGGCGATCCCGCCGACGCTGGCGGTCCTGGCGCTGCTGGCCTGGTCCTGGTGGCGGGCCGGGCTGGCGGCGGCGCGGGTGCGGGCGGGGCTGTGGCTTTTCGGCCTCGCCAGCCTCCTGCTCCCCTACGCGAAGATCCCGGGCAGCGACCTGCTGATGGCGCTGGGGCTGTTCGGCGCGTGGGTGGCGCTGAGCGGCCGGGCGTGCATGCGGAACTGGCTGCTGGCCGGTCTGGGACTCGGCGCGGCGCTGCTGGCCCGCAAGCAGGCGCAGATCGAGGCGCCGTTCTTCCTGCTCTTCGCCGCGTGGGTCTGGTGGACGCGCGGGCGGGGGACACCGCAGCGGTGGCGGCTGCCGGCGGCGCTCGCGACCGGCCTCGGAGCGTGCGTGCTGCTGGCGCTGGCGTACAACTTCGCGCGGTACGGGCATCCGTTGCTCGAGAAGTACCGCGGCCACGGGCCCTTTGTGCTGCCGACCCTCGGCCAGTGGCTGGAATGGTCGTGGAGCTTCACCGCCGGAGGCCGGGTGGGTTTCGTGCTCTACGCCGCCGTGCCGCTGGTGGTCGCGGCGATGGCGCTGCGGCCGTGGTGGCGACGCGAGCCGGCGACAGTCGCGCTGGTGGCCGCGCTGGTGGCGGCGAACCTCGCGTTCTTCAGCGTGCAGTGGTATTGGGCCGGCGGGGTGGGCTTCGGGTCGCGTTTCCTGGTGTTCCTCACGCCGCTGCTGGCGGTGGGCTGGGCCCATGTGGACTTCCCCCTCTCCGGTCTCCGACGCGCGATCCTGGGCGCGGCGATCGTGCTGGCGCTCTTCCTCAACGGGCCCGGCGTGCTGGTGGACCCGCTGGCGGTCACGGCCCGCAACGAGCTGCTGCGCGATGGCCGGGGATGGGAACCGATGGTGCGCCTCGCGGAGGCGGGTCGGGTGCTGGGCGTACCCGCGGCGCAGCTTCCGGAGTCGGCCGTCGGGCATCCCGTACTCGGCCACCGTCCGTTTGCGGTGCCGGACTTCTGGTGGGCGCAGGTGGGGGACCAGCTCCGGAAGCGGAGCGCGGCGCCCTAGACACGGCCGACGGCCTCACTCCGCCTGCGCGAGGGCCACGAGGCTCTGGCCAAGGGGCGGCGAGCAGACGCGGCTCTCGAACCAGTATGCGGGCGGGAAGACCACCCGGTCGAAGAACCGCACCGCCGTCCGGCTGAATCCCCGCTGCCGGCGCACGCAGAAGGCCCACCACCAGGCGAGGTACCCGATGCCGTTGAAGTAGCGCAATGTCCGGACGCGGAAGCCGGCCCGTTCCAGCGCGGCGCGCAGGCCGGGGCGGGTGTAGCGGCGGAAGTGGCCGAAATCATCGTCCAGCGGCGCATGGATCTCCGGCCGCGCCGGCACGAAGATCCCGAGGCTGCCCCGCTGCGGCTGCAGCAGACGGAAGGCCCGCGCCATCTCGCCCTCGTCATCCTCGATGTGCTCGAAGACGTTCACGGCGACGATGGCGTCCGGCGCGACGTCGGCCGGCAGGTCGGCCAGCGAACCGGCAACCATCCGCTCCGGGCCGACCGCCGCGGCGAGGCGCGCGTGGAACGACGCGTCCGGCTCGACGGCGACGAAGCGGCGAACCTCCGGCCGGGCCATGAGGATCCGGCCGACTTGGCCGATGCCGGCACCGAGCTCGACGACCGTGCCGTGAAGCACGGGGGCGAACTCGCGGACGACGGCGCGGCGGTAGTTCACCGCCTCGTTCAGGGCCTCGAATTCGAAGGAGGCGTTGGCGGCGGCGGCGTTGGGCGCGCTCATGAGCCGAAGCTGTACTTCACGATGCATCGCAGCGCGCTGAACCCGTCCTTCCAGCCGATCTTCTTCCCCTCGGCATAGGTGCGGCCGTAGTAGGAAATGGGCACCTCGAAAATGCGCACCCCCAGGCGCGCCACCTTGGCGGTGATCTCCGGCTCGAAGCCGAAGCGGTTCTCCTCCAAGCGGATCTTCCGCAGCACCTCGAGCCGGAAGCATTTGTAGCACGTCTCCATGTCCGTGAGGTTCAGGTTGGTGAACATGTTCGAGAGCGTGGTCAGCACCTTGTTGCCCACGGAGTGCCAATAGTAGAGCACCCGATGGGCGCTCGAGCCGCCAAGGAACCGCGAGCCGAACACCACGTCCCCGCGTCCCTCCACGATCGGCCCCATGATCCGCGGGTACTCCCCGGGGTCGTACTCCATGTCGGCGTCCTGGATGATGACGATGGGCGCGGTCATGTGGCTGAAGCCCGTGCGGAGCGCGGCACCCTTGCCCTGGTTCACGTCGTGGCGCAGGAGCCGGATCTTGGGATGCTTCGCCGCCAAGCCCTGCAGCACCTCAAACGTTCGATCCTTCGAGCAGTCGTCCACGATGACCAGTTCATGGACGACCGGCTGCCGCAGCACGAGCTCGACGACCTCGGTGATCGTCGCCTCTTCGTTGTAGGCAGGCATGACGACCCCCAGGACGGCGGCCGGCGACTGCAGGGACAAAGCTTCGGTGTTCATCAGACTTGCGCCGGGTGTGAAACTCGCCAGTGACGAGGCCGGGTTCCAAGCACATTCAAACCCGTCCAACCCTGCCGGCCGGCATCAGCGGGCGCCGCCCTCCAGCCGGCGGAGCAGGCGGAAATGGCCGTTGCGCGAAACCTTGACCTCCTCGAACCCGCCGGCTGGACGGTAGGGCGCAAAGCCCTGGTCACTCATGAGCGTGTAGGGCGCGGCGCGCGCCTCCCCCATCAAATCCGTCCGGATGTGGCTCCCGGCGACGCCGGGATGGTCCGTGTCCGTGACCAGCTTGCGGCCCGACCAGAGGTGGAAGTGGACGAACGGCAGCGTATAGTCCACTGCGACGAGGGCCTCGGGCGGCGTGTGCGCGCGGGTCCAGTCGGCCACCTCCTTCAATTCGTCGAGCGCGTACTGGCGGCTGGCGAAGTTGCTCGCGCGGACTGTCATGGCCGCGTTCGCCGCGGCCGTGCCGAGGAGAGCGACCGTCACGGCGATCGCCGCCGGCCGGCGCCAACGGGCCGGCAGCACACCGCCCAGCCACCTCACCGAGAGGCCAAGGAGCAGCGGCAGCACGGGAAACAGGTACCGGTGGACGTGATCGGCGCCGTTCGGGATGACCATAACAAACGCGAGGTAGGCGAGTGCCACGAAGGCGAGCGCCAGCTCCCTTTCGCGGCGCGCCCGCCGCAGCCCAAGCACGGCGGTCACCGCCACGCCAGCCGCCAGCACAAAGCCCGCGGCGCTCACCAGCCACGCCGCCGCGGGCGAGGCGCGTCCCAGGGCTATCGGCAGCCGGCTCAGTGGCACGATCATGGCCTCCCACAAGGCCCGACCGGACAGCAGTTCCCCGAACTGGCCGAGCACGAGGCGGCTGTACCCGGCCAGGCCGCCGCCCGCCTGCTGGATGATCACGGGATAGATGTTGCCGTAGCCGATGGCCTGCCGGGACAACAGCCACCAGCCCAGCCCCGCCAGCAGGCACGGCCCGCAGAAGGCCAACACGGGCGTCCAATTCCCGCGGCGCCAGCCGGCCCAGACCGCGAGGAGCGCCGTCGCGGCGAGGGCGCCGAACGCGGCGACGCGCCACAGGTACGCGGTGGCCAGGCCCAGGCCAACGACCAGCCACAGCCAGCGGTCCCCGCGGTCGTCCGGCCGCGCCAGCACCCGCCCGGCGAGCAGCAGCAGCAGCGCCGTGAAGCCGATGTCCGACATGAGCCAGAACGTCCATTCGAACCAGCGCATGGCGAGGGCTAGATTGAGCGCGAGCAGCCCGGCCAGCCACGCAGGACTTCCAAGGCGTACCATTACGCGCCAGCCGGCCAGCACCGCCGCGACCGCCAGCAGGATCATGCCGCCGTTCACCCACGGCACCATCTCCGGCAGGCTCGCGCCACCGAGCCGCACGAACGGCGAGAGCAGCAGCGACTGCAACGGCGGATACACGCCGATCACCGGCTGGCCCGAAAACGGCACCAGGCGGTAGCCCTCCCCCGCCGCCAGGCCGAGGGCGCCGGACAGGTAGATACCGGCGTCACGATAAAAGCCGAAGCTGCGAAACTGGTAACGCCAGTAGAAAACTACCGTGACCAGCACCAGCACCACGGGCACCACCCACGCGGAACGCCCTTCCGGCGGCGCGGCGGACGGTTCTTTCGACGGTGCGGCTTCCGGTACCACGGTCATAGGCTACGAACCGCCACCCGCGCCTGCCAAGGAAAGGCTTTCTTTGCGGCGGCGAGGCTGGTTGCGTTTCGGCGGTTCGGAGCGCGGCCCGTCCGCGCCCCGCCACACCATGCCAAGCGAACCCACGCCGTCGGACCTGACCGTGCTGATGCCCTGCCTCAACGAGGCCGACACGGTGGCTACCTGCGTCGAGAAGGCCGTGCGGGCCATCCGCGAACTGGGTATCGCCGGCGAGGTGGTGGTGGCCGACAACGGCAGCACGGACGGCTCGCAAAAGCTGGCCACCGACGCCGGCGCGCGCGTCGTGGCGGTGCCGGCCAAGGGCTACGGCGCCGCGCTCATGGGCGGCATCGAGGCGGCACGCGGCAGGTGGGTGGTGATGGGCGACGCGGACGACAGCTATGACTTCCTCGAGCTGGGCAAGTTCATCACCAAGCTGCGCGAAGGACATGATCTGGTGCAGGGCTGCCGGCTGCCGTGGGGCGGCGGCACGATCAAGCCCGGGGCGATGCCCTTCCTGCACCGGTGGTGGGGCAATCCGATGTTCACGCTGATGGCCCGGTGGATGTTCGGCTCGCCGGTGCATGACATCTACTGCGGCCTGCGCGGCTTCCGGAAGGACTGGCAGCAGGGCCTCGACCAGCGCTGCACCGGCATGGAGTTCGCCACCGAGATGCTCATCAAGGCGTCCCTCACCGGCGCGAAGATCAGCGAGGTGCCGATCACGCTGCACCCGGACGGCCGCAAGGCGCACGCGCCGCACCTCAAGACTTTCCGCGACGGCTGGCGCACGCTGCGCTTCTTCCTCGTCTCGAGCCCGCGGTGGCTGTTTGTCATTCCGGGCTTGGCCGGCCTCGCGCTGGGCGGGCTTGGCTATGTGCTCGCGTTTCCAGGCGTGGCGGTGTGGGGCGCACGGCTGGACGCGCATACGCTGCTCTTTGCCAGCCTCGCGCTGATCATGGGCTGGACGTCGCTGATCTTCGGCGTGGTGACGAAGGTGTTTTCCGTTCGGGAACGCCTTCTGCCGCCCAGCCGCCGCCTCGACAGGCTGCTCAAGGCCATGCCGCTTGAGCGCAGCCTGATCCTGTCCGGCCTCAGCGCTGCGGGGGGGATCATCCTGCTGCTGCTGGCGGTGAACCACTGGCGGCTGGCCGGCTTCGGCCCGCTGGATTACGCGAGCACGATGCGGCTGGTGATCCCGGGCGCGACGCTTGTGGCTCTCGGGTTTGCCTCCGCCATGGGCGCCTTCGTCATCAGCATGATCAACCTGCCCCGGCGATGAACCCTGCCGATTCCCCGCCCCGCGCCTCGTTCGACCAGTTTGCCACCAATTACGATGCCGAACTGGCCCGCGGCTTGTCCGTCAGCGGCGAGGACAAGCACTATTTCGCCGAAGGCCGCATCCGCTGGCTCCAGCGCCGGCTGCACGGGCTGGGCGCGCGCCCGGCGCGCATCCTCGACTTCGGCTGCGGCACAGGCGGCTCGGTCAGGCTGCTGCTGGGCCTTGCCGGCGTGCGGCGCGTGACGGGCGCGGACATCTCCGAGGCCTCCCTGGAATTGGCCCGTCAGGAGCACGTCGGCCTGCCGGCGGACTTCCGCCCGCTCACCGTCCCGCCGGAAGAGGCCGCCTTCGACCTCGTCTTCTGCAACGGCGTTTTCCACCACATCCCACCCGAACACCGGCCGGGGGCGATGGACTACGTGCGGAAGTCGCTGAAACCCGGCGGTCTCTTCGCCCTATGGGAGAACAATCCCTGGAACCCGGGCACGCAGCTCGTCATGAGCCGCATCGCCTTTGACCGCGAGGCAGTCAAGATCCCCCCGCCCGGCGCCCGGGCACTGGTCCGAACCCACGGGCTTGAGCCGCTGGGGCAGGATTTCCTGTTCTATCTTCCCCGCGCGCTGGCGTGGTTCAGACCCCTCGAGCCGTGGCTCTCCGGCCTGCCGCTGGGCGCGCAGTACCTCACCCTGGCCCGGCGTAGATGACCGCGGGACCGGCCCGTTCAAGGCCTTGGGACTGGCGGATCCACCGGCACGACAAACAGCGCGCCGTCCTCCCGACCGTCGGCGGGTCCGGGTGGCCGGCCGGTCACGGACCGCACCGCATCCGCCGTGCGCGCCGCAAAAAAGACCGGCTCCGTGACCCCGTGGCGGCGCAGAAACTCTACGGTCTGATCGAGATCCTCCCGCCTTTGCACGCCGCGGATCATCGGCCGCCGACCATAGTACAGCGGCACATGGGAGACTTCGGGCACCAGCACGATCGCCCCAGCCGGCAGCGACCGGTCGAGTGCCTCGCCGAACGCGATCAATTCCGGCTTGGGGAGCAGTTGTCCACGCCAGCGGATGCCGTCGCCGAGCTGTCCGAGCAGCAGGGCACCTGGGGCCGCCAGGCCCAGCACCCAGCCGAACAGGCGGCGCGCCATCAGACCCTCCGGTGCCGTCGCGCACCGCGCCCACAAGGTCACCAGACAGGCGATGCCCAGGCCTCCTCCGGGCAGCGCCTGAAGCATCTCGTAGGAATGCCACAGCGCATGCCGGGGAAAGATTCCGTACCAGGCGAGGGGCATCAGCAGGACACATCCCAGCACGGCCCGCTGGTCGGCCGGCAGCCAGCCCCCGCGCCGCCAGCCGACCAGCACGGGCAGCGCGAGATAGCCCGTGACCGACAGCCAGCCCAGGGTCGTCAGGTCGAGGGTGAGCCCTTCGCCGGCCAGCCGGAGGAAGCTCCGGCCCTGGGTGTGTCCGTAGGCCGCGACCTGAAACAGACGGTAGGGATTGAACGCCGGCAGTTCATAGCCGCCGAGGTTCATGCGCATCTTCAGCGTGGCCAGCAGATCCGCGCGCGCCTCGGTGTGCAGGTTGAACAGGATGAGCCAGAACACGACAACCGCCGCGCTGGCCAGGGTCGCCGCCACCGCGGCGCGCCGCAGCGGCCGGTGCCCCGCCCACCACGCGGCCAGCCATAGGCTTGGCCCCATCAGCGCCGCCTCCCAGCTGCTCGAGCAGCCCAGCGCCACGGCTAGGAGCCCAAGGGCGAGCCACCGCCGCCCGCTGCCGCCCGCCTCCTGCCGGCGCGACCACTCCACCAGGGCCGCGAGGGACAACATCACGCAGGCCACGGTCAAGTGGAGGAGATGCAGCACCCGGCCGTCGGAAAACATCAGCGGGCTGGTCGCCCATACCACGGCCGCCACCGCCCCGCCCGGCCAGCCCAAAAGCCGGCCGGCCAGCAACCCGACCGCACCGATTTGCAGCAGCGTGATCCCCAGGGCGAACAGGTGAAAGGTGGCGTGCGATTCTCCGAACAGCCGCACCGCGCCCCCCACGCCCATGAAGTACAGCGGCGGCCACCGGCCGTACGTGTCTGCCGGTTGGACGGAGGACGGGTAGTTGTGTTCCGGCGCCACGCTCCGGCTGAAACCATGCCCGGCATAGTTGTGCGCCACGACGGCGACGATGGCCGACAGCCACCCATGCCGGTCATGAAAGCCGATGTCCCGGTTGCGCCACTGCCAGCGGGCCGCCACCAGCGTGAAGAGCACCGCCCACGCCACGGCCAGCCACCACCCGCCCCGTGGCACCGCCGGGCGGAAGGCCGCCCCGGTTCCCAAGTCACTCATTGGCCAAGGCTACGAGCGGCCGGCCGGCCTCGCTCAAGAAAAAATGCCGGCGCCACCAAACGGACGGGCGGGCAGCCTCGCTCCGGCATCAGCCCGGCCGCACCGCGTACGCGGCGCCGTAGCTCAGCGCCCGCCACCACCACCGCCGGGACGAGACCGGCCGCGCTGGCGGGACGGGGATCGCAGTCCCTGGCCGTGGTGATCGGGGTGGTTGCGACCGCCGCACGCCGGGGCGGCCCGCGCCATTGACGTGCCGCACCACCGGCCGGAAGACTGCCGGTCAGAAGCGCCGCCGGCCACGTCCGTCCGCTGCCGTGCATGATTTTTCCGCCCAATCACGCCCACGGGGAAACCGCCGGGCTGCTCCTCCGGCTGCTCGCACTGGCCTCCGGCCCTGTCCTCCTGCTGGCCCTGTGGGGCCTCGGCCGCCTGGTCGGCCGCGCCGTCTGCGTGGCCCGAGGCGCGGGCTGGGCCG
>JBJXFY010000169.1:0-2994 GCA_046155815.1 Limisphaerales bacterium | reverse complement strand
GCGCGGAGCTGTTGCCACGTCTCGGGGCCGAGGTCGGTGCGCAGCACGCGACCGGCTGCCACGGCGTCCAGCAGCGCGGCGGCCCACTCGGCGCGGCGGGAAAGCACGCCGAGGCTCGCACGCTTCTGGCCGGGGGAAAGGCCATCCCACGCCGCGAGCAGAGCGGCGGCGGTGCCGGCCTGGCGGGAATCCGCCAGCGTGCGGATCAAGCCGCCGCCAAACTCGGGCGTCGCCTGCGGCGTGACCTGCGCGAGGATGGCGTGGGCGGACTCGGCATCGTCGCCGAGGCGGACGAGGGCGCGGGCGGCGGCAAGGCGCGCGGCATCGGAACGGGAGCGGTCGGCCAGCTCCATGGTGAGGCTACGCTTGGCGACGGCGAGCTCCTGCGGGAAGGCGTCCAGCGCGCGCCACTTCTGCACCAGCACGAGCAGCCCGGCGCGGGCGGCGGCGGGCAGCGCGGTCAGCGCCTCGCGCAGGCCGCGGCGCAGGTCGTCGTCCAGCGCGAGGGGCCTCTCGTCCGGCCAGCCGGCGGCCAGGCCCTCAAGCACGGCGGCGGCCGTCGTGCCCGCCGTCATGGGCAGCGCCGCGATGACGCCGGTGACGCCTTCGTCGCCGCGGGCGGCATAGTGGCGGGACACGATGCGGACGGCCTCGAGGGCGTCCTCCGGCAGCGGCGCGGCGTCGGTCAGCAAGGCGCGGCCGAAGCCGTCGAGATGCCGCGCCGCTGCCGCGGTGGCGGCCTCACGCAGCCAGCGGTCGGCGGCGTTCTTGGAATCATGGAGGAAGGCGACGATTGCGGCGCCGGCGGCCTCGCTGTCGGAGGATTCGGCGAGGGCGAGCAGCGCGGCGAGCCGGACCTGCGGGTCCGGATCCCGGAGCAGCCCGGCTTCGAGCAGCGTCGTGGCCCCGGCCTCGTCGCGCGGCAGCACGCTGGCGGCGGTGCGGCGCACGTCCGCGCCGGGATGCTTCAGCGCGGCGACCGCGGCCGAGTCGGCTGCGCCGAGGCTGTGCAGCGTCCACAGCGCGTGGACGGCGGCGGGGTGCAGGCCGGCGGCGTCGGCCTTCGTGGCGGGGACGAGTTCCCGCAGCGTGGGAACCACGTCCTTCCGCCCGCGCTCGACGAGGAGCCGCTGGGCGTGCAGGCGCCAGAGCTGGTTGTCGGACTTGAGCGCGGCGACGAGGTCGGCGGGCGGGGCGCCCGCCAGACGGGTGACAGGCGGGGGCGCCTGTCCCACAACGGCCGGCGCGGCGTCGGCCGTGACGCGGTAGATCCGGCCGTGACGCTTGTCGCGGAGGGGGGTTTCGTAGGCGTTGCCCTTGCCGTTCTGGAAGCCCTGCGGGACGGGGTTGTGCTGGATGATGTAGTTGTACCAGTCGAGCACCCACAGCGCGCCGTCCGGGCCGACCTCGGCGACGATGGGCGCGGTCCACTCGTCGTCGCTGGCGAGGAAGCTGCCGAGGTTCACGGCCTTGAAGTCCGCGCCGACGGGATCGAGGCGGAACCAGCCGACGAGGTGGCCGGTGGGTTCGGCGACGAAGGCGATGCGGTTCCAGAACTCCGCCGGGAACGCCCGCGCCGTGTACAGCGCGTGGCCCGCGCCGGCGGTGTATTTGTGATGCCAGTCCACCTGCCGGACCTTGTCCGTGACCGGGTAGAACGCCTGCGAGTCCGCGATGGTCTCCATGCGGGCGGCGCTCCAGCCGGACACGGCCTCGTAGAAGCGGTTCGGGATGGCCATGAACCAGCTCGCGTTGTTGTTCGCGGTGGAGCCGAAGACGAGGCCCTCCTCGGAGAGGCCGAGGCCCCAGGTGTTGTTGTTGCTCGAGCGGATGAACTCGAGCGCCGAGCCGTCCGGCCGGAAGCGGAAGACGCCCATGCCGAACTTGATCGCCTTCCCGGCGACCGTGCCGTCGAAGCCGCTGTAGCCGACAGTGCCCCAGACCCAGTTGTCGAGGCCGTAGCGGAGGCTGCTGGCGGTGGCGTGCGTGTCGCCCATGCCCCAGCCGGAGAAGAGCACGCGGCGCTCGTCGGCCCGGCCGTCGCCTTCCGTGTCCTTGAGGAACAGCGTGTGGCCGCCCTCGATGACGATGAGGCCGCCGTTCGCGAAGCAGAGCGAGGTGGGGATGCTGATCTTGTCGGCGAACACGGTGAACTTGTCGGCCCGGCCGTCGCCGTCGGTGTCCTCGCAGACCTTGATTCGGTCGCGGCCTTCGCCCGGCTTCTGCAGCTCGTTCGGATAGTCCACCGTCTCGCCAATGAAGAGCCGGCCGCGGTCGTCCCACGCGAGCGCGACGGGCTTGGTGATGTCCGGCTCGTGCGCCCAGAGCTGCGCCGCGAATCCGGGCTGGAGCACGAGGCGCTTCGCCGATTCCTCCGGCGAAAGCGGGGCCTGCATCTGCGTGATCGGCGCGCCCTGCGTGCCCCAGCGCTCGCCGGGCAGGTAGTTCGGCAGGCGGTCCGGCGCCTCGACGTAGGTGAAGGGCTTCGGGCCGGGCGGCGGCGCGAGGGGCCGGACGTGCGGCGAGGCGGGCGGCTCCGCGGCGAGCGCGGACGTGGCGGAGGCGAGGACGAGGGCGGGGAGCAGTTGGTTCATGAGAGCGGTCGTTGCGCGACAACGGATGACGGCCCAAGTCCACCCGAAGTCGGGCACCACGGGAATGAAGGACGCCCCCGGAGATCCGGACACCGAGGAGGCCGGCAACGGCCGTGCATACCACCCGGAATCACCACCAGAAGGAAGGGTCGCCATCAGTGCGGACGCGCTGCTTGTCGAACTTCCGCCACTCGGCGTGGCCGTCGAGCATGGCGAGGTTGCCACCGTCGGGGATGCGGCCGTTGCTGGCCAGGTGCGGGGCCTGATGGCCGCGCCAGCCGCCGTCAATCTTGGTGTAGCGGTTGAGCGTTCGGTTGTTCTCGTTGGCGCCGATGGAGAGCGTGCCATCCGCGGCGATGACCCGCTCGGACGGGCCGGGATCAAACGTCACGCCGCCGGG
>JBJXFY010000165.1:0-2597 GCA_046155815.1 Limisphaerales bacterium | reverse complement strand
ACCCTCGAATTCGAAGGCCGCATGGAGAATGCCACCGGCCACGGACGCTCAGGCCGGTAATAGGCTACCAAGTCTCCGGCAACTCAGTCAGGGCGATATCCCCTGCAAAGCCGCGCGAATAGACAATCAAGCCTAGCTGGAATCCGCTTTGCGGAAAGCTGCGCGGTGTGTCGACGAGGATGATGCGACTGATGCGAAAACCGGCTTGTTTGGCATCGCGGAGGCGGGCGCGGGTCCACGCGTGGTTTACGGTCATCAGGAATGCTACGTTCTGCGAAATCGAGAATGACTGGCGGAGAAAGGCGCGGATCTGGCTCCACGGCGGATTGGTGATGATCCAGTCGACCGGGCCGGATTGTCAGCGAGCAGATAATTTTGACCCACTGACGAGCGCTTAAAATTGACCCACCCTGGCAAAAAGAGGCGCGGGATGGTGAAGGTTGCTGGGTGAGGGTCCTGGGGTGGAGGTTAGACGGCGGATTCCTCGGCGGCGCGGGCCTTGCGGCGTTCGCGCAGGCGGTAGGAGTCGCCGCGGATGGAGAGGACGGTGGCCTTGTGCAGGAGCCGGTCGAGGGCGGCGGAGGCCATGACGGCATCGGCGTTGAAGACGTGGGCCCAGTCGGCGAAGGCTTTGTTGGAGGTGAGGACCACGGCGCCGCCGGTGTCGTAACGCTGGCTGATGACCTGGAAGAGCAGCGAGGCCTGGGTCTGGTCGAGGGCGAGGTAGCCGACCTCGTCGATGATGAGCAGCTTGGGCCGGGTGAAGTTCCGCATCTCCCGGTGCAGGCGGTTTTCCGCGAGGGCGAGGGAGAGCTTGCGGGCCAGCTCGACGGCGCTGGTGAAGTAGACCCGGTGGCCCATTTCCGCGCAGGCGACCCCGAGGCCGATCGCCAAGTGGGTCTTCCCGACGCCCGGCGGTCCCAGCAGGATGACGTTGCGGCCCTCGGCCAGATACCGGCCGGTGGCGAGTTCATCGAGGAGCTTCGGGTCGAGCGAGGGCTGGGCCTTGAAGTCGAAGTCGGCCAGGCGCTTCACCACGGGGAAGCGGGCGAACTGGAGATTGAGGGCCACCGTGCGCTGGTGGCGCTCGGCCAGTTCGCCGTCGAGGAGGTAGCCGAGGAAGTGGCTGTAGCTCCACTGTTCGGCGGCGGCCCGCTGGGCCGCCTGGTCGAGCCGCGCTCCGGCGGTGGTCAGGCCGAGGCTGTGCAGGCCGCTGGCGGCCTTGGGTTCAAAGACGGTGGCGCTCATCCGGCCACCTCCGTGTAACTGGAGAGCGAGCGGTGCTCGACCGCCGGGGTGAAGCGCACATCGCAGCGCGGTGGCGGCTCGTGGCGCTCCGCCGTGGCGCGGCTCACCGTGCGCTGCCACATCGCCTGCAGGTGGGCCGGGGCGATCACGCAACTGCGCGGCTTCGTCGCCGGGGCATGTTCGGCGACGAGCAGTTCTCCGACCCGGATGCTGATGCTGCCCCCGGTGGCGAGCACGGCGACCTTGGCGCCGACATGCTCGGGTGGCACGGAGTAACGGCTGCCCTGATACGCGACCAGGCCTTCCGCGTCCACCGTGCGCAGGATCCGCAGTCCATAGGGTCGCAGCGCGGAAAGTGGCGCCAGTTTCGGCTGCTCTTCCAAAAGCAGGGCCTCGGGCTGGCGTTGCGTGGTGGCATGCACCCGCTGGTTGGCGGTGTGCCGGCACCAGTGCAGCCCCTGGGCGTTGAGGTCGGCCAGATCGGCGAACGTGCGGGCCTTGAGGAAGCTGTCGTCGAGGTAACGGATCGCCCGCTCCACCTTGCCCTTGGTCCGCGGCCGGTAGGGCTGGTGGGTCTTCGGCGTGAACCCGCAGTGCCCGGCGAAGTCGAGGAAGGCGGGGTTCCACTGACCGGGCGAGAGCCGCACCTGCTTCATGTTGTCGTAGAGGATCGAGGCCGGCAGGCCACCGAAGAACCGGAAGGCCTCCAGGTGGCAGTCGATCAGCACCGGCAGTCGCATCGAGGTCACGAACCGCACGAACACGGCCCGGCTGAACGAGAGCACCATGACGAAGGCCGAGATGGTCACCGGCCGGCCGGCGGCATCACTGAAGGTGCCGACATGCTTCCAGTCCACCTGCGCTTGTTCCCCCGGTCCGGTCTCATAGCGCACGGTGGCCCGCCGGGCCTGCCGCTGGGCGGAGACCAACGTCGCGACGAACCGCCGCACCGCATGCACCCCGCCGGGGTAGCCCTGCGCGCGGATTTCCTGGAGCAGCCGCACCGCCGACAGGCCCGTCTCGGCGTGCCGGCGGGTGAGATAGTCCCGGTAGGGAGCGAGCGGCGAGCGGCGTTGACGGGGCTTGGGGGCCCGCAGGCCCTCGGTCCGCAGGACGGCGCGCACGGTGTTGCGAGCATAGCCGGTCAAGCGGGCGATTTCGCGCACCGAGTGACCCTGGCGTTGGAGAAGATGAAGATCCATTTGTTGTAGTGCCGTGAGCATGCCTGCCGGCGCTTGTGCTCAGACAGAGCGCGCCGGGCGAGGCGATTGAACAGGGGGGCCGGGCGCTCACGCCTAAACCGGCTCCCAGTATGAAGTGGACCCCGTTGGTTGGACAGGAGGAACGGT
>JBJXFY010000161.1:0-27113 GCA_046155815.1 Limisphaerales bacterium | reverse complement strand
CTTTCCCCGCTGGCAGGTCGGCGTCGTCGCCAAGGCCGACTCCCCGGCGTGGGCGCTCGTGCAGCGCGCCGACGCCTGGCCCGCCGACCTGGTCGTGGTCGGGTCGCACAGCCATTCCGTCCTCGAGCGGTTCTTCCTCGGCTCCGTCTCGCAGCGCGTGCTGGCGGAGGCGCGGTGCAGCGTGCGCATCGGCCGCGCGCGCGCCGGCCGCACCGGCCCGCCCCGCATCCTCGTGGCGGTGGACGGCTCGGAGGACGCGCAGGCGGCCGTGAAGTCGCTCGCCGCGCGGACGTGGCCGGAAGGCACGCGCTTCGAGGCGCTGACGGTGTTCGAGGCGCGGCTGGTGGCCGTGGCCTGGCCGGCGGTGTACGCCGAGCAGTGGGCCGCCAAGGGCGCGCGCGACCTGCGCGGCTGGGCCGGTGAGATGGCGGAATCCGCCGTGCGCCTCCTGCGCGAGCAGGGCCACGCCGTGGAGCTGCACCTGCTCGAGGGCGACCCGAAAAAGCTCCTGCTGGGCCAGGCCGAGGCGCTGGGCGCGGACTGCGTGGTAATGGGGGCGCGCGGCATGCAGCACGGCAGCCGCTACCGCCTCGGCACCCTGGCTGCCGCCGTCGCGGAACGCGCGCCCTGCTCGGTGGAGATCATCCGTCCGCGCCCGGCCTGACGGCCCCGTGGCGGCGACGCCCCGTCGCCGAAGGTGTCTGCGGCGCCCCGTCGCGGCCCGGGGACAGACCCCGTGTCCAACCACGGAGAACAGGGAAGAAGCGGAAGGTCGAACCCACGGTGGAGAGCACGTCACCCTGTTCCCTGTGCTCGGGGTCTTCCGCAGCGGCCGCATCGGCGGCCTGAACATGAACGTGCCCGCGACCTACAACGCCTTCGAGATCGTGCTGTGGTCCGCGCTGGGCCTGGCGGTGTGGCGGCACGGACGCGGCGGACCGGCGCGGGTGCGCCGGCTCAGCCGCGTCGCGGCGTTCGCCTTCCTCCTCTTCGCCGCGTCCGATGCGATGGAGCTGCGCACCGGCGCGTGGTGGCGGCCGTGGTGGCTCCTCGCATGGAAGGCGGCCTGCGTGCTCGTCCTCGCCGGCTGCCTGGCGACGCACTGGCGGCGGAGAAGGAACAGTTCCCAGCGGGGCTTCCGCATTCGAATCCCCGGGCCTCCGGTATCTTCCGGGCTTTCCGCGGTCGCAACTCCGGCCATGCCTTGTCAGGCTCGGGCATGTCCCACGGTCTCGCCATCTGGGGCCTGCTGCTGGCCGCCACGCTCGGCGCCGTCGGCGCGGCCAGGCCGCCCGGCGTCCTCGTCTGCATTGCGGACGACGCGTCGTGGGCGCATTTCGGCGCGAACGGCGAGCGGGCCGCGCGCACGCCGCACTTCGACCGCGTGGCGCGCGAGGGCGTGAACTTCACCGGCGCCTTCGCCTCGTCGCCGAGCTGCACGCCGTCGCGCGCCGCGCTGCTCACGGGCCAGGATTTCTGGCGGCTCGGCAGCACGGGCAACCTGTGGGGCGAATGGCCGCGCGGTCTCGAGGGCTACCCCGACCGCCTCGCTGCCGCGGGCTGGGCCGTGGGCGCGCAGGGCAAGGGCTGGGGGCCGGGCGACTTCCGCGCGGGCGGCCGCACGGACAACCCGGCCGGCCCGGCGGCGCGGGACTTCCGCGCGTTCCTGCGCGGCGTGGGCGCGGACCAGCCGTTCTGTTTCTGGTACGGCAGCACCGATCCGCACCGGCCCTACGACGCCGGCGGCGGCGCGCGCGCGGGGATTGACTCGGCGGCCGTCACGGTGCCGCCCTTCCTGCCCGACACGCCGGACGTACGCGGCGATCTCGCGGACTACCTCGCGGAAATCCAGCGCTTCGATGCGCAGCTTGGCGACCTGCTGGCTGCGCTCGACGAGGCCGGCCGGCTGGACGACACGCTCGTCATCGTCACGAGCGACAACGGGATGCCCTTCCCCCGCGCGAAGGCCACCGTGTACGACGCCGGCGCCCGGGTGCCGCTCGCGGTCCGCTGGCCTGACCGCATTCCGGCCGGCCGCGTGGTGGACGATCTCGTGAACCTCACCGATCTCGCGCCGACCATCCTCGAAGCCGCCGGCCTGCCCCGCGCGGCGGAGATGTCCGGCCGCAGCCTCTGGCCGGTGCTGGGCACCACCCGCATGGGCTGGGTCGACCCGACACGGGATGACTTGGTGATCGGCCGCGAACGCCACGCCGCGGTGCGGGCGGGAAACCTCTCCTACCCCGTCCGCGCGCTGCGCACGGACACGCATCACTTCATCCGCAACTTCGCGCCCGAACGCTGGCCCGCGGGCGACCCGCCGGTGTGCGGCGACGTGGACGACCATCGCACCGCGGACGCCGGGCCGGCCAAGCGCGCGGTGATGCGGCACGACGGTTCGCCGGCGGCGCAGCGGCTTTTCGACCTCGCCTTCGCCCGCCGGCCGGCGGACGAGCTGTACGACCTCGCCGCGGACCCGTGGCAGACGAACAACCTTGCCGACGACCCCGCGTACGCCGCCACGCGCGGGGCGCTGCGCACGCGGCTTGAGGAGCACTTGCGCCGCACCGGCGACCCGCGGATGACTGGCGGCGGGCTGGCCTTCGAGCAGCACGGGTACACTGGCGCCTTCAACAGCGGGCAGCCCATCGGCGTCGGCGCTGCGCTGGGCGTGCCGTTGCTCGATCTTTCCACGCAGCCGATGCGCCAGGCCACGGTGGACATCGAGCCCGGCCAGTACCTCGGCCATCCGACGACGGTGCTGCTGGAGGACGGGCGGACGATGTTCTGCGCGTACCCCAAGGGCCACGGGAAGGGCGCGGTCCGGCTCAGGCGCAGCGACGACGGCGGGCGCTCGTGGTCCGCGCCGCTGCCGGTGCCGGAGAACTGGGCGACCTCGCTCGAGACGCCGACGATCCACCGCGTGACGCGGCCGGACGGAGCGAAGCGGCTGCTGCTCTGGTCCGGCCTGTTCCCCGCGCGACGCGCGCTGTCCGACGACGACGGCGCGACGTGGACGCCGCTCGAACCCGTGGGCGACTGGGGCGGCATCGTGGTGATGGGATCGGTGGAGGCCGTGCGCGATGCCGATGGAAGTGTTCGGCCGGGACATTTTCTCGCGTGGTTCCACGATGACGGCCGTTTCATCCGCGCAGGCGCGGTGGCGGCGCAGCCGCCGGTGTTCACGCTGTTCCAGACGGGGACGCGCGACGGCGGCACGACGTGGGCCGAGCCGCGCGAGCTGTTCCGCTCGGGGGAAGTCCACCTCTGCGAGCCGGGCGTGGTGCGCTCGCCGGACGGCCGGCAGCTCGCGCTGCTGCTGCGCGAGAACCGCCGCGTGCAGCCCAGCCACGTCGTGTTTTCGGACGATGAGGGCGAGACGTGGAGCGTGCCGCAACCGCTGCCCCCGGCGCTCACCGGCGACCGGCACACGGCCCGCTACGCGCCGGACGGCCGGCTGTTCGTCACTTTCCGCGACATGGCGGAAGGCTCGCCCACGCGCGGGGACTGGGTGATCTGGGCGGGGCGGTACGAGGACCTGGCCGCCGGCCGACCGGGCCAGTTCCGCGCGCGGCTGATGGATAACCGGAACGCGTGGGACTGCGGTTACGCGGGGCTGGAGGTGCTGCCGGACGGGACGTTTGTCGCCACCAGCTACGGCCACTGGGTCGAGGGGCAGTCGCCCTTCGTAGTCAGTGTGCGCTTCCGGCCGGGGGAGCTGGACGCGGCGGCCGGCGGGCGGTGATTCCCGGCCTTGAATCCCGCGCCCCCAAGGGTCCGTGAATCTCGCACCCTGACCGCCGCAAAACGGCAAGGTGGGGCGACGTGAAACGCCGCCTTGCCGGGGCCGCTTCGCCTCGAGGCGCGGCGGGCCGGACCTGACCAGGCCGCCTCAGGCCAGCAGCTTGCGGTCGAGCTTCACGACGAGCTTGAACACGGAGGGGTTTACTGCGTCGGCGACCTTGGGCCGGTGGGCGTCGCTGGGCTGCAGGATGCAGTAGCTGCCGGGCACCATGCGCACACGCGTCACCTCGCCCGCCGGCGGCAGCCAGAAGCCGACCTCCTTGTCCTTGTCGTAGGGAGTGTCCTCGGTGAGGCCGGCGGTGAGCGCCCAGTCAATACACTCGCCGCCGGTGATGCAGTACTGGAGGTCCACGTAGCGCCGGTGGCTCTCAAAGCGGCACTGGGCCGGGGGCAGGGTGTCGTAGCCGTGGACGTTGATCCAGACGTCCTCGCCGCGGAGCTGACGGATGCCGGGCTCGATGTCGGGCGTGACGGTCCTGAGCCAGTCGAAGGCAAACTTCCAGGCCTCGTGGGCGAGCAGGTGCTGGTAGGCGTCGGGCGCGGAGAGATGGCCGTAGATCATCGGAGTTCGGGGGTGGGGTCTGGGGTCTGAAAGCTGGGGGTCAGGTGCCGGCCTCCGCGACGCGGAAGGCGGCGATGTCCCAAGGCTCGGCGCCGCATTCGGCGGCGATGGTGTTGAAGGCCTCGAGCTCGGCGGTGCTGAAGAGCAGGCCGCCGGCGGCGGCGCAGCGGGCGGCGTGCCTCGCCTCCAGCGCGCCGGGGAGGATGGCCATTTCGTTGCCCGGCCCGAGGATGTCATCCAGGACGGCCTTCACGTTGTCGTCGCGCGTGCGGCCGGCGGCGTGGCGGCCGGCGGCGAGGGCGTCCGGGTGGATGGCCTGGAAGAAGAAGCAGCTCGAGGCTTTCTCGCCGGGCGGCGGCGGGTACTTGCCGCGGAGGGTGGGCCGCGAGCCCCCGATGTATGCGGCAAACAGCTCGTCGAGCAGCCCGAGGCCGTAGCCCTTGTGCGCGCCGAAGGGCAGGAGCGCGGCGGCGGCGGCGGGATCCGTGGTGGGCCGGCCGGCTGCGTCCACGGCGGAGCCGGGCGGCAGCGTCTTCCCTTCGCGCTTCAACTGCTGCACGCGGCCCATCGCGACGGCGCTGGTCGCCCAGTCCACCAGCACGGGAAAGCCCACGATGTCCTGCGTGGGGAAGGCCCACGAGTGCGGGTTGGTGCCGAGCGTCGGGCGCGTGCCGCCGTGCGGGACGACCTCGGCGAGCGTGGCGGTGCAGTTGGTGTAGCCGATGAAACCACGGCGGGCGGCCGCGAGCACGTAGGCGCCGCCCCAGAGATAGTGCCAGGCGCCGTCCACGGCCACGGTGCCGCTGCCGAATTGATCGGCGAGGCGTATGGCCTCGTCCATGGCGGCGTAGGCCACGGCGGGGCCGAGCTTGCGGTGCGCGTCCCAGACCTGCGCGGCGGGGAAACGTGACGGCAGCCGCTCGACCTCCGCGCCGGGCACGCAGCCGCCCACCGCGCTGCCGAAGAGGTGGTCGAGGTGGAGGGCCTTGATCGCGTTGTGCGTGCGGATGCCGTGGCGCGCGCTCTCGCCGCAGAGGCGGACCATCGGTGCGACGTCGTCGGGCTGGAAGCCGCGGTGGGCGAAGGCCGCGCTCACGAGCGCGTCATGCGCGGCCTCGGGCACGATGTGAAAAACCTCGGACACGGGGGGAGCCTGCGGGGGGACCGGGCCGGACGGCAAGCAACGGGGATGGTTGGGGCCGGCAACCCGCACCGTTCGCCGGCGGCTTACTCGCGCAGGCGGCCTTCGGCCTGTTCGCGGAGGAAGTCCTGGTACGTCCGCGCGACGCCCTCACGGAGGGTGATGTGCGGCGCCCAGCCGGTGGCGCGGATGCGCGCGTTGTCCATCAGCTTGCGTGGCGTGCCGTCGGGCTTGGTGGCATCGAACACCAGGCGGCCGGCGAACCCGGTCACGTCCTTCACCAAGCCGGCGAGTTCGTGGATGGTCACGTCGTCGCCGTAGCCGAGGTTCACCCAGTCCGGCGGGTTCTCCAGCCGCAGCAGGTGGAGGCAGCCGGCGGCGAGGTCGTCGGTGTGCAGGAACTCGCGGCGCGGCGTGCCGGTGCCCCAGAGCGTGACCTCGGACAGGCCGGCAAGCTTCGCCTCGTGGAAACGGCGGAGCAGCGCGGGCAGGACGTGGGAGTTCGTCGGGTGGTAGTAGTCGCCGGGGCCGTAGAGGTTGGTCGGCATCGCCGAGTGGAAGAGCACGCCATGCTCGCGGCGGTAGAACTGGCAGAGCTTGAGCCCGGCGATCTTGGCGATGGCATAGGCCTCGTTCGTCGGCTCGAGCGGGCCGGTGAGCAGGCAGTCCTCGGGCATGGGCTGGGGCGCGTGCTTGGGATAGATGCACGAGCTGCCGAGGAAGAGCAGGCGCCGCACGCCGTGCCGGTACGCGGCGTGGACGGTGTGCAGCGCGATGGCGAGGTTCTCGTGGATGAACTGCGCCGGATAGGCGTTGTTCGCGTGGATGCCGCCGACGCGCGCCGCGGCGATGATGGCGACGGCGGGCTTCTCCCTCGCGAAGAAGCCGTCCACCGCCGCCTGATCGAGGAGGTCGAGTTCCTTGTGGGTGCGCAGCAGCAGGCGGTTCAAACCTGCGGCCTGGAGGGCGCGGACGAGGGCGCTGCCGACCATCCCGCGATGGCCGGCGACGTAGATGGGGAGGTCGGGGGTGAGCATGGCCGGACGAAACAAGCGAGCTGCCCCAGCCCTACATCTTCCCCGTCGCGTCCTTGATGGCCTTCTCGCGCTTCGCCAGCTCGAGGTCGGCCTCGACCATGATCTTCACCAGATCCTTGAAGCGCACCTTGGGTTCCCAGCCGAGCTGGCGCTTGGCCTTGGCCGGATCGCCGATGAGCAGCTCCACCTCCGCCGGGCGCTCGTAGCGGGTGTCGTACTTCACGAACTTCTCCCAGTCGAGGCCCAGCTGGGAAAAGGTCTCCTGGCAGAACTCCTTCACGGTGTGGGTCTCGTTGGTGGCCACCACGTAGTCGTCCGGCTTTTCCTGCTGGAGCATGAGCCACATCATCTCGACGTACTCCTTGGCGTAGCCCCAGTCGCGCTTGGCGTCGAGGTTGCCGAGGTAGAGATCCTTCTGGAGGCCGACGGCGATGCGCGTGGCGGCGCGGGTGATCTTGCGCGTCACGAAGGTCTCGCCGCGGCGCGGGCTCTCGTGGTTGAAGAGGATGCCGTTGCTCGCGTGGAGATTGTAGCTCTCGCGGTAGTTCACCGTGAGCCAGTAGGCATAGACCTTGGCGCAGCCGTAGGGGCTGCGGGGCCAGAAGGGCGTGGTCTCCGTCTGCGGCACTTCCTGCACCTTGCCGTACATCTCCGAGCTGCTGGCCTGGTAGTACCGGCACTTCTTCACCAGCCCGGCCTCGCGGATCGCCTCGAGGATGCGCTGCGCGCCCAGGCCCACGACGTCGCCGGTGTACTCGGGCACGTCGAAGCTGACGCGGACGTGGGACTGCGCGCCGAGGTTGTAGATCTCGTCGGGCTGGAGCTCGTACAGGAGCTTCACCATCTGCACGGAGTCGGCGAGGTCGCCGTAATGAAGGAAGAGCCGGCTGCCGTTGACGTGCGGGTCGGTGTACAGGTGGTCAATGCGGCTGGTGTTGAAGGTGGAGGCGCGGCGGACGACGCCGTGGACTTCGTAGCCCTTTTCCAGGAGCAATTCGGCGAGATACGAGCCGTCCTGGCCAGTGATTCCGGTGATGAGTGCTTTCTTCATCGCGAGCGGCGGGCAGCGTAGGGGGCTTCCCAACCCGCGCCAAACTGGAAAAAGGCGGAGGGCGAACATCGTCGCTCGCCGGGGCCGGACTTGCTCCCGGTATGCGCCCGCCGCTCACGGCGCAGAGGGACGGGCGCACCGCGAGGGATGCGGGTGAAGGGCGACGGCGTGAGCCTGAAGGAACGGCGGTGCAGCGCCGGCCAAGAGCCGGGCCAGCCGTCCCCAAAGGAGGCGGCTGGCCGGCGATGATGAAGGCCGCGAAACACCTGGCGCCTACGCGAGGTCGAAGCGGTCCAGGTTCATCACCTTGGTCCAGGCGGCGATGAAGTCCTGGACGAACTTCGCCTGCGCGTCCGCGCTGCCGTACACCTCGGTCAGCGCGCGCAGCACCGAGTTCGAGCCGAAGACGAGGTCCACGCGGGTGGCGGTCCACTTCACCGCACCCGTCCGGCGGTCGTGGCCGGTGAAGGCGTTGCCGCAGGGCGAGGCCGGCCGCCACTCCGTGCCCAGGTCCAGCAGGTTCACGAAGAAGTCGTTGGTGAGCGCCCCGGGACGGCCGGTGAAGACGCCGTGGGCGGAGCCGTCGGCGTTGGTCTGGAGCACGCGCAGGCCGCCGACGAGGGCGGTCATCTCGGGCGCGGTGAGCGTCAGCAACTGCGCCTTGTCAATGAGCAGCGCCTCGGCAGGCACGGCGTACCTGCCCTTGAGGTAATTGCGGAAGCCGTCCGCGATGGGCTCGAGCACGGCAAAGGATTCGACGTCGGTCTGTTCCTGCGAAGCGTCCATGCGGCCCGGCGCGAAGGGCACAGTGACGACGTGGCCGGCGTTCTTCGCGGCCTGCTCGATGCCGGCGCAACCGGCCAGGACGATGAGGTCGGCGAGCGAGACCCGCCTGCCGCCGACGGCCGCCTGGTTGAAGGCAGCCTGAATGCCCTCGAGGGTCTTGAGCACCTTGGCGAGCTGGGCGGGGTGGTTGACGGTCCAGTCCTTCTGCGGCGCCAGGCGGAGGCGGGCGCCGTTTGCGCCGCCGCGCTTGTCGGAGCTGCGGAAGGTGGACGCCGCCGCCCACGCGGTGGAGGCCAGCTCGGAGACGGACAGGCCGGAGGCGAGCACCTTCGCCTTGAGCGCGGCGATGTCCTGCGCGTCCACCAGCGGGTGGTTCGCCGCGGGGATGGGATCCTGCCAGATAAGCTCCTCGGCCGGCACCTCGGGTCCGAGGTAGCGGGCGCGTGGGCCCATGTCGCGATGGGTCAGCTTGAACCACGCGCGGGCGAAGGCGTCGGCGAACTGGTCGGGGTTTTCCAGGAAGCGCCGCGAAATCTTCTCGTACGCCGGATCGAACCGCAGCGCGAGATCGGTGGTCAGCATCGCGGGCGCGATGCGCTTCGAGGGATCGTGCGCGTGCGGGACCGTGCCGGCGCCGGCGCCGTTCTTCGGCCGCCACTGGTGCGCGCCGGCGGGGCTCTTCGTCAGCTCCCACTCGAAGCTGAACAGGTTCCAGAAGAAGTTGTTGCTCCACTTCGTCGGCGTGGAGGTCCAGGTGACTTCGAGGCCGCTGGTGATCGTGTCGGCGCCCTTGCCGGTGCCGAAGCTGTTCTTCCAGCCGAGGCCCTGTTCCTCGAGCGGGGCCGCCTCGGGGTCGGGGCCGACGTGGGAGGCGGGGCCCGCACCGTGCGTCTTGCCGAAGGTGTGGCCGCCGGCGATGAGGGCGACGGTTTCCTCGTCGTTCATGGCCATGCGGGCGAAGGTCTCTCGGATGTCCCGCGCCGCGGCGACCGGATCGGGATTTCCGTCCGGGCCTTCGGGGTTGACGTAGATCAGGCCCATCTGCACGGCGGCCAGCGGGTTCTCCAGGTTGCGCGAGTGGACCTTTCCGTCGGCATCGTCGTCGGACACCACCACGCCGGCCGGCTTTTCGACGCCCTCGGACCCGCGGGCGTACCGCTGGTCACCGCCCAGCCACTTGTTCTCGGTGCCCCAATAGACGTCGTGATCCGGTTCCCAGCTGTCCTCGCGCCCACCGCCGAACCCGAACGTCTTGAAGCCCATCGTCTCCAGGGCGACGTTGCCCGTGAGGATCATGAGGTCGGCCCAGGAAATCTTCCGGCCGTACTTCTGCTTGATCGGCCAGAGGAGGCGGCGCGCCTTGTCGAGGCTGACGTTGTCCGGCCAGCTGTTGAGCGGGGCGAAGCGCTGCTGGCCCCGGCCGCCGCCGCCGCGGCCGTCCCCGGTGCGGTAGGTGCCGGCACTGTGCCACGCCATGCGGATGAACAGGCCGCCGTAGTGGCCGAAGTCCGCCGGCCACCATTCCTGCGAGTCGGTCATGAGCGCCGCGAGATCCTTCTTTAGCGCCGCGTAGTCCAGGCTTTCGAACTCCCTCGCGTAGTCAAAGCCTGCGCCCATCGGATCGGACTTCGAGGAATGCTGGTTCAGCAGCTCCACCTTCAACTGGTTGGGCCACCAGTCGCGGTTGGTCGTGCCGCCGCCGGCGGCGTGGTGGAAGGGGCATTGGGCTTCGGTGGACATAGGTTCTGGATGGGAGGGTTGAACGAGGGGAAAATCGCCTGGTGAGTACGGGCCGCTCAGGGCTGGCGGCGCGACAGGAAGTTGAGCGGCGGAACGCGCTTCACTGGCGGGATGCGGACACGATCGACGGCCGGCCGCCTTTCGGGCCCGGACGGGTGGTGGCACGGAAGGAGTTTCGGCGGCGGTTCATGCGTCCGGAATGTGAGCCGAAAAATGGCGTTGCCGCCCGGCTTTGCAAGCGGCGGGCCGCGATGTCCCGCGCCACTCGGCCGCCGGGGAGGACGCTTTCGAAGTTCGCCGCTGCGGGCATGACGACCAACCTCCTCGGGGAGCCGCCGGCTTCGGGAATGCTGGGAGCACAAACCGGGTCCGTCCCGGAAGAAAGTGGCCGCCCCGGGAAGGGGCGGCCACGCGCGAATCCAGCCCGGCTAGGGCTGGCGTAGTCTTCCTCGCGTTACTGTCCGCCCACCCGGAGGAAGCCGGCGTCGCCGGTGACGGGCACCGTGGCGGTGCGCTCGGTGACATTGGTCACCGTGGTCCAGGCGGCATCCGTGAGGGCGCCCTTGCGCTCAACCACGAAAGGCGCGCTGCCGCCAGTCCACGCCAGCGTCAGGCTGCCGGTACCAGCGGTGACGGTGAGGGTGATCGGCTGCGTCGGCGGGACGGGCGGGGGATTGCCGCCGCCGGCGGAGGTCAGGATGCCCATCGCGGAGAGGCCGGACCAGTCGGAGGCCCAGTTCAGGCCGCCGAAGGCGCCCTGGAAGCTGGCGGGGGTGAGGCCGGGCGGGGTGGGGCGCCCGCCGCCGAGGGCGGGGCTGCCGGGGGCGGGGCGGGGGTCCAGCCCGCCGTCGGCCGCGCGGCTGATGCCGCGGATCCTGGGGTTCACGTTGGTCGCGTTGTTGTTGGCGGCCGTCGTGAACAGCAGGTTGGTGAACACCGGGTTGGCGTAGCCCCACCACAGGTTGTCCTGCAGCGCGGGCACCGCCCCGGTCTGCGGCCCGCCGCCGTTGAGGGGCTGGCCGTTGAAGTCGGTGAACACCGAGTTGTAGAACTGCCCGCGGGAGAAGCGGCGGAACAGGAAGGTGTGGTTGTTGGCCGTCCCGCCCGCGCCCGCGCCCGCGCCGATCAGGGTGGCGTTGTACACGCGGAAGTCGCTCACCGGCACCCGCGTCCCGTCGTTGCGCTCGTTGAGCTCGCCATTGATCTCGCCGCCGTTGTCCCGCCGGTCGTTCGCCTGCAGCGCGAACCAGAACTGGTTGTCCCCGCTGTACCCCATGTCCACGTCGAAGGCGTCGTCGTCGTTGAACGCGCTCACCAGGTAGCGCGTGTTCACGCTCCCGCCGAAGAACTCGTAGCCGTCGTCGGCGAAGCTGAGGGCCTCGATGTACTCGATGACGGTGCCGCGGCCCACGCCGCCCAGGCTGAGGCCGTTGATCTCCTTGTCCGGGCTGAGCTTCTGCCCGCCGTGCCGCAGCGAGACGTAGCGCAGCACGCCGGAGCTGTCGCCGTCGTCGTCCCCGCCGAAGCGGAACACGTTCTGCCCGCCCACCACCACGTCCTCCAGCCCCTCGTACACCTCATAGCGGGGCACCGCCGCGTCGCCGTTCGCGTTCACCGCCGAGTTGATCCGCGCCCGCCCCAGCACCACCAGCCCGCCCCAGAGCTGCCGGTCGGTCGGGCCGAGGTCGGCGGGGTCGGCGAGGTCGTCGTTCTCGGCGGTGAAGATGATCGGGCTGTGCGGCGCGGCGTTACGGATCGGCGGTGGGGATTGCCGCGCCGCTGAGCAGGGTGACGTTGTAGCGGTCGCCCAAGCCGCGGATGACGGCGAACTTGCCATCTACGACCGTGGTGCCGGTCACCTTGGTCATGATGTCCGCCGCGTCGGACACGCCCAGCCTCCGGAACTGCTCGGCACCGATCGCGTCCATGAGCCCTGCCGCGCCCTGGCGTTCAAGCAAGAGCGCCGTTGCCCCGCTCTCGAACTCCTTCAGCTCGAAGAACCCCGGCCGCAGCGTGCCGTTGGCGACGGTGGTCTGCCCGGCGATCACCCGGATGCCGGTCACCTTCACGGTGGCGTAGCCGGGGCGGCTGAAGCGCACGGTGTGCTCGCCCGGCGGCACGCCGGCGAGCTGGTAGCGCCCATGACCGGCCGTGCGGGCGGCGTGGCTGGAGCCGGCCAGGATGACGTTCACCCCGCCCAGCGGCTTCCCGTCCCAACCGTCCATGATCGTGCCCTAGATGGCCCCGGTCTCCTGCGCGCGGGCCGCCGGGCCGATGCAGGCCAAGCCGCCGAGGAGGAGCAGGAGGGCGAGCCAGACCCGGAGCTGGCGGGGCATGCCGGAGGCGGACGGCATGGCCACGGGGCGGGGGACGCGGTCAGCGGGCCGCCCGCAGCGCCAAGGCCTCGATCTTCTGGATGTACGCCGCGGTGGCCTCGCGCGGCTTCAACTGCTGGGAGCGCCGGAGGAAGTTCAGGGCCTCCGGGTACTTCTTCTGGATGGCCATGAGGTAGCCGAGCTTGAAGAGCGCCTCGGCCCGGTGGGCGTCCATCTTCTCCGCGGCCTCGAGACGCAGGCGCGCCCGCTCCAGATCCTCGCCCTCGCGGTACAGGTCGGCGGCGAGCAGCAGCGCGTCACCATCGTTGGGCTGCCTGTCCAGCAGCGCCTCGATCGTCTCGAGGGCCTTGGCGCGGTCGCCGGCGGCGCGGAAGATGCGCGCGCGGATGCGCAGCAGCTTCGCCTCGTCGGCCGGGGCGAGGCCGCCCTCGGCGCCGGCGAGCTTGTCCAGCAGCTTGGCGGCCTCGTCGGTCGAACCCTGGCTGACGAGCACCTCGGCGGCGCGGAGCAGGCGCGGGGCGGACTTGCCGCCATCCACCCCGATGGCCTCGAGATAGACGGGCAGCGCGACGCCGGGCGAGCCTTGGTTGATGTAGATGTCGCCGAGCGTGTAAAGCTGCGCGGGCGTCGCCTTCCCGAGGCGGCGGAGCATCTCGAAGTTGACCGCGGCCTTCGCGGGCTGCTCCTGCTGGAGATAGACGTTGCCCTGGAGCGCCCAGAACTGCTCGCGGTCCGGATGCTGGCGGAGGAGCTGGTCAAGGAGCGCGCCGGCGGCGGCAAAATTGCCCGAGCCGATGAAGCTGCGGACGAGGCCGACCTGATAGTCGAGGTTGTCCGGCTCGAAGAGCAGGCCCTGCTTGTAGGCGGCCTCGGCGGGAATGAAGCGCTCGAGGTTCAGGTTCGCCAGGCCGAGCAGTCCATAGATGCGGCCGTCCGCGCCGCCCAGCTCGATGGTGCGGCCGAGCGCCTTCGCCGCCGGCTCCCACTGGCCGCCGCGCACGAGCGCGAGCGCGAGGTTCCTCTGCGCGCGGCGGAAGTCGGGGAACTTCTTGAGCGCGGCGGCGAAGCGGGTGACGGCGTTGGTCAGGTCTTCGCCTTGAAAGTAAATGGTGCCGGCGGTGTAGTCGAAGACTGCGCTCGCGCCAGGTTTGGCGGCGGCGGCCTCGAGTTCGGGCAGGGCCTTCGTGCGGTCATTGCCCAGCAGCGGCGCGATCTTCTCGCGGTAGAACACCTGCTCCTCCGGCGTGAGGCGGGGCTCGACGTCGCTGGCGAAGCCGTAGGAGCCAAGCAGCCGGCGCTGGAAGTCCGGGTCGTTCCAGACCGCGGCAAGCGGATGGTCCGCCGGCACGGGCGCGAAGGCCGGCGCGGCGTCCGCGTTCCGGGTGGCGGCGCGCAGCGGGGGCGCCGCCACCAAGAGGAGGGGCAGCAGGAGCAGGGCGTGGGCGGATTTCACGGCGGAGCGTCTCAGCGGGCGGGCGGGGTGAACTTGAGCGGCTGCTTGACGTAGGTCCGCACGGGCTGGCCCTCCTTCTGGCCGGGCTTGAAGCGCCACTTGCGGATGGCCTCCAGCGCCGGGGCCTCGAACTCGGGCCGGGTCGAGTTCTCGATGCGCGCATCCTCCACGCGGCCGTCCTCGGTCACGACGAAGGCGATCACCACGCGGCCGTCAATCTTCGCCTTCGACAGCTCCCGCGGGTAGGCGGGCGCAGGCTGCGCGACGGGCTCGGGACGGTTGTCCAGCTCGGACGCGTCAAAGGTGTCGCCCACCTCGGCGCCGACGTCGGCGGCCAGGTTTCCGATGTTGTCGTGCAGCGCGCCGCCGGCGCCGCCCACGTTGTCGAGGTCAGCGGAGAGGTTGAGCTGCTGGGGCGCGTCGGCGGGCGTCGGGGGCGTCTCCTCCGGCGGCTTCTCCTCCTCCTCGGGCGGCGGCGGCGGCGGAGTCTCCTCGGCGACGGGCGGCGGGGCGGCCAGATCGGTCTGCCGCAGGGCCAGTTCCTTGTGGCGCTGGGTGGAGACGACGGTGGTGAAGGGCAGGATGCCGAAGATGAAGGCGCCCAGCGCGAGCGCCGCGAGGAAGCTCGACAGCCAGCCCGAGTTGAAGCGCGGGGTATGGTACACTTGGCGGTGCTTGGCGGATCGCGGGCCGTTCATGCGCCCGGCTCCGTCGCGATGCTGACGTTCTTGGCCTTGCCAAGCTTGGCCTCGTCAATCACCCGCACGAGCAGCCCCGCAGGCGTGGTCTTGTCCGGCTGGATGATGACGGGCAGCGGCTCCTTGTCGCTCAGCCGGGCGACCTGCGCGCGCACGCCGCCGACGCCGATCTCCTTGCCGCCGTACACGACCTGCCCGCCGGCGGTGATGGCGATGATGATGCTGTTCTTGTCGAGCTGCGCGGCGGAGGCGGCGGCGGGCTTGTCCACCTCCACGCCGGATTCCTCGACAAACGTCGTGGTGACGATGAAGAAGATCAGCAGGATGAAGACCATGTCCATCATCGCGGACATGTCGATGCCCGCGGACTCCTCGGACTCGGTGAGGGAACGGCGGAAGCGCATCGGCGTGGCTCAGGCGGCCTGCGGGAGGCCGGCCGGGAGGTTCGCCGGCTCCGCGGCGGGGCGGGCCAGCTCGCGCGTCATGCCGGGCACGGCGGGCCGGACGTGGCGCAGGGTGAGCATCTCGAGGCGGGCGAGGAAGCCGACGTAGTCGTTGCGCCGCCGGCGCACGAGGTACGCCAGCACCAGGCCCGGCAGGGCCACCAGCAGGCCCATTTCCGTGGTGATGAGCGCGACCGAGATGCCGACGGCCATCTGGTCCACCATCTTGCCGCCGCCGCCGGCGATGGCGTTGAAGGTGACGAGCATGCCGAGCACGGTGCCGAGCAGGCCGAGCAGCGGCGCCGCGCCGACGAGCGTGCCGAGGAACGCCAGGCGGCGGTCCACCTCCGGCACCTTGGCGGCGCTGACCTCCGCGAAGCGCGTGGACACCTCGTCCGGCGTGGTCACGCCGTCCTGCGTGTAGCGGATGATCTCGGCCAGCTCCGCCGGGGCGGTGTCCGGCCGGGCGATCCAGGCGCGGAGCTGCCGCTCGTCCGCCTGGCGGAAGGCGCGTCGGCCGATGAAGGCCAGCAGGTGGAAGGCGGCGGCGTAGGCCGCGAGGGCGACCATGGCGATGGGGATCATCGTCCAGCCGCCGTCCACCCAGGACTGCCAGATCTTGCCGAGGAGGTTGTCAGTCATGGAGGGAAGAGGTGCGGTTCGCGGAAATCAGGCGGCGACGGATTCACGGCGTTCGGGCAGGCCGTTGATGAAGCTCACGGCGGTCTGCTCCATGCCGGCGAGCACGCCCTTGGCCTTGCGGTTGAGGAAGGCGTAGACGAGCACCGCGGGGATGGCGATGAGCAGGCCCCACTTGGTGGTGATGAGCGCCTCGGAGATGCCGGAGGAGAGGGTGCGCGGGTCGCCGGTGCCGAAGATGGAGATGAGGTTGAAGGTCGAGATCATGCCCGTGACCGTGCCCAGCAGGCCGAGCAGCGGCGCGGCGGTGGCGGTGAGGGCGATGAACGGCAGGAGCGACTCGAGCTTCGGCTTCGTCGCCAGCATCCGCTCGTACATCACCTCCTCGATGTACTCCTTCTTTTCGTCGAGATGGCCCATGGCGGTGACGATCATCTCGCCCGCCGGGCCGGGGATGGCGCGGGCCTGCTCGAGGGCGCGCGTCTCGTTGCCGTCGTTCAGGGCGCTGAGCACGCGCTGCACGTCCATGGGCGTGGCCAGCCGCACGCGGGAAAGGTGGATCCACTTGTAGGTCGCCACGACCAGCGCGGAGACGAGGAGGATGCCCAGCGGCCACATCACGATGCCGCCGACCCGGAAGTCGGTGACGACCTCCTCGACGGCCCCGGTCTTGATCGAGGCGATCTTCACCGCATTGCCGAGCGTGGCGTCGAAGGCGAGCCGGCCGCGGCCCTGGGCGGCCAGCTCACGCAGGCCGGCCGCGGCCGCGGGCAGCGGATACAGCCCCGGATCGCCGCGGTTCAACTGCTCCTGCACCAGGCCGGTGGTCGCGTCGTCCGGTCCCGCGAACCAGGCCACCGGGCCGAACAGCATGGCCTTGCCCTCGCGCAGCCGGCCGCCGGCATCCAGCACCTTGGCGTCCAGCACCTCCCCGCCGGCCAGCGACTGCACGCGGTCCAGCGACGCGGCGACCAGCGCGGCCTTGGCCGAGAGACGGTCAGCGGGGCCGAGGTCGGGCGCGGCGGCGGCGCGCTCGAAGTCCCGGAACAGGACGTCGAAGCGCGGCTGCTCGACGGGGTTGAGGCGGCTGCGGAAGTTGTTCAGGTAGGTGGCGAGCAGGGTCTCGATGTACTTCACCTGCTCGCCCTTCTCGCGCGCCTGCCGCTTCCGTTCGTTGAGCTCGACGATGTCGTTCTCCTGCGCGCGCTCGGCGGCCTGGACTTCCTGGCGCTTGACGAGGAGCCGGTTCTCCAGCTCGCCGATGCTCTGGGTGAGGGGGAGTTTCTCCTCCTCGACCTCGCGGCGGGCCTTCGCCAGATCGGCCAGAGCCTGCTCCAGGTCGTTGCGGGCGGCGGCGTGGACCTCGGGGAGGCCCTGCGCGCCGACGCCGGCCGAGGCGGCGAGGGCGAGGGCGAGGAGCAGCTTCTTCAGGCGGGAGAGGGCGGGCATGGTCAGCGGATGGCGGCCGGGAGGTTCACGAAGGCGGCCGGCTGTTCGTTGCGGTACATGGCTACGGCGTTGCGGACGGCCGGGCCGATCTCGGCCTGCGTGGTCCACTGCCAGCCCTCCGGGCCGGGCTGTCCGAAGCCGGCCAGCGTGCCGGTGGCGTCGGCGAAGTAGGCGAGGCCGAGCCCGAGATAGACCACCTCGACGCTGACGAGCTGGCCCGCGGCGTCGGGACGCTTCTCGTCGGCCACGGTCACGGTGCTGTTGAACTTGTCCACCTCGTTGAGGAAGCCGACCACGGCCTGCATCCGCTCCGGCACCGTGGCGGCGGTGGCGACCGAATTAGTCGGGAGGCGGTTGAGGAACGGCTGCACGGCCGGCAGCAGCGGCTCCGGCAGCAACGGCTGAAGGGCGCGCACGCGCTGCTCGAACCCGCCCACGATGCCCGCCAGCCGGACCAGCGCGTCGGTGGCGACCGCGAGTTCCTTCTCGGCGGCCTGCCGATCCAGGCCGACCTGCGCGACATTCGTGCCGATGCGCGTCATCCGCTCCGCCTCGTCCTGCAGTCCCTTCTCGAAGAGCGCTCGGGACTGTTCGAGCAGCGCGCGCTCGGAAGCCCAGTCGGTCCGCGTGCGGTCCGCGAGCTGGCGGGTTTGGACCCACTGCTCGATCAGGGCGCGTGTCTCGGCAACCTTGGCCTCGGGCCCGGGGTCCGCCCCCAAGGCCCGCAGGCCGGCCACCAGGACCATGAAGCTGCACAGGACTCGGCGAAACATCCCGGCAACCGTCCCAGCCGCAGATGGCCGGGCGGTGGCGGGTTTGTGACGTTTCCGTGACGGGGTGGCCGGCCAGGTCAACATCCCGCGGCGGAAACGTGACGGCGGCGTGACGTGCGGTCGAGCGGGAGCCGCGGGGCGGAGGCCGTGCGGCCGGCGGCCCGCCGGTCCACCAGATGTTTCAACGCGACGTTTTTGGAGTGCGCCGACTGAGGGCCGTGGCGACGGCGCCTTCTGTGTCCGTGTGCGCTGGCCAGCGAAGGTGACGCGCGGTGCCCAGCGGCCTGTTTCTCCTGGCGCTCCGCTCCGCCGCGGGCAGGGCGTGGTCCACGATCACGCCGGCAGGCTCGGGGAGCCGGTCCTACCCATCCACACCCCCGCGTTTCAGACTGGCCCTTTCGGGGCTTGGCCGGGGCCTTGGGCGTGCGCCGCCGGCGCTCGTTCCTGCGGGTGCCGCCGCCTTCTCGTGCTCCGTGATGTCGCCGCCGCAGCGGCCCTTCACGGCGGCCGGGAAGCGCCCGCCCAGGCCGGCCAGGCCCTGCTCCGCCGCCTGCAGCGCGTTGGGCGCGGCGCCCACCTGCGAGAGCGCGGGGTTGGACGCCTCCAGCCGGCCCAGCGCGGCTGCATCGCCGCGTCAAAGGCCGCGCAGGTGAGGCCGCCACCAGCTCCTCGCACTGCGGGTCGGACAGGCCGTAGCCGTGCTGCAAAAGGCTCATCTTGAAGAGCGCCCGCGGCGCGCACGGCGGCCGGCCCGTCGTCGCCGGGTACATCGCCCGCAGCGCCCGCTCGAGCGGCCGCCAGCCCACGGCCGTGTCGAGCCGCTCCAGAAAATCATTCGCCAGCGGGGCGGGCCTCAGGCTGTCCAAAAGTCCAAGCTGGGCGTTGGTCGTGGCCTGCATGTCCTTCTGACCTCCTTCCCCTCACCCATTTCAAGCGGGTTTGCAGAGATCTCAGCCTGTCCTACGACACTGTCGTCGGCGCGTCCGAGGGTGGCGGGATTTGGGGCGGGATCAGCCTCGGGATGGTGGCAGGCCGGGCTTGGGCCCGGCGGCGGAGTCAGCGGCATTGACCCGTTTCGAACGGCACTCACTCCCGGCCGTCCGGAGGTGACTTCCTTGGGAAGTCCCCCGGACGGCCCTTGTGAGTGCGCGGACTGCCGCGAGCCTCCAAGGCGGGCAAACTCGGGACTCACTCCGCCCGCCACACCCTACGGCGGCGGCCATGTCGCCCTGCCGCAATGGACCGGCTGCCGCGACCTGACGGGCATCCCTGGAGGCGAACCCTTTTGGAGTTTGCCGGGCGATGGTGAATGCGCCAGTCTCCGGAGCGTCAGCCATCTCGCCATGCGCCGCACGATCCGGAACCCCTGGCCGGGCCTCCTCGCCCTGACGGCGGGGCTTTGGCTCTCCGGTGCGCGTGCCGCCGCGCCTGTCTCCTTCAACCGCGACATCAGGCCGATCCTATCCGACCACTGCTTCGCCTGCCATGGCCCGGACGAGAAGACTCGCAAGGCCGGCCTCCGCCTCGACCTGGCTGAGGAGGCGCTCAAGCCGGCCAAGTCCGGGAAGCCCGCCTTGGTCACTGCTCAGCCGGATGCCAGCGAGCTGGTCGCACGCGTCCTGTCGTCGGACCCGGACGAAGTGATGCCGCCGCCGGAGCTGAAGAAGCCCCTGAAGGCGGAGCAGATCGAGCTGCTCCGCCGTTGGATCGCCGAGGGCGCGAAGTACGAGGGCCACTGGGCCTACCTCGCGCCGCAGCGGCCCGAGCCACCGGAGATTCCAAATGCACCGTCGCCAATTCAGAATGCCATAGACGCCTTCGTGCAGGCCCGTCTGGAGGCCGCCGGCCTGAAGCCCTCGCCTGAGGCGCCGAAGGAGAAGCTGCTCCGCCGCGCGTCGCTCGACCTCACCGGCCTGCCGCCGACGGTCGAGGAACTGGACGCCTTCCTGAACGATTCCGACCCGAAGGCCTACGAGAAGGCCGTGGACCGTCTGCTGGCCTCGCCGCACTACGGCGAGCGCATGGCGCAGTTCTGGCTGGACCTCGCGCGCTATGGCGAGACGCAGGGCTACCACCACGACCGCCACCGCGACCTGTGGCGCTGGCGCGACTGGGTCATCAAGGCGTTCAACGACAACGTTCCCTTCGACACCTTCACCACCGAGCAGCTCGCCGGCGACCTCCTGCCGAACCCGACGCGCGACCAGCTCGTGGCCACCGGGTTTCACCGGAACGAGATGACCACCAGCGAGGGCGGCGCGCTGCCCGAGGAATACCTGGTGAAGTATGCCGTCGGCCGCGTGGACACCACGGCCCGCGTCTGGCTGGGCACGTCGCTCGCGTGCGCGGAGTGCCACGACCACAAGTACGACCCGATCTCACAGCGCGAGTTCTACCGCTTCTACGGCTTCTTCAACCAGGTCGCGGAAAACGGCCTCGATGCCGAGGAGCTCAACGCCGCCCCGCGCCTCACGCTTGAGACGCCGGAGCAGCGCGAGAAGCTGGCGCAGCTCGGTCGCGAGGCGGCGGCGCTGGAGGCGGCGGAGAAATTCGCGCTCGGAAGCCCCCGCGCCGAATGGGACGCCGCCCAGCAGGCCTGGGAAACCCGCCACCGCGAAGGCAGCGTCGGCGGCTGGGCCGACCTGAAGTTCGCCGCCGCGCGCGTCACGACCGGCGGCGAACTCGCGCAGCGCGACGACGGTTTCATCGGCTTCGGCGCTGCGGTCGACGGCGTGGCGGCCTACGAGGTGACGCTGCGCACCGACGCCGCCGGGCTGAACAGCCTGCGCCTCGAAATGCCCGGCGACGCCGTGCCGGCGGGTCGTGCATTCCTGCTGACGCAGGTCGAGGCCAGCGCGCGCGCCGTGGACCCGGCCGCGGCTTCCTCCGCGATCACGGCACCGGAACTCGGTGGCTGGCACAGCATTGGCCCGTTCCCGGCGGGCAATCCCGGCGAGGCCTTCGACAAGGTCTTCGGCCCGGAGAACGGCGTGGACCTCGCGGCCACCTTTCTCGACGGCAAGCTCCGCTGGACGGCGCAGACGAACTGGGCCGACGGCGAGGTCATTCCGCTCGACCAGCCGGCCACCGCGGCGACCTACCTCGCGCGCACGATCACTTCCGCCGCGCCGCAGGTTGTCGAGGCGTCGCTGGGCAGCGACGACGGCTTACAGGTTTGGCTCAACGGCCGGCGCATCCATGCAAACAAGACCGACCGGCCCGCCGCGGCTGATCAGGATAAAGCCCGCCTCTGGTTGCGGCCGGGCGAAAACCGGCTGCTGCTCAAGGTGAGCAACGGCGCGGGCGGCAGCGGCTTCTACTTCCGGCTTAAGCCGGGCGCGTTGACCGACGTGGCGCTCGACCTCGCCGCCGCCGGGGCGGACCGCACCGGCCCCGGCACCGATTCGAAGGCCGTGCTCGAGAGCAAGCCGGACACCGGCTGGTCGCCGGGCACGAACGCCGCGGCCGGCACGCTGTGGCTGCGCGGCCATGAGGCCTTCGGTTTCGCCGGCGGCACGGAGCTGCGCGTCCGGCTACACTTCGACACGCGCGAAGACCGCGCGTTGCCCGGCCGTTTCCGCATCGCGGCGCGCGGCTCGGAGACGCTGGGCGAGTTCCTCGATTTGCCGGAAGCAACGCGCGCCACGCTCGCCGCCGCTGCGCCCGATGACGCGCAGCGTGCGGATCTGCGGAAGGTTTACCGCCAGCGCCACGTCGGCGAGGTGCAGCAGACGACGAAGCTGCTGGCCGACAAGCGCAGGGAGCGCGAGGCCCACGAGAAGAGCTTTCCCACCGCGATGGTCATGCGCGACCTCGAGAAGCCGCGGCCGACGCACGTCCTCGTCCGCGGCGAGTACCACAATCCCGGCGAGGCCGTAACTCCGGGCGTGCCGGAGAAGTTGTTCGAGTGGCGCGGGGACTGGCCGGCCAACCGCCTTGGCCTCGCGAAGTGGCTGCTCGACCCGTCCAATCCGCTCACCGCGCGCGTGGTCGTGAACCAGTATTGGCAGAAGTATTTCGGCACCGGGCTGGTGAAGACGGCCGAGGAGTTCGGTGCTCAGGGTGAGTGGCCCAGCCACCCGGAGCTGCTGGACTGGCTGGCGAGTGAGTTTGTCCGCAACGGTTGGGACATCAAGGACATGCAGCGGCTCATCGTCACGTCTCACACGTACCGGCAGGACTCACGGGTCACGCTGGAGCTGCTGGAGAAGGATCCGGAGAATCGCCTGCTCGCGCGCGGCCCGCGCCACCGCGTGGAAGCCGAGGGCGTGCGCGACATCGCGATGACCGCAAGCGGCCTGCTCAACCCGAAGGTCGGCGGGCCGAGCGTCTTCCCCTACCAGCCGCCCGGCCTGTGGGGTCAGGTGGCGTTCGAGGGCACGCCGGACTACGTGCAGAGCGCGGGCGACGAGAACTACCGCCGCGGTCTGTACACTTACTGGCGGCGTTCCATTCCCTACTCGTCCTTCACCGTCTTCGACGCGCCGACACGCGAGACCTGCATCGTCCGCCGCCCGCGCACGAACACGCCGCTGCAGGCGCTGAACCTCCTGAACGACCCCGTGTACGTGGAAGCCGCGCGGGCCTTCGCCCACCGCATCCTGAAGCAGGGCGGCGCTTCGGTGGACGGCCGGCTGGACTACGCCTTTCGCGTCGCGTTGTCGCGCCGGCCCGCGGATGCGGAGCGCGCGCGGCTTGCCGCCGCCGTGGCCCGCGAGCTGGAACGCTTCGCGGCCGACCGCACGGCCGCCAACCAGCTCGTCCACGTCGGCAGCTCAAGGCCGCCGGTGGACGTGGACATTGTCGAACTGGCCGCATGGACGGTGCTCGCAAACACCCTGCTCAACCTCGACGAGACCATCACCAAGGGATAGCCGTCGCCCGACACCAGCCCACCTGACGCCATGCTCCTCGCCCCCGAAATCCAGGCCGCCCTCACCCGCCGCGCCTTCTTCCGCCGCTCGGGCCTCGGCCTCGGCACGATGGCGCTGGCGTCGCTGCTAGACGAGCGGCTCTTCGCCGCGCCCGCCGCGGCGGCCGGCCCGGCCTCACTGGGCGCGCTGAACCCGCTCCACTTCGCCCCCAAGGCGAAGCGCGTCATCTACCTTTTCCAGTCCGGCGCGCCCTCGCACATCGATCTCTTCGACCCCAAGCCGAAGCTCCGCGAGATGACCGGCGTGGAGCTGCCTGACTCGGTCCGGATGGGCCAGCGCATCACCGGCATGACCAGCGGGCAGAAGAACCTGTTCTGCGTCGGCTCGGCCTTCGACTTCCAGAAGCACGGCTCCTGCGGCATGGAGATTTCCGACGCCCTGCCGCACCTCGCCAAGGTCGTGGACGACATCTGCCTGCTGCGCGCCGTCCACACCGACCCCATCAACCACGACCCGGCGGTCACCTACCTCTTCACCGGCCACCAGCAGCCGGGCCGGCCGACGCTCGGCGCGTGGGCCAGCTATGGGCTGGGCAGCGAGAACCAGGATCTGCCCGCGTTCATCGTGCTGCTGTCAGGCAAGGGCGGGCAGTCGCTCCAGACGCGGTACTGGGGGCCGGGGTTCCTGCCGAGCAAACACCAGGGCGTGCAGTTCCGCGGCGCGGGTGACCCCGTGCTCTTCTTTTCGAACCCGCCCGGCCTCAGCTCACTGGCCCGGCGTGCGATGCTGGACGACGTGCAGGCGCTCAACCGCCTCCAGCTCGATGCCGTGGGCGACCCCGAGATCGAGACGCGCATCCAGGCCTACGAAATGGCGTTCCGAATGCAGACCAGCGTTCCGGAACTGATGGACATCTCGAAGGAAGGCGCCGACACGCTTGAGCTCTACGGCGCGAAGCCGGGCGAGGCGTCGTTCGCGAACCACTGCCTGCTCGCGCGCCGGCTGGTCGAACGCGGCGTGCGCTTCGTGAAGCTCATCCACCGCGACTGGGACCATCACGGCGGCCTGCCCGACGGCGTCCGCCACCAGGCCAAGCTCACCGACCAGGCCAGCGCCGCGCTGCTCCAAGATCTCAAGCGCCGTGGCCTGCTCGAGGACACGCTCGTCGTGTGGGGCGGCGAGTTCGGCCGCACGGCCTACTGCCAGGGCGAGCTGAAGAAGGACAACTTCGGCCGCGACCATCATCCGCGGTGCTACTCGCTCTGGATGGCCGGCGGCGGGATCAAGGGCGGCGTGACCCACGGCGTCACCGACGATTTCGCGTACAACATCGTCAGCGGCGGCGTCCACATCAACGACCTCCATGCCACGATCCTTCACTGCCTCGGCGTGGACCACGAGCGGCTGACGTACCGCTTCCAGGGCCGCGACTTCCGGCTCACCGACGTGGCCGGGAAGCTGGTGAAGGAAGTGCTGGCGTGAGCGGTCCGGTCCGCTCGCCGGGCCGGAGGCCGGCGCTCCCGGTGTCGCGCGTCACATCAGGTCCACCGGGTCCACGTCCACTGTCATCGTCACGTCCTCCGGCGGCGTGAAGTTCCCCAGCAGCTCAGCGAGCCGTGCGCTCAGGCGCGACATCTGCCGGGCGCGGAGCATGAGCTGGTGGCGGTAGTAGGTCTCCGCGCGCAGCAGCGGCGCGGGAGCAGGGCCGGCGAGGATCAAGTCGGGGAATTCCTGCGCCAGCGGTTCCAGCGCCTTCCGCAGGTGTTCGGCGGTGAACTTGACCTTGTCCTCATTGCGCCCCTTCAGCGTCAGCAGCGCGACGCGCGCGACGGGCGGGTACTTCAACTGTTCGCGGAACTCGATCTCCTGGTCGTAGAAGCCCGTGAAGTCATGCCGCCGTGCGTACTGGATCGCCGGATGGAACGGCGTGAACGCCTGCACGAAGACCTCGCCCTCGACGTCGCCGCGGCCCGCGCGCCCGGCCACCTGCGTCAACAGCTGGAAGGTCCGCTCGCCGGCGCGGAAGTCCGGCAGGTGCAGCCCGAGGTCCGCGTACACGATCCCCACGAGCGTCACGTTCGGAAAGTGCAGTCCCTTCGCGATCATCTGCGTGCCGACGAGGATGTCGATCTTGCCCGTACGGAAGTCGCCGAGGATGCGGCGGAAGTCGTCCTTCCGCTTCAGGGTGTCCGAGTCCATGCGGCGGATTTCAGCCTTCGGGAAAAGCTTCCGCAGCGTGTCCTCGACCTTCTCGGTGCCCAGGCCGGAATAGCGGATGGCGGGGCTGCCGCACTTCGGTGCGGGGCATTTCACGGGTGCGGGTTCCTCGTGGCCGCAGATGTGGCAGCAGAGTTTCTGCCGCTGGCGGTGGTAGGTGAGCGCGACGGAGCAGTTCGGGCAGCCGGCGACGTGGCCGCACTGCGGGCAGAGCATGGAGGTCGCAAAGCCGCGGCGGTTGAGGAAGAGCATGGTCTGCTCGCGGCGGTCGAGGCGGAGCCGGATCGCGTCCTTCAGCTGCTGGGAGAAGACCGGCGGGCCCTTCTGCTTCCGCGATTCCATCCGCAGGTCCACGACGCGGACGACGGGCATCCGCTGGTCGTCCACGCGCTTGAGCAGCTCCAGGAGGACGTACTTGCCACGCTTCGCGTTGTGGTAGCTCTCCATCGAGGGGGTGGCTGAACCCAGCACGACGACCGCACCCTCGCGCTGGCCGCGCATCACGGACACGTCCCGCGCGTGGTACCGCGGGGCCTCCTCCTGCTTGTAGGAATGCTCGTGCTCCTCGTCCACGATGATGAGCCCGAGCGGCTCGACCGGGGCGAAGATGGCCGAGCGCGCGCCGATGACGATCCGGGCCCGGCCCTGGCGGACCTTCTGCCATTCGTCATGCCGCTCGCCGGCCGAGAGATGGCTGTGCAGCACGGCGACCAGCGTGCGCAGCGGGCCGGAGCTGAAGCGGGCCTTGAAGCGCTCGACCGTCTGCGGCGTAAGCGAGATCTCCGGCACGAGCACGATCGCGCCGCGCCCCTGCGCCAGCGTGTGCGCGATGGCCTGGAGATACACCTCCGTCTTGCCCGAGCCGGTGACGCCGTGGAGGAGGAAGATGGATGCGGATGACGTGGTGCCTGCTCCCGCTGCTGTAGCGCCCGCCACCGGCGGGCCGGCCGGGGCGGGAAGCGGACGATCACCGGAAACCTCGGCCGGGCCCGCGGACGCCGGATCGCCCGCGGTGGTCGCGGAGGATTGGCCCGTTCCTGTGCCTTCGTGCCGCCGGCGCGACGCCGGTGGCGGTCCGCCGGAGGCGGGCGCCAGCGTGGCGTGGGTGGCCTCCAGCGCCCGCGTGATTTCCCCCAGCGCCCGGGCCTGCTCGTCGTTCAGCGCCAGCGGCTGCGTGGGCAGGATGACCTCGTTCGCGTAGGGATCGCGCTCGCTCACCTCGGCGGCGATGGCGATGAGGCCCTTGTCCTCCAGCCGGCGGACGGTGTCGGGCGTCGCGCCGGTAAGGCGGAGCAGTTCCTGGAAGGGCAGCTCACGCCATTCCTCGACCACGCGCAGGATGTCCTGCTGGCGGGGCGTGAGCTTCGGCGGGGCGCCTTGGGAAGGCAGCAGGCGGACGTGCAGCCGCTCGCGCCAGCCTTCCTCCTCCTGCCGCACGGAATCGGGCAGCACGCTCCTCAGCGCCGTCTCGACTGGGCAGCAATAGTAGCCGGCAATCCAGCGCGCCAGGTCGAGCACGCGAGGCGTGATGAGCGCCTGCTTGCCGACGACCTTGGTGAGGGCGCGGAGGTTTGTGTGCGGCGACGCGGCCGGCAGGTCCACCACGCTCCCCATTACGTCGCGCCGGCCGAAAGGAACCTTCACCCGGCTGCCCACGCCGATCACGTCGCGGAACTCCTCCGGCACCAGGTAGTCAAACTCCCGGCGCAGGGCGAGATCGAGGAGGACGCGGGCGATCATTCGGTCGGCCGGACGCTGCCGGCGACACGCCCGCGGGGGAAGTGGCGACCCTACCGGGACTCGAAAGGGGTTCTAATTGTGGGACGTTTCGTTAAAGTGTTGTCGGAGTGTGGTAGGCACAGATGGACCTGGGAAGGGAAAACAGTGGTTTCCACAAGTTCACTGTGGGGAAACGTGGGGAAACTTTGGTCCGGGAAGGACTTGCTTAGGCAAGCCCTCACGCACTCGGTACTGGCTCAGTTTGGTGCCGGCCTGCGACGCGGCTTGCTGGCAGGCCGTCCGAAGGGACCGAAGGGCGGGCTTTCCAAGCCGCCCCGGAGCGTGCCCGAAAGCCCGCCCTTCGCACGCTTCCTAAACTGGGCCGGTATTC
>JBJXFY010000137.1:0-3303 GCA_046155815.1 Limisphaerales bacterium | reverse complement strand
CCCGGCACGGCGCGGACGATGCCCCGCACGCGGCGCGGGTTGATGTCCTCGTTGAGTCCGGCGATTTCCATCGTGCCGCCGAAGCGCAGCGCGCCGCCCATCGGCGTCACGGCGATGCGCGCCTCGGTGAAGATGGCGCAGAGCTGCGGGAGCTGGCGCGGCTGCGGCAATGTGAGGCTGTAGCCCTTGCCGGCCTGCATCGGAAGCTTCAGTCCCAGCCCTTCGGCCGCGCGCGGCGACCACGAGCCGCCGGCCAGCACGAACTCATCGGCTTCAAGCTCACCGCGCGAGGTCTGCGCCGCCGCGAGCCGCCCGCCTTGGCGCCGCCAGCCGGTCACCTCGGTCTCCCAGAGGAATTCCACCCCGGCCGCCACGAGCCGTCGTTGCAGGCCGGCCATGAGCTTGTCGGGCGAGAGGTGGCAGTCCTTCGGGAAGAGCACGCTGCCGGCGATGTTCATCGTGACGTCGGGTTCGAGCGCGGCGGTCTGTTTTGCATCGAGCACGTCGGCGGGGAGGCCGAGGCGTCGGGCGTGTTCGGCCGTCTTCGCCTCCTCGTCGAGCGCGTGGGGCGTGCGGCAGAGCATGAGCAGGCCGCGGCGCGTGAGGCCGAAGTCGTTGCCGAACTCCTCCGCCATCGCCTCGTACTCCGCGCGGCTCGCCAGGCTGAGGTCGCGCAGCAGGGGCGCGGCGCGGGCGACCTGGGCGGCGGTGCTCGCGCGCCAGAATTTCCAGCCCCAGCCGAACAGCTCCGTGTCGAGGCGCGGCTTGATGTAGAAGGGCGATTCCGGGTTCCACATCCATTTCAACCCGAGCGCGACCATGCCGGGCGCGGCGAGCGGCACGAAGTGGCTGGGCACGATCATGCCCGCGTTGCCGAAGGAGCAGCCGTCGCGCGCGGCGGGCAGGCGCTCGACGACGGTGACGCGCCGCCCGCGCCGCGCCGCGTGCCACGCGCACGCCAGCCCGATCACGCCGCCGCCGAGGATGAGGACGGAACGCACGGGGCGAGGCTGGCGGAAGGAGCGACGGGGAACAACCCGCCGACGCGGGCGCGGATGAAGCGCGCTTCCCGGCCTAGCAGGGCTGCGCTAGCCTTCCGGTGTGAAGTCACCCAGCCAAAGCCTCCTGGATGAGGCCACTCGGCGTCTGGTGGACGAGCTTGCGGCCGAGGACGTGTGGCTGTTCGGCTCCCACGCTTGGGGCAGCCCGGACGACAGCAGCGACGTGGACTTCTTCGTCGTGGTGCCGGAGAGCGGTGAAACGCCCGTGGAGCGGATGCGCCGGGCGCACCGGTGCCTGCGGGGGCTGGGTTTTGCCAAGGACGTGGTGGTCAAGACCCGGGGTGAGTTCGAACAGCTTCGGGCGCTGCCCTCCACGCTGGACCACCTCGTGTTTCATCGCGGCCGCCGGCTCTATGGATGAAACGAAGCGCGCCTGGGTACGGTCCTGGCTCATCAAGTCCGGCAGCGACCTGCGTTCCGCGCGGGCGCTCCTGGCGCTGACGGAACCGGCCACGGACACCGCCAGCTACCATTGCCAGCAGGCCGCGGAGAAGGCGTTGAAGGCCTTCCTTGCCTATCGTGACCGCCCATTGGAGCGGACTCATGACCTGGAGCGGCTGCTGGAGCTGGCCGTTGAGCTGGACGCGGAGTTTGGTGCCTTCACCGCCCACGCCGAGCTGCTGAACCCGTATGCCTCCGCCTATCGCTACCCCGGCACCTCCGCGATCCTCTTTCCTAGCGTGGCCGAAATTGCCGCGGCCGTGGAGCAGGCGGACGCCCTGTGCGCGTTTGTTCTGGGGAAGCTGCCCGGGGAAACATGGCCTTGAACCACGCTCCGCAGATGTTGGGCGGCCATACAGCCATCGCCGACACGCATGTTTGCACGGCAGGCACTCTCGCCTGAGCACGCTTTGATCGCCGGGCTGGCGCTGCTCGCATTGTCGGCAAGCGTGCTGATCCTGGCCATCTGGCGTTTCGGGTGGCTGCAGGAGCATTTCCCCAAGCTGCTGCGCTGGGGGCGCGGTGACTGGAGCTTCCCTGCCACCCAATACGGAGTGATCAGCGGCTGCCTGGTCGGGATCATGGTCGGAGGTGTTTCGATAGACTCCTGGTTTGGGTTCCTGCCGCGGGCTGATTGGGCAGTCTTCATCCTCACCAGCCTCGGCAGCGCTCTCGTGGCGGCCGTCTTCGATTTCAGACGCCACAGGCTAAATGACGCCTGAGGCTTCGAATGAAGACCCGGGGGCCTTGACCCGCCGAGCGCGTCGCGGCAGAGCCCACGTCGGCGTCGCCGCCACGATCACGCCGCCACGGCCAGCGGATCCTTCGGCACCGCCTTCAGGATTTCATCGAGCACGAGGTCCGTGGTCACGCCCTCGGCCTCGGCCTCGAAGTTGAGGATCAGCCGGTGGCGCAGGGCGGGCTTCGCGACCTGCCGCACGTCGTCGAAGCTGACGTTGAAGCGGCCCTGCGTGAGGGCGCGGACCTTCGCGCCGAGCACGAGCGTCTGCGCGCCGCGCGGGCTGCTGCCGAAGCGCAGGAACTGGCTGGAGATCGCGGCGGCCGTCTCCGTCTTGGGATGCGTCGCCATCACGAGGCGCACGGCGTAGTCCTTCACGTGCGTCGCCACGGGCACCTCGCGCACGAGCTGCTGGAGGTCCATCAGCGTCGCGCCGTCCAGCACCTTGCCGGGCTGCGCGCGGTGGCCCTCGGTGGTGCGGTTCAGCACCTCGGTGAGGTCGGCGGCGGAGGGGTAGCCAACGACGAGCTTGAAGAAGAAGCGGTCGAGCTGCGCCTCGGGCAGCGGGTAGGTGCCCTCCTGGTCAATCGGGTTCTGCGTCGCGAGCACGAAGAACGGCTCGGCCAGCCGCCGCACCTCGCCGCCGGCCGTGACCTGCTTCTCCTGCATGGCCTCGAGCATCGCGGACTGCGTCTTGGGCGTGGCGCGGTTGATCTCATCCGCCAGCACGAGGTGCGCGAAGATCGGCCCGCGCTGGAACTCGAAACCCCGCCGTCCGTCCGGGCCGTCCATGACGAGGTTGGTGCCAAGGATGTCCGCCGGCATGAGGTCGGGCGTGAACTGGATGCGGCTGAAGGAGAGGTCCAGCACCTCGCCCAGCGTGCGGACGAGCAGCGTCTTGCCGAGGCCGGGCACGCCCTCGAGCAGGACGTGGCCGCCGCCGAGCAGCGCGGTGAGCGTGCCGTCCACGATGTCGGCGTGGCCGACCATCACCTTGCCGATCTCCGCTCGGAGGGCGTCCCAATTACGGCGGAACGACGCGATCTGCTCCTCGGTGGTCAT
>JBJXFY010000129.1:0-13743 GCA_046155815.1 Limisphaerales bacterium | reverse complement strand
CCGCGGCCGCCGGGGCTCGTGGTAACTCGCCCCTCCGAATACGCGCGCTTGTGACCGCGAAAGCGCCGGCGCGTTGCAAGGCCGGCGTGTTCCAAAAAATGCCGGCAGGCTGGAAAGCCTGCGTCCGGCCCGTCATGCCCGCTTCATCACCGGCTCGCAGGCAACCTCGGTCTTCACCGAGTTCGCGATGAAGCAGCGGTCGTGGGCGGCGTGGTGCAGGGCGGCGTGCTCCGCCTCCGTGGGGAGCTGCGCGCCGGAAAAGGTGACCTCGGGCCGGAGGGTGACGCGCAGCATGGCGAGCCGCCCGGCGGCGTCGGGGCCGAGGACGCCTTCGGCGCGGTCCGCGTAGGCGTCCACGCGGAAGCCGGCCTGCGCGGCGAGGGCGAGGAACCAGAGCAGGTGGCAGCTCGCGAGGCTCGCGACGAAGGCCTCCTCCGGGTCCACCGCCGCGGGATCCGACAGCGGCACGGGCACGACGTGCGGCGACGAGGACGCCGCCACCTCCGCCCCGCCGTCAAACCGCCACCGGTGGCCGCGGCTGTACCGCTGGTCCGTGAACGGCTGGTCACCGCGGGACCAAGCGACTTCGGCGAGGTGGGTGGACATGGGCACTCCGGGTCAGTCCACCGGCCGGGAAGCTTCCGGAGTCACTGTGATGGCTGGCCGCAACCGTTCGAGAAGGTTGGTTCCGATCCCCCGCACCTTCTCCAACTCGTCCACGCTGGTGTACGGCCTACCGGCGATGATGCGCTCGGCCAGTTTCGGGCCGATGCCCGGAAGGGCATCGAGCTCGGTTGGTGTGGCCTCATTGAGGTCCACTAGCAGCCGTGAGGCAGGATCCCTTGCTGGAGCAGGGGCGGACAAGTGCGCAACGCGAGCGAAGCGGTTGGTGTTCCACGCGCCCCGGCCGGCGACCTTTGCCTCGAGTTCCACGGCCTTGAGTTCGGCGAGAAAGCGGGCGGAGCGCGGGCTGTCCGGCCAGTTGGCGTAAGGCTGCTGGATGCGGGCCAGGCCGGCCTCGACCAGCAGGCGTGAGAGGTTCTCCCCTCCACTCAGTACAATGGCGTAGGCTCGCGGCAGCGAACCCTGTCCACGGGCGTTCTGCCACCGGGTGATGACTGTGAAGGGCTTGTCCAGACGCCGTCCGGTGAAGTCGCGCGCCAGCTCCCCAAGGCGCAGCACGTCGTTGGTGCCGATGCTGAAGTAGGCCGCCTGGTCTCCGATGCGGTCGGAGTAGCGCGCATCGGTTTCACACGCGTCGGCGAAGTAAAGCCGGAAGAGAAACTGCCGGCCATCATGCTCGACGTAGAAGCTGTCGCCGTCGAAATGACGGTCAGGCAACAGCCGGCAATTGGCCAGCCGGTCCCATGCGCCATCAGTGCGGGGGCCGGGAAGCACGGGCGGCTCGCCCGCGGTGGCGGCCAGTGCGGCGGCGGCCAGCAGCACTGGCAGCAGGCGGCGGCTGACTGTCGCCAGGCGGTTCATCCCGCGTTCTCAATCGGCCGCGCGCTGATCTCGAGCATCCGCTCGATGGGCCGGCGGGCGCGTTCGAGGATGGCCGGCTCCAGCTCCACGCTGGGCGAGCGGCGGGCCATGCAGTCGTACAGCTTTTCCAGCGTGTTCATCTTCATGAAGCGGCACTCGTTGCAGCGGCAGTTCTCGGTGGGCGCGGGGATGAACGTCTTGTCCGGGCACTCCCGCTTCAGCCGGTGCAGCATCCCGGCCTCGGTGGCGATGATGATGGCCGGCGCGGCCGAGGCGCGGCACCAGGCGACCATCTTCTCGGTGGAGCAGACCTCGTCCGCCAGCATCCGCACGGCGCGGGTGCATTCGGGGTGCGCCACCAGCGGCGCGCCGGGGAACTCCGCCCGGATGCCCTCGATGGCCTTCACGGTCCACTCGACGTGGACGTAGCAGTTGCCCCGCCAGAGCGTCATGGGCCGCCCGGTCTGCTCCATGACCCACGAGCCGAGGTTCTCGTCGGGCACGAAGAGCAGGTCGCGGTCCTGCGGCGCGGCCTGGACGATGCGGACGGCGTTGCCGCTGGTGCAGATGACGTCGCTGAGCGCCTTCACCGCGGCGGAGCAGTTGATGTAGGCGATGGTGTGGAAGTCCGGGTTGGTGGCCTGGAAGGCGGCAAGCTTGTCGGCGGGGCAGCTCTCCTCGAGCGAACAGCCGGCGTCCTTGTCGGGCAGGAGGACGAGCTTATGCGGGTTCAGGATCTTGGCCGTCTCCGCCATGAAATGGACGCCGCAGAAGACGATGACGTCGGCGCTGGTCTTGGCGGCCTGCTGCGCGAGCCCGAGGGAATCGCCCACGAAGTCGGCCACGTCCTGGATCTCGGGCACCTGGTAGTTGTGCGCGAGGATCACGGCGTTGAGCTCGCGCCTGAGGCGGCGGATGCCGGCGACGAGATCCTCGGCGCGGGCGGGCCGGGCGGCGGGTTCGGCGGCGAGAACCATGCGGGATGGTTACGGCGGGCGGCCGGGCGGGGCAATGGGCGGGGGGACCGCCAACGGGCGGCGCCGGGGCCGACCCCTGAGAACGGTTCGCAGGCCCCGCGGCTGGCTGCCGGCCGCAGGCCGCCGGGGGAACGCAGGCGGCGGTGCTGAAGTGGCGGTCCGGGCGGCTCAGGGCACGACGGGCCCGGCGGCGGGTGTGACCCGGTTCTGTCCGGCGACACATCGGTACGCGGCCGCGAAGGCCTGCGTGGCCGCGGCGTCCGCGCGGTCGGAGATGTAGAACCAGTCCACCTGGATGCGCTCCCGGGTCACGTCCACGACCGAGTAGCCGTGCGAGTCGAATTCGAGGAGCTTCACGTGCGGGTTGGCGACCTTGAAGATGGTTTCGACGAGCTGCGAAGTCTGATTCCGTGGCGCCTGCCCGAGGATTTCGTTCAGGTTGTCCGACGTGATCGAGGTGCTGACAAACTCCACGGCCGTCGAGGGCGCGCCGAAGTCCGGCGGCACGTCGCAGGCCCACGAGGAATGAATGTCGCCGGTGAGAAACGCGACATTGTCGACGCCTTCGGTGGTCAGGAACTCAAGCAGCTCGCGGCGGTCGTCGGTGTAGCCGTCCCAGGAGTCCACGTTGAAGGGCACGCCCATCATCAGTCCAAGCGCCTGCGCGGCGCCCGCGAGCTGGGGCGGCAGCGGCGAGCGGAAATCCACCGGCGTGACCATCACGGAATTGCCGACGAGCTTCCAGAGCGTGGGGCTGGCGCCGAGTTCCTCCTTCAGCCAGTCGAGCTGCTCGCGGCCCATGATGACGCGTTCCGCCTCGTCCTTGGCCGGGTCCAGCCCGTTGGCGGGCTGGGCGTCGCGGTACTGTCGGAGGTCGAGCATGCTGAGGTCGGCCAAGGTGCCGAACTGGAACTGGCGGTAGATGCGCGCGGGCTCGCCGGCCGGATCGGGCAGACGGATGGGCATCCACTCGAAGTAGGCCTGGTAGGCCGCCGCCTGGCGCGTGATGAAGCGGCCTTCGTTGTCCGGCTGATGGTTCTCCGCGCCCCCGCTCCAGGCGTCGTTGGTGAGCTCGTGGTCATCCCAGGTGCAGATGAAGGGATGCGCGGCGTGGACGGCCTGCAGGTCCGGGTCCGCCTTGTACTGGGCGTGGCGGCGGCGGTACTCCGCGAGCGAAACCATCTCGCCGGGCGCGTCGTGCGCGCGCAGCGGAAGCACCCGCGGGTCCGCATAGACTCCGGCGGGATACTCATAGATGTAGTCGCCGACATGCAGGATGAAGTCGAGGTCGCTGCGTTCCGCGAGGAAGCGGTAGGCGGAGAAGAAACCGGCCTGGTAGTTGGAGCAGGAAACCAGGCCGAAGCGGAGTGAGTTCAGGGGCGCGCCATACCGCGGCGCGGTCCGGGTGCGGCCGACGGGAGAGTGATTGTTCCGCCCGAGCGTAAAGCGGTAGTAGAAGGACGCCCCCGGCGGGAACAGGCCGCCGACGTTGACCTTCACGGTGTGGTCACGGCCGGCATTGGTGGGCACGAGTCCGCGGGCGACAACCGCGTGGAAGTTCGGCGTCCGCGAAACCTCCCAGCGGACGACCACTTCCGGCCCGAGGCCCGAGCCGGGGAGGGCTTCCGGGGTCGGCGTCACGCGGGTCCAGAGCGTCACTCCCGCCGGCACGGGGTCCCCGGACGCCACGCCATGCTGGAAGACCTGATGCGGCCCCGCCGCGCGGGCGATGGAAGGGAAGCCCAGTCCTGACGCGAGCGCGCCGGCCGCCACGCCGCGCGACGCCGTGGCGAGGAACTTCCGGCGGGTGACGATGAGGGGCGGCGTCGTGGCGCGGGACGGGCGGGCAGAGGGGGAACCGGCGGCGGAGTTCATGCGAACAAATCATGACCCGGCCCAAGTGGCGTTCCTGCGGCGGCGGAGTGACGCCGCGGCAAAGGCTGGATGCCGGAGGCGTGCCGCCGCGGTCACACGATCTCCACCGGGCACTTTGGCAGCGCGTCGAGGAAGGCCTGGCCGTAGCGTTTGGTGAGCACGCGATTGTCGAGGACGGCAATGATGCCGGTGTCGGTCTTGGTGCGGATCAGGCGGCCGACGCCCTGGCGGAACTTCAGCACGGCCTCGGGCAGGCTGAACTCACTGAAGGCGTTGCCACCGCGGGCCTCGATGGCCTCGATCCGCGCCTCGATCAGCGGGTGGTCCGGCACGGCGAAGGGCAGCCGGGTAAGGATGACGTTGCTCAGCGCCGCGCCTGGCACGTCCACGCCCTGCCAGAAGCTGTCGGTGCCGAAAAGCACGGAGTCCACGTCCTGCTTGAACTTCTCCAGCATCACGGTGCGGGGAGTGCCGGTGCCCTGGACGAAGCAGGCCACGCCCAGCTCGTCGAAGAACGTCTTCAGCCGCTCGGCGGTGGCCTGCATCAGCCGCGTGTTGGTGAAGAGCACGAAGGCCTTGCCATGGGTGAGCCGCACGAAATGGCGGATCCAGTCTTCCAGCGCTGCGGCGTAGCCGGGGTCGCGCGGGTCGGGCATCTTGTTCACCAACTTGACCTGCATCTGCCGGGCGAAGTCGAACGGCGAACCGAGCTGCAGCGCCTCCGCCGCGTCCGCCCCGACGCGGCGCACGAAGTAGCCCAGCCCCGCGCGAGGCGCCCGCAGGCCGGCCACCGGCGCGCGGCGGGTGCCGCCGGGGTCAGTCTCCCGCGCCGCGGTGGTGCCGAGCGTGGCGCTCGTCATGATGACGCTGGTGTCCGATTGAAACAGCCGCCGGCGGAGGTAGGAGGAGACATCCACCGGCGCCGCGCTCAGGGTAAGCTGGCGCTGGCCGCGGCCGGAGCGTTCCACCCAGTAGACGTGATCCTCGAGTGACTGCCCAAGGAACTCCGCCACCGCCTCGCGCACCTCGCCTAGGCGGCGGTTGCAGTCGAGCAGCTCCTGGCCCGTCTCCGAGTCCTCGCTCGTCTTCACCATGTCGGCGAGCGCCTGCCGCAGCCGCTGGAGCGGCAGCGTCACGCCGTCATGCACCAGCTCGGGCCGGCGGATGCGCACCTCGCTCCACGCCCGGCCCCGGGCGGCCGTGGCTTCCTCACCGCCACCGCGCCGGGGCGCCTCGCGCCACACGGTCTCACACGCGGCCTCGACAGCCTCGAAGAAACGGTCGCCCGCCTGCAGCGCCTCGGCCACCAGGTTCACCGCGCCGCCTTGCCGCAGGACGGCGAGGAGGCCCTTCTCGCTGCGCGGGTTCCACAGCCGCTGCAGCGCGAAGCGGAACTGTCCGCTCGACACGCTCAGGCCGATGTGACGCGAGGCCACCTGCTCGACCGTGTGCGCCTCGTCGAACACGATGAAGTCGTTCTTGAAGAGGATCCCGCCTTCCTGCTCCTCGTCCACGCCGCCGAGGAGGGTGAAGAACAGCGTGTGGTTCAGCACCAGCACGTCGGCGGAAAGGATGCGGTGGCGCGCACGCTGGAAGAAGCAGACCCCCTGCTCCTTCGCGAACTCGCTGGGGAAGCCGCAGAGCTTGGGTGAACACAGTCCGCGCTCCGAACAGACGTGCGACCAAACCTTGGAATCCGGCTCGAGGTCGAAGTCGCTCAGGGTCCCGTCCTGGGTTTCCTTCGCCCAGGTGGCGATGCGCCGCAGCTCCTCCGTTTCCGGCGAGGTGAAAAGGCTGTCGGCCTGGGTGAGCGCCTTTCGCAGCCGGCGGGTGCAGAGGTAGTTGGCGCGACCCTTGAGCATCTGGTGCTCGAAACGTTCCGGCAGCACGGCCGCCAGCATCGGCAGGTCCTTGTCCGTGAGCTGCTCCTGCAGGTTGATGGTGTGGGTCGAGATGACGGCCTTCTTCTTTCGGCGCACGGCGTGCAGGATCGCCGGCACAAGGTACGCGAGGCTCTTGCCCACGCCGGTGCCGGCCTCGACGCAGAGATGGCCGCCGGACTCCAGGGCGCGGGCCACGGCAACGGCCATCGCCTGCTGCTGGGGGCGGTACTCGAAGTTGCGTGCGCGGGACAGCAGGCCGGCGGGTGAGAAGAGATCCTCCACCTCCCGCACCAGGCCGGCGTCTGCGCCCGGAAGGTCCGCGAGGCTGATCATGGCGGGGGCGGCCGCAGCCGCAGGTCGAGCGGGAACGGCTCCACCGCGCCCACCTCCACCTCGGCGAAGCGCCCGTGGCGTGGGTTGAGCAGGTAGTTGCGCTCCGCCGGCACCACGGCGCTGGGCACGGAGAGGGCTGCTGAACCAAGCCCCGCGAGCCACGCCGCGCCCAGCTTCGCCACGGCCGGCGGTGCCGGGTGGCGGAACCAGTCCCCAGGCAGCGGCGCCCGGTCCTCGACGGCCTTTACCAGCTCCTTGGGAACGGTGGCCGGTACGATGACCAGGCGGGCTGTCAGGAGGTCTTCCCAACTTGCATTGACCAGCAGCTCCAGCACGGCGAGCGCCCGCGAGCCGGCAGTGTATACCATCCCTTGCCCGCGCGGGTTCCATCGGCCGCCGTACAGGCGCGCGCCTTCGCCGTCGTAGGCGTGGTCCGCGTGCCGTTCGCGCACAAGCCGGAAAACCTGCGGCATCAGGAGAATACGCCGTGCTCGATGCGGCCGAGCACATCCTCCACCTCGCGCGCGCCGGGCTCAGTGTCCGCATGGTCGAGTGGCGCGGCACCGCCCAGCGCCCGGGACGGCCGGGCCAGCCAGCGCCGTGCGGCCTCGGGCGAACCCAGCACCTCGCAGGCCCGGTCATACAGCCGGCCGATGCGCAGGATGCGCTCGGACTCGTCGGGCTTGAGCAGGGTGCGCCGGGCCAGCGTCCGGAGGGGCATCTGGACTACGCGGGCCAGCTGCTCACGCGGCACCTCCAGCAGCTCGCAGAGCCGTGCAAACGACCGTGCGGGCAGGCCGCGCCGGGCGTAGCTCACCAACGGCGAAACCACCGCCGCCGCGCCGCCTGCTTCGAGACGGGGATACACCTCCCGCAGGGCGAACTCAGACCTGGATGATTCGCCGGTGAATTCTCCAATGAAGCCTTCTGCCATATGGCATCCAAATATCTGCCAAATGGCCAAATGTCAAATCCATTTCCCCAGCCGGCTCTTCGCCGCCCGTTGTCGGGCTCCGGCCGTCTACCCGCTGCCCCTTGGCCGGAGCACGGCGACTTCCAGCTCGCCATTGCTCTTGGCGATCATGTTTGCCGGCAGCAGGCCGCGCCACGAGACGTTCGGGTACACGATGGCGCCGCGGCCGAGGACCGAGCCGGGATTCAGCACCGCGTTGCAGCCGACCTGGGCGCCGTCGCCCACCAGCGCGCCGAACTTCCGCAGCCCGGTGTCGAAGGGCACGCCGTCCTTCTCCACGCACACGTTCCCCGGCGTCATCTTGAGGTTGGAAATCTTCACGCCCGCCCCGAGGTGCGCGCCGTGCCCGAGGATCGAGTCGCCGACGTAGTTGAAGTGAGGCACGTCCGCGCCGTTCAGCAGCATGCTATGCTTCAGCTCGCACGAGTTCCCCACCACGCAGTCATCGCCGATGAGGACGTGCTCGCGGAGGTAGGCGTTGTGCCGGATCTCGCAGTTCCGGCCGATGATCGCCGGGCCTTTGATCATCACGCCGTCCTCGACCACCGTGCCTTCGCCGATGAACACCGCCTCGCCGATCCACGCCGTGCCGACGCAGCGGTTGTACAGGCCGGGCCGCAGCCGGAGGGCGAGGTAGTCCTTCAGCCGCTTCAGCGCATCCCACGCGTGCTCGCAGCCGTCAAACAGTGCTGCGTGCTCCGTTTGCGTCAGGTCAAAGAGGTCTCCGGGGGCATGCATTGTCCGCGAGGCTAATCCGTCCCCCGCCTCCCTCCAAGGCCGGTGCCGTTCGGCGGCTGAAAAAAGTCCGAACTTTTTCCCCGCCCCGGACGTATCACCCGCGGAGGCCGCCTCGGCTGCCTCCTGACGATGGCCTCCCTCTGGCAACGACTGCTCGGCGTCACGGACGAACAAGCCATGTGGCGCGTCCAGACCCGCGACGACGCCGAGGCCTTCGCCGCCCTCGTCGCCCGCTGGGAGGAACCCGTCCGCCGCCTTTGTACCCGCATGTCCGGCGACGCCCACCGCGGCGAGGATCTGGCCCAGGAAGCCTTCGCCCGCGCCTTCGCGCGCCGCCGTGACTTCGAGACCGGCGGCCGTTTCTCCACCTGGCTCTGGCGCATCGCCCTCAACCTCTGCCACGACGAGCTCCGCCGCCGCACCCGCCGCGGCGAATGCTCCCTCGACGCATTTGCCGGCGAGGACGGCCTGGAAGTCCTGCCCGATCCCGCTGACCCGCCGTCACCGGCCGCTGCGGCCGAGGCCGGCGAGCGTGCCGAGGTCGTCCGCCGCGCCCTCCAGCGCCTGCCCGAGGCCCACCGCACCGTCGTCATCCTCCGCCATTACGAGGGGCTGAAGTTTGCCGAGATCGCCGCCGTGCTCGGCATTCCCGAGGGCACGGTGAAGTCCCGCATGGCCGAGTCCCTCGACCGCCTCGGCCGCTGGCTGCGTCCGCTCGCGCCGTCGGCCCCGTCCACACCCGGCCACCGCGAACCCGTCGTCCTATGAAGCATCCCGATTCCGGCCAGTGGCTTGCCCATCTCTACGGCGAATCCGCCGAACCGGAGCGCCGCGACCTCGAGGCCCACCTCGCCGTCTGCCCCGAATGCGCCGCCGCCGTCCAGCGGCTCCGCGCCACGATGGCCGACCTCGACGCCTACGCCGTGCCGGCGCGGCGCTGGCGGCGGCGGACATGGTTCACGGCCGCCCGCTGGGCGCTGGCCGCCAGCCTGGTGCTCTCCACCGGCTTCCTGCTGGGCCGGCGCACCGGGTCTTCCCAGGCCGAACTGGACGCCCGCCTCGCCGGCCTGCGGGGTGAGCTGCGGCAGGCCCGGGAGGCCGAGCTGCGGCAGCTCGCCGAGACCACCGTCGCCGCCTCGCGCCGCGACCAGCGCGCGCTCTTCGACGAGTTTCTCCGCCAGTTCCAGGCCGTGCGCGCCGAGGACCGCGCCGAATGGCTCCAGGCCCTTCAGCGGGTGGACGACCGCCGCGCGGCCGACACCTCCGAGCTCCGCGACGGCGTCCTCGCCCTCGCCGTGAAGACCGGAACCGTCTTTGCCCAGACCGAAGACGAGGTCCGCCGGCTGGCCGGTCGCCTGCCCGACGGCCCGTCCGTCAACCCCTCACCCGCCTCCACCCTCATCAAGGAATGACCATGAACCCTCCGCTCCGTCCCTGCTTGGCCGGCCTGCTGGCCGGCTGCCTTCTCCTGCACGCGGCCCGCGCGCAGAACCCGCCGCCCGAACCCCCCGACGCTCCCGATCTCCCCGACCGCGAACTGGCCCTCGAGGAAATCCGCCGCGAGGCCGGCGACGCCATGCGCGAGGCCCAGGTCGCGGTCGAGCATGCCGTCCGCCTGGGCCGGGATTTTGCCGGCAACTTCCGCTTCGAGGCGGGCGGCCAGCCCCGCATCCTCGTTGTGCCGGCGCGCGGCCTGGAGCCGCGCCGCGCCGCCGAGCTGCGCGAAGACCTCGCCGTGATGCACCGCATCCTGGCCGGCGCGCTGCCCGGCGGCGACGGCGAACCGCACCGCGTGGAGTGGTTCATGGGTGGCGGCTGGGCCGGCCCCCAGGCCCTCTACCTGCCCGGCTCGGGCCCGGTGTTCTTCCTCGAGGCGCGCGTTCCGCTCGTCGGCCCGCCGGACAAGCCGGCCACCGGCAAGGCCCCCTCCGACACCGACCGCGTCTGGGAGGAGGCGCGCCGCGAACTGCGCGGCGGCCCCCGGCGCGAGGTCTGGATGCTCGGCGGCCCCGGCCGCCCGCCGTATGACGAACTCCGCGTCGGCGAGCTTCGCCGGCGCCTCACCGCCGCTCTCAAGCACGCCCGCAACATCCGCGGCCTCGGCCCGTCGGAAAAGGTCACCCTCGTCGTCACCGGCCCCGCCGCCGCGGTCGAGGGCGGTTCCGACGACGCGGCCCCGCCCGCCCCCGGCACCACCGTCATGACGCTCATCGCCACGGGCGACGACCTCGCGGCCCTCGCCCGCGGCGACGCGCCCAAGCTCGAGGCCGCCTTCCAGTGACGCGGCCTTTGCGCCGCCGCCCGCCCGCCGCATCCTTCCGCCGGCCGTTCACCACGGCCGGCTTTTCATGCACCGCGCCGTCATCCTGCTCGTCGCCGCCAGCCTGCTGCCCGTCGCCTCTCTGGCGGCCGACGCGGCCAGGACCGCTCCTGGCGCCGGCCGGCCCGCGCGCAGCGCGCGGACTCCTCCCCCCACCGCCCCGGTAGGCCCGTACCTCGCCACGCTCCTCTGGACCAACCTTCCGCCCGTGCGGATGGACGGGGCCGACACCGTCCTCCAGCTCGGCCCCTTCACCACCGCCATCGCGTGGGACGAGGTCGTCCTCTCGTGGAACGTCCAGCCCGCCGCCGGCGCCGCCCTCCGCGCCGAGGTTCGGGCCGTCTATTCCGACCACGCCACCCGCTGGTATCCGCTCGGCACCTGGAGCCTCGATGACACCGCGCGCCGCGCCAGCGTGAAGCTCCCCGCCGACGATCACGCCGAGGTCCGCACTGACATCCTCGCCCTCGCCATCCCGGCGCATACCGGCGAGGTCCGCTTCACGCTCCTCGGCGAGCTGGCCCGCCACCCGGAGCGCCTGCGTCGCGTCGCCGTGTCGCTCTCCGCCGAGCCGGAATCCGGCGGCCGGGCCCCGCTCAAGGAGGCGTGGGGCCGCACCAACGACGTGCCCCAGCGTTCCCAGGTCTCCTACCCGGAAGGCCGCGCTTGGTGCAGCCCCACCAGCATCTCGATGCTCCTCGCCTGGTGGGCCCGGGAGCTGGGGCGGCCCGCGCTCGACCTCGACGTGCCCGTCGTCGCCCGCGGCGTCCACGATCCCGCCTGGCCCGGCACCGGCAACTGGTCCTTCAACGCCGCCCTGGCCGGCGCGCAGCCCGGCCTCGCCGCCTTTGTCACCCGCCTCCGTGACCTGCGGGACCTCGAGATGCTCACCGCCGCCGGCCTGCCCCCCGCCGTCTCGGTCAGCTACGGGATCCTCAAGGGTGGCGCCCGCGAGGACGACGACGGCCATCTGGTCGTCATCGCCGGCTTCACGCCGGGGGGTGATCCCGTCATCAACGACCCGTGGGCGAAGCTCGCCGAAGGCCAGCCCGTCCGTCGCGTCTATCGCCGCGCCGATCTGGAGAAGGCCTGGGTCGAATCCCGCCGCACCGCCTACCTGGTCCTGCCTGAAGCCCGCCTCCCCGAGGTCGCCAAACTCATCGGCGCGGAGTTGAAGCAGCCGTAGCGCAGGCATCCTGCGGGCGGGTTGGCCGGGCATCCTGCCCGGTGTTCCTTCCCCGGCAGCGGGATGCCGCCCTCACCCGCCGCGGCCTGTGCTGGGACTTGGAGCTTTTTGGGGGCGGGCAGCTTGGCTCTTGGATTTTTCCCCCGCCCCCGCTTTCCTTCCTCCATGCCCGCCCTGAATTCCTCCCGCCGCGGCTTCCTCCGTTCCGTCGCCACCCTCGCCGCCGCGCCGCTCGTGCTGCCGGGGCATGTCTGGGCGGAGTCCCCCGCGGACAAGATCACCCTCGGCTTCATCGGCCTCGGCACCCAGGGCCGCGGGCTGATGAACGGCTTCCTCAACCGCGACGACGTCCAGGTCGTGGCCGTCTGCGACTGCGACCGCACCCGCCGCGACAACGGCCGGAAGATCGTCGAGGACTTCTACGCCAAGAAGACCGGTGCCGGCGGCGCACGCTGCCTCGCCTTCACCGACTTCCGCGATGTGCTCGCCCGGCCGGACGTGGACGCCGTGGTGATCGCCACGCCGGACCACTGGCACGCCGTGATCGGCGTGGCCGCGGCGGAGGCGAAGAAGGACATCTACTGCGAGAAGCCGCTCACCCAGAGCATCGCCGAGGCGCGCGCTCTCGTGCGCGCCGTGCGGCGGAACAGCCGCGTCTTCCAGACCGGCAGCCAGCAGCGCTCCTCGCCCGAGTTCCTCAAGGCCTGCGAGCTCGTCCGCAACGGCGCCATCGGCCGTATCCAGGAGGTCCACGTGGCCATCGGCGGGCCGGGCGTGTGGTGCGACCTGCCCGCCGAGGAGCCGGAACCCGGCCTCGACTGGAACCTCTGGCTCGGCCCCGCGCCCTTCCGCGCCTACCACTCCGAGCTCAGCCCCCGCGGCGTCCACCGGCATTTCCCCAACTGGCGCCGCTACCGCGAGTACGGCGGTGGCATGGTCACCGACTGGGGCGCGCACCACTTCGACATCTGCCAGTGGGGCCTCGGCATGGACGAGAGCGGCCCGGTGGAGGTCATTCCCGCGGACAAGCCCGGCGCGCAGAGCGGCGTGACCCTGATCTATCCCAACGGCGCGCTCGTCCGCCACGTCGAGGGCAACGGCGTCACCTTCATCGGCAGCGACGGCCGGATCTTCGTGAACCGCGGCAAGTTCGAGCCCGACCGCGCCGACCTCGCGAGCTACGTGCCCGGCACGCTCAAGGAGAAGCTCCATGTCTCCACCGACCACAAGGGCGACTGGCTTGACTGCGTCCGGCGGCGGCGGCGGCCCATCTGCGACGTCGAGATCGGGGCGCGCAGCGTGACCGTGTGCCACCTGGTGAACCTCGCCTACTGGCACGGCCAGCCCATGCGCTGGGATCCGAAGGAGAACACGTTCGCCGGCGGCACCGGGAACCCGATGTGGCTGGACGTGAGCCGGAGGGGGCCGTGGGGGATCGGCTAGCTTCGTTGCTTCAAAAACTGAAGTTCTGTTAGTTTGGTGATTTGAGCCTTAGCTGTTAATTTTGAATTTGTAATTGATGCCCCATGCCTTTTGAATCTACTACGTACACCATCCGCATTGAGGGGGAATGGTCTCTCGAAGACTTCTACCATTTTCCACGAACTTACGAACAGGTTTATTTCATTGTCCATTCATTAACATCCAACCGCAGTGATAAAGATTTGGAACGCATCCGTAGCCTTTACCGAGCATTTCCATGGCGAGGCGGATATAGCGCAGTAAATTTTTATGAAGGTTTGAAGTGCGTTACGCCAAAGAAGAACAGACCTCAAGTTGCCTCAATCCAGTACGCATCTCCTGGCTGGTTGGAAATTGCCTTGGTTCTTACCGTCGCATTCGGAGTTGAACGACTCATAAAGAGTGTCGCCAATTCGGTACAACATTCGCAGAACGTTTATACGAACATCGTGCGCGGCATGACCGAAAGAAAACTTCTTCGCCTTGAAGCAAAGAGAAAAGAGCTTCAGTTA
>JBJXFY010000061.1:0-6373 GCA_046155815.1 Limisphaerales bacterium | reverse complement strand
CGTCCGTCGGCTGGCCGGCCTTCACCGACGGCCAGGGCGTGGCGGGATGGTTGCCGCCGAGGCAGGTGCCGAAGTGGTGAATCTCCCCGCAGTCCGGGTCGAACTTCACGTAGTACCGCGCGAACACACGGTCGGCACCGAAGCCGCCCGCCGCGTTGCGCAGCCGGCGGTACAGCGACGGCCCCGGGCCGTCGAGCCGCTCCATCACCAGGGACTGCCGGCCCGCGCTCCCTGATGGCGTGTCCGCGGAAAACGTCATTCCCGGTGTGTCACCGGCCGTCTCCCAGCGTGCCGCCAGCACGTCGGTCGTCGGCGACTCGAAGTCCTCCACGAAGATCACCCGGGGATCGCGCTCCAGGCCGGCATCGCCGGGATACGCGACTGCCAGGCCTGCCGTTGGCAAGGCCGCCGCTCCGGCCAGCGGTCCCGCAGCGAGCAGGAAGAGCAGCGTGGTGATGGCGGGTGCGCCGGGCGGCATGGCACGGGCAGGAAACGGTCAACTCCTCGTCACGGCAAGCATCGCGCCGTTCGCGGAATGAAGGTTCAGCCCCGGCTTGGACGCGCATTCGCACAGGCAATCCCCTCAATGCGGCGTGAACTGCCATTGCGGGAGAATTCTCCCTCGGACGCGGATGATTGAGCTGGCCGTGTCCTGGAGCTGCGCGGGGGGATCAAAGTCAGTGCCGGTCCGGAAAAAGCCACGCGGCATGAATCATGACCCGGGCGTGAAAAGACCCGGCCGCGGGACGCTGACTAAGGACAAAGAAAAGCCGCCCGGGAAGGCACCGGGCGGCGCGGCGAGTCGAGGTGTGGAAACGGTTCAGCGCCGGTGCTGGCGGCGCCAGGCCACGCCCGCCATTGCGACCAGTCCAAGCCCGCTCAAAACAGTGCCGGCCTCAGGGATGCAGGGGACGGTGTGGAAGGTCAGGTTGTCCAGGACGAAGCGACTGGCGGCGTTCTCGTCGAAATCAATGACCGCCCGCACCGCGGGGATGGGGCCAACCCATGAGAACAGGCCTTCGCTGAAGGACACGATGCTGTCGAAGTCCACGGCTTCGGAGCCGAGCAGGATGCCGGCGCCGTCGTACAGGTTGACGACCGCTCCGGGAGTGACCGGTCCGAACGTGCCGAGGGCAAGGCCAAAGGACAGGTCACAGGTGGAAACGGCGAAATCGAGGGTCAGTATCCCGGCGGCATCGCCCTCGAGAACGGGATCCTGGACGAAGGTCAGCAGCCCGGGGCCGCCGGAATTGTAACTGGCATCCGGACTTGGTGCGCCGCCGACCTCGAAGCCGAAGGTCACGCCGCTGAAGCTGAGTCCGTCCACCGGCTGGAACGGCAGCTCGTCAAAGGTGAGGGTGGTGGCCGGGGCGGCGGCGCCGAGCAGGAGCGCGGCGGCTGCCAAAGCGGTGGTGCGATGCGGAGGGTGCATGAATGGGCGAGTGCTGGTGTTGGAGGTGTTTTTCCCCGTACGACTCCGAACTGACCGGCGTGATAACTTCGGCTGGCGATTCAAGTCAAGCCTCCAGAACGAATTTTCAATGCGCCGGCGGCGGGGCGGTCGGCCTTCCTTGGAAGTTACTTTGCGAAGTCACATTCCGAAGATGGCAGTGGCTGAGGCTTGACATGCGGCAGGCGCCTCAATTCTGATGAAACCACAGCCTAGAAGGAGAAAGCATCCAAGGTCACGCGCCTGCATTTTCACGTCGTGCTTTGGGGATTTTCTACTTCTCACACCTAACCTCACACCGCCAAACCATGCACTCGACACCTCGAACGCCCGCACCCGCCCGGCCGCAGCCGCGTGGGCGCAGCTGGCCTCTCACCTGGCCGGTCCTGCTGACCCTGACCCTCGCGCTGTTGGCGCTCCTCCCGGCGCCGGCCTCCATCTACGTCCAGAAGCTGACGCTGGACGGCCTCACCGCCAAGGCGGACCGCATCGTCCGCGGCACGGTCACGGGCGTGACCCATGGCGAGGTTCAGGCCGGCGGCGGCACCCTGCCGACCGTGACCTACCGCGTGCAGGTCAAGGAGTCTCTGGCGGGCAAGCCGGGCTATGCCGTGATCAACCTGACCATGATCACCGACCGCAAGGCGCCGGTGCAGCACGGGAACGCCCGCCGTGAGAAGCTGCTGGAGCTGCCCGAACTCACGGAGGGGCGGGAGTACCTCCTCTTCACCACCCGGCCGAGCAAGGCCGGGCTGTCGAGCTTTGTCGGCCTGGCGCAGGGCTGCTTCGCCATCAGCGCCCGGGGCGACAAGGAGTTCGCGCTCAACGGCGTGAACAACGCCGGCCTCGGCCTCGCGGCCGCCGGGCCGGTCGAGTACCGGGAACTCGCCACCAAGATCCGCGCGCTGCTGGCCAAGTGATTCACGGAGGACAACACCATGAAAACACCTTCATCTTTCTGGCTTCAGGCCCGCGCCGGCCTTTCCGGTGCGCTGCTGGCCGCACTCTCGCTCTCCTCCCCCGCCGGCGGCCCGATCGGCCTCTGCGACACGGACACCCCGCTGCGCTGGCCCGCGGGCGGCGTGGGCATCCCGTTCAATCCGGACCAGGGCGACCTCGGGGCGCTGGACCACGCCACCGCCGTGGCGCTTGTTCAGGACGCCTTTGATGTCTGGGGCGACGTCCCCAGCTCGACGGCCACCTATGTCAACGCCGGCGTACTGCCCGTGGACGTGGACATCAACAACTTCGCTCCCTACCTCTCTCCCGCCGCGCCCGACGGCCTCAGCGCCATCGTGTTTGATGACACCGGCGAAATCTTCGACCTGCTCTTCGGTCCGGGCTCCGGCATCCTGGGTTTTGCCGGCCCCGAGTGGGTTGACCCCATGACCTGCGCCGTGCTGGAAGGGGTCAGTTTTCTCAACGGCCCGGCCTTCACCGACCCCACGTACGCCTTCGATGTCATGGTCCATGAGTTCGGTCACTACAGCGGCCTCGGGCACACGGTGGTCAACGGGCAGATCTACATCGGCGATACGACCGGACCCTCGCCGGACAACTCGACCTTCGGATCGCCGCCCGATCCCTTTGCCGAGGATGTGGTCGAGACGATGTACCCCTTCTACTTCGGCTCGGGCATCGGCACCGGCACGCCGGAGAAGGACGACGTCGCCGCCCTCTCCACGCTGTATCCGGAGCCGGACTTCGCCACCACCACCGGCAACATCGCGGGCTTCATCTACGCTTCCGACGGCGTCACGCCCCTGTCGGGCGTCAACGTCATTGCCCGCAACCTTGCCAATCCGTTCCATGACGCGGTGTCGGCCATCTCGGGCGATTACAGCGCATTCAACGGGGACGCCGCCACCGGCCGCTTCACCCTCCGCGGGCTGACGCCGGGCGCCAGTTACGCCATCTACATTGACCAGATCCTCGCCGGCGGCTTCAGCGCGCCCGTGATTACCCTGCCCGGTGTCGAGGAGTTATACAACGGCGTGGACGAGTCGAACAACCAGGTGACCACGGACACCCCGACCGACCTCACCGCGGTCAGCGCCGCCGCCGGTGCCACGACGACTGACATCAACATCATCATGAACTCCATTCGGCCCGGCGACCCGCTGCCGATCCGTGACGAAGGCTGGGTTGAACTCTCGCTGCCCTTCCCGTTCACCATCGTGGGGCAGACCTACAACTCGGTCTTCGTGAACGACAACGGCAGCCTGACCTTCGGGACGCCGGCGCCGTTTCCTGACTACTTCCCGGGCTCCGCCGCATTTCTGGACGGCCCGCCGCGGATCGCCGCGCTGTGGCACGACCTCGACTCCGGCGCGGGCGGCGTCGTCACCTTCGAGCAGACCGCCAACACGTTCACGGTCTTCTGGAGGAACGTGCCGTCCTTCTTCGTCGGCGGGGACAACACCTTCAGCATCACGCTCCGGCGCAAGGGCAACCTCATGGAGGTGGCGTACGGCGGCGTGACCGCACTGGACGGGCTCGCCGGCCTGTCCGGCGGCCTTTCGCAGACCTCAGGCCTCGAGGCGGCGCAGGATCTCCTGCCGGCGGTGCAGCGGCGGACCCGGCTGAGCCTTTGGACGCAGCCGGCCATCCTCGAGGTCTTTGACGCGGGCAATCCGTTCGACCTTGCCGGGAAGACGCTGCTGCTCCAGCACGCCATTGATTACAACGACCGCTGGGCCGGCTCGAACGACACCCTGGCCACGGCCAAGGCCATCACCGTGCCGTTCAACTCGTCGTCGATCCGCAATTACACCGAGATATCCCCCGCGGGCGCGGACGTGGACTACTTCAAGTTCGAGGCCCGGGCGGGCGACATCATCAAGGCCGAACTCACGCGCGGCGGCTTCGATACCACCGCGGGCATCTTCGCGCCCGACGGCACGCTGGTGGCCGTGGACGACGACGGCGGATTCGATCTGCTCTCCCTCGTGACCTACGTGGCGACGCAGGACGGCACCTACACCCTCGCCATCTCGGCCTTCCCGGACTTCGAGTTCAACGGCGACGGTGGGAGCGGCGGACGCTATGTGCTCGAGTTGAGCAAGAAGAACTGCCCCGGAGATGCCCCGCCGAGTCCGGACAACTGGCTCGTGAATGGAAGCTTCGAGACCGGCGATTTCACGGGCTGGTCCGCGTTCGACACGGGGGCTCCGTTCGTGCCCTGGTACGTGGCGGATGATACTTCGTTCGGGTATTTCGGCCCCACGATACCATCTGACGGCTGCTTCGCGGCCTCCAACGGTTTCGATGGCGAGGGTCCCATGGAGTCGTTGATCCTTCAGGAACTCGCAATCCCGGCGGGCGAACCATCCGCCACGCTCGAATGGCAAGACCGCCTCGTTTACGACCTCGCTAGCTTCGGGGCCACGGTGGACCGGGAGTACTATGTGGTCATCTACGATCCCCCCACCGGGAACCTCGTGGAGGTCTTGTACAGCCACATTGCTGTGGCTGGGACCATCGTGGACACTGGCTGGGTAAGCCACAGTGCCAACCTGGACGCCTACATCGGCCAGACCATCGGCGTGGCATTCCTCCAGGTCATTCCCGAGACGTTTAGCGGCCCTGGCCAGTACGAGCTGGATGGTGTCCGCCTCCGTACCCAGTAGCTGGGAGTCCCGTCCCGGAAAGGAATCACAGGCGCCCCGGCCAGCCCATGGCCGGGGCGCATTGCATTAGTCCCCGCGCGATCTCAAGTACGCCACCACGAAGCGTTGCGTACTGCCCCCGGGCTGCTGCCAGGCCCCGCAATTCCGCTGGCCGGCTCCCGCCCCGCCCCGGAAAGCTCGGGCAAGGAGCGTGCGGCCGTGCACAGCTTTGAGCCCGCTGCGGCCTTCGGCGGCCCAGGTGTCCCGCATCGGCAGGCGCCATGAGCGTCCGTCCGCCATCGGTCACTGGCTGGCTGTCCGAGTCTGCGGCTTTGTGCCGGGCCCAAGGTCTGAGCGTCTGATCCGGGGCCGGTGCGCCGGACGCACTGCTCTCGATCAATCCTGCCGGTCCCTGCCGCTGAAACGACATGTGGGCGGGGTCTGTTGGTCAGCCGCCGCCCTTCATCGGTCGCGCAGCGGTTCCGGCCCGTTCATGCGCGGTATCGCGGTGGCATCGTTCTGGTCAGGCCTTCCGGCGTCGTGGGGACGTTGCGCCTGGGCAACGCTTGGCATCATGGGGCGTCACGATGCGGGGCGCCGCGAACCTCATACGGGCGGTGCGGCCGCACCCTTCAAGCCAGGCGACCGGCAGGTCGGCATTGGCTGGCAGGTCACCGCGGCAACGGTCCCCCGGCACGTCCGCGCTGAAGGACACCCCGGCCGGCTGGCCGACCGATTCTCACCGCTCCGCCAGCGCCGCCACCGTCGGCGACTTGAAGTCCTCCACCAAGAGAACCCGCGGGTCACGCGCGAGGCCGCGGTCGCCGGGGTACTGGGCGGAGAGGCCGACGGGCAATCCTTCCGCTGCCGTCGTCGCCGCCAGCCATGCCGCCAGCCATGCCGCCATGCAGACCGAAAGCCGGCCTACATGTGCGCGATCAGGTTGGCGCCGAAGGCGGAACACTTGATCCCGGTGGCGCCGTCCATGAGGCGGGCGAAGTCGTAGGTGACCTTGACTCCTGAGAGGATCGAGACCGAATGCACGTCCACGCCGGAGGGCGAGGGACGACGGCTTCGCAGTCACCGCGAGTTATCCGGACTTGAAGGTCCGAATTCCAGGCGCGAACGAAGCCGCGTTCCTCGAAGCGGCCGGCAAGTCCAAGGCGGGGGTTCAGAGCGGATTCGTCCGTTCAGGCCCCGACTGCCAGTTCCCGAGGTGGACAGGAGCCCTGCTCTGCCGTCGTGAGGGGCGTGCTGAACCGCGGCGATCCTGGCATCCGCCGCGTGAGTCTGCTGCGAAATTTCCGGGACCGTC
>JBJXFY010000098.1:0-2989 GCA_046155815.1 Limisphaerales bacterium | reverse complement strand
GATGGTCTCCATCCGCTTCTTGGTCAGCGGCCCGAGGTTCTCGATGGTCTGGCCACCCTTGCCGTCGGCCTTAGTCTTCAGCACGCCGCGCGGGCCGAATTGCTCCAGGAAGGTTTTGCCGTTGGGCAATTTCATGTCCCGGGGGTAGTCGCGGTTCTCCGGCTCCTCCTCGGCGTTGAGGTGGTAGAGGCTGCCGAGGAATTCATCGAACCCGTGCATGGTCGGCAGGTGTTCGTCACGGTCGCCCTGGTGGTTCTTGCCGAACTGGCCCGTGGCGTAGCCCTGGCTCTTCAGCACGGTCGCCATCGTCACGTCCGTCTTTTGCCAGCCTTCCTTCGCGCCGGGCATGCCGACCTTCGTCATGCCGGAGCGCACCGGCACGCTGCCGCTGATGAAGGCCGCACGGCCGGCCGTGCAGCTCTGCTGCGCGTAGTAGTCCGTGAAGGCAACACCTTCCCGGGCGATGCGGTCGATGTTCGGCGTCTTGTAACCCATCATGCCGCGGTTGTTGTGGCTGATGTTCCAGGTGCCGATGTCGTCGCCCCAGATGCAGAGGATGTTGGGCTTCTTGCCGCTGGCCTGGGTGCTGGCCAAGACGTTGGCGTTGTGGGCGGCCAGGGCAAGTGTTTCGTCTTGTGCGGACCCGCTGCAGCACGAAGCTGCGGTGGCGGCCGGGGACAGCGCTGGAGTTGCGGCGTGGACCGAGCTGCCCCATGAAATGTGGCCGGTGGCGGCCGCATACCCGAGCAAGGCTCCCGCCGCCAGACAAACGGCGGCAAGCCAATCGCGATTGAGACGCATGTGGTTCTCCCCCTCTTTCCAGGTGAAACTGGCAACGAGAACGGTCCCGAGCGCCTGTGACAGGATTTGGCGAGGTCGCTCGGTGCGTGGAATGCCCCGGGACATTCTGGGTAGGCTCTCGGGAAAAAAAGGCGGAAAGCCGAAAAAACTGTGCGGCTTCCTCGGACGAATTCCGGCCAGGCAGGGGGTGTCGCCGGGTGCGAAACTGCGCTCAAGAGTCGGGATTGCTCAACGGCACCAGATGCGCGGGCCGATACAGATGGCGCTATGGTGCCGCATGCGCTGGGTGACGACGGCCGCCCGTTGTCGAGCCGGGGACGGCTCGCGGGCGTGTGGTCGTACTTCGCGGCGCTGACGCTTCTCACCGGCTGCAGCGTCGGTCCGAAGGCCCTAGAACGCACTCATTCGCAATACAACGAAGCCGTTATCCGCGTGACTGAGGAGCAGTTGCTCCTCAACATTGTCCGGCTGCGCTACGCCGACAACCCGGGGCGACTCGATGTGACGGCCATCGCCTCACAGTACGAAGTCGGCGGGTCGCTGGAAGCGCGGCCGTTCTTCAGCACCGAAGGCGTCAACCTGGCGCCGCCTGTCGGTCCGTTCGGCGAGTTCACCCGCATCTTGCCGTTCGCCGGCGTCACCGGAACCAACCGGCCCACGTTGTCGCTCGTCCCGCTCGATGACCCGGAAAACGTCCGATCCCTCTTCCAGCCCAGTGCGCTCGACGGCATCATTTTTGTAACCGTTCACCACTAGGCGAGTAGACTGGGGCAGAGTTGGCCGAGACGGTGGCAGGCGACGGCGCGGCTGAGGAATTCGAGGCTGTTGGTGCCGCGCAAGCGGCAGGTCTGCACCACGGTCAGGATCCGCTCGACGAACCGGCAGCCGGTCAGGCCGGTGCAGCCGAAGCTGCGGCGGCGCCAAAGCACGGCCCGGCGGACCAGCCGCTCCATGTGGTTGTTGGTCGGCTCGACGCCGTCGCGGTGGGCGAACGTCCACAGGGCGCTCTCGAGTTCGACCAGATGCTCGCAGAAGGTCGCCACGCGCGCGTCGTCGCCCAGGGCGCCGCGGAGCAGCGCTTGGTCGAGCCGCCGTTTGAGCGGATCGAGCGTCGCCTGGAGCGTCCGCCGCGTGAACTGGCCCTGCTGAAAAGCGTGCCACGCGGCGAACACGTCCCGGATGACACGCAGGCCCCGGCGGCCGACGGCGGCGCCGGGGCCGCCGCGCTCGGCGATCTTTTGGAAGTCCCGTTTCAGGTGCGCCCAGCACACCTGCCGCCGCTCCTCGGGCACCTGGGCGTACACGTGCCAGCGGTCGCTGTGCAAAACGCCGTCGATGGATTCGCCTAACAGCGCCGCCAGGCCTTCGGCGTTGCGTCGGGCGTGGATGACGAACACGGCGATGTGGGCGGTCGCCGCCGCCCACAACCAGCACAGCCGGCCGGCCAGCTTCCAACCCGTCTCGTCGGCGTACTTCACGTCGGCCTGCCGCACCGCGGCCAACGCCTCGGCGTGCGCCGGCGCCACCGCGGCGCTGACCTCCTGCTCGAGGTTGGCCACCGTGCCCAACGCCACGGGCGCGCCGAACAGCGTCGCGGCGATCTCCTCGACACCGCGCTTGCTGATGCCCTGGGCGCCGCTGAGATACGCCAACGCGGCGGTCAACCGCGGCCCCACGCTGTGCGCCCGCACGGCGGCGGGAAGGGTCGCGTGCGTGGTGGCTCCGCAGGCCCGACAGGTCCGCGCTTGCGCCTGGTACTCGGTCACCGTCACCGCGATCGGCGGCAGCTCCACCACCTGAAACCGCTTCGGCTCCGGCTCTCCGACCCCGGCCGACCGCGGCAAGGCCGCGCCGCAGCGGTGGCAGTCGACCGGCACCAACCGCTTGCGGACCGTGACCTGCTCGGGCGGCAGCAGTTGCTTCAGCCACGGCGGGTGGCCGGGCTGGCCGCCGCGCTTCCGCTTCGACTTCTTCTTGACCACCGGCTTGGGCGCCCCGGGCGGATTGGCCGACGGCGGCAGCGACGAGTTGCGCGCATTGATCTTCAGCCGCGCTTCGACCTCGGCCAGCCGACGCTCCAACTCGGCGATGCGAGCGTCACGCTCCCGACAACCAGCGCAGCCCATGGCGTCCATGCCCCGATAAACTATCCCGACCCGCGACCGCCGGCCGCCCACGGTTCGGTCAG
>JBJXFY010000095.1:0-5176 GCA_046155815.1 Limisphaerales bacterium | reverse complement strand
CCCGTCGCTGCGCGGGCCGGCGTCGGCCCGGAGCGGACGGCGCAGCTCGCGCGCCTCGGCGTCCACACGCTCGGCGAGCTGCTCCGGCTCCGGCCGCGCCGCCACGAAGACCGCCGCCTTCTCCGGCCGATCCGGGAACTCACGGAGAAGGGCGCCTTCACCGCGCGCGGCCGGATCGTCGCGCAGGGCGTGAACTGGTTCCGCCAGCGGACGAAGTCCGTCTTCGAGTTCGTCCTCGATGACGGCACCGCGCACCTGCACTGCCGCTGGTGGAACCTGCCCTTCCTCGAGGAGTTCTACCGCGTTGGCGACGACGTGATCGTGTTCGGCAAGCTCCGCGAACTGAAGCCTCGCATGATGGACCATCCCGAGGCCGAGGTGCTGGAGGCGGGCGAGGAAGCCTCGATCCATGTGGACCGCGTGGTGCCCGTGTACCCCCTCACCGAGGGCCTGCCGCAGCGCTGGCTGCGCGCGCTGATCGCGCGGCATCTGCACGCCATTCCCGCGCTGTTTCCGCCGGAGCCGGTGGCGGGCGTGCCGGCGGGGCTGCCTGCCACGTTGGCCGACGCGCTGCGGCAGCTCCACGCGCCGGAATCGCTGGAGGCCGCGGAGGCCGCGCGGCGCAGGCTCGCCTTCGAGGAGTTTCTTCAGCTCCAGTGTGAACTTGTGGGCCGGCGGCGGCGGCTTGAGGCGCGGCAGGCCGGGCGGCCGTGCGCCGGCGACAACACGCTCATCCGCCCGTTCCTCGCCGCACTGCCGTTCAAGCTCACCGCCGCGCAGACGCGCGTGCTGCGCGAAATCCGCGCCGGCCTCGGCGGCCGGCACCCGATGCGCCGCCTGCTGCAGGGCGACGTGGGCAGCGGCAAGACCGTGGTGGCCGCGTGCGCCGCGCTCATGGCGCTCGAGAGCGGCTGCGAGGCTGCGCTGATGGCGCCGACGGAAATCCTCGCCGCGCAGCATTTCCGCCGCTTCCGCGAGTGGCTCGCGCCGCTCGGGGTGCCCGTCGCCCTCCGCACCGGCTCGGTCCGCGACGCCGGAACAGACGAGGCCCCTGCCGCGCGGCCGGGCCTCGTCATCGGCACGCACGCGCTGCTGCATGGCGGGTATCAGCCGGGGCGGCTCGGGCTCGTGGTCATTGACGAGGGGCACAAGTTCGGAACCGCGCAGCGCGAGACGCTGGTCCGCAAGGGGGCCTTTCCCCACCTGCTCGTCCTCACCGCCACGCCGATCCCGCGCACGCTCGCGCTCACGATCTACGGCGACCTCGACGTGTCCGTTCTCGATGAATCGCCGCCGGGCCGCGGCCGGGTGCGGACCTTCCTCCGCGAGCGGAAGGCGCTGCCGAAGGTGATCGAATTCCTCCGCGGCCAGCTCGCGGCCGGCCGGCAGGCCTACGTCGTGTACCCGCGCATCCAGGCCGGCGGCGGGGAGGAGGGCGCGGCCGAGGTGCGCGCCGCGGTGGCGGGCCTCGAGGAGTTTCAGAAGGCGCTGCCCGGCGTCTCCCTCGGCCTGCTCCACGGCCGCCTGCCCGCGGAGCAGAAGGACGGCGTCATGCAGGACTTCGCCGCCGGCCGCCTGCGCATCCTCGTGGCCACGTCCGTGATCGAGGTTGGCGTGGACGTGGCGAACGCGACGGTGATGCTGATCGAGAACGCGGAACGCTTCGGCCTCGCGCAGCCTCACCAGCTCCGCGGCCGGATCGGGCGCGGCGCGCACGAGTCGTTCTGCGTCCTGCTGCACCACGGCGAACCGGAAACCGCCGCCCGCCTGCAGGTGCTGGTGGACACGACGGACGGCTTCCGCATCGCTGAGGAGGACCTTGCGCAGCGCGGGGCAGGGGACCTGGCCGGCCTCGCACAGAGCGGCGCGTCGCCGTTCCGCTTCGGCGACCTGGCGACCGACCGCGAACTCGTCGAGGCCGCCCGCGCGGCGGCGGAGGCCTGTGGCGGCGACGCCCCGTCGCCGGCAAGGTGAAGGCGCCGCGGACATCCTCCTGCGACGAGGGCGCCGTCGCCACGGCCCTGCGACGCGATTGCCAGCCGGCCCGGGTGGCCCGACCCTGCCGCCATGAAAGCGGCGACTGCCGGCCTCCTCGTTCTCCTCCTTGTCGTCGGCTGCGACGCCAAGAAGCCTGTCCCGCCGCCGGCTTCCACGAACTCCGCCTCCTCCTCCGGCAGCCCGCTCACCGCGCCGGTGGACTATCTCGGCGCCGTAGGCAAGGCGCAGAAGAAGGCCGCGAACACCACCGACCTGCTCACCGTGCAGCAGGCCATCAGGGCGTTTGAGGCCGGCGAGGAGCGCGCCCCGGCCAGCCTCAACGAGCTGGTCACTGAGGGCTATCTCCCGCGTCTCCCCGCCGCGCCGAAGGGCCTGGCGTGGTCCTACGACCCCGGCCGTCGCGCGGCGGCGTTTGTGCCTGCGCCGCCCGGCCGGTAGCGGCGTCCAGATGCCGGGCTCAGGGACCGGCCTCAGGCCTTGGGCCGGCGCTTGCCGGTGATCTCGTCGGCCAAGGCCTTGGCATCGTAAACGCGCCGCAGGGCTTCGAGGATGCCGCGCGAGTCCACCGACAGCGCGCGGGCGTATTGGTCGTCGTACACGAAATCCAGCACGAGCGAGGCGAGATTGCCGTCGAAGATCAGGCCCACCACCTCGCCGTCCCGGTTCACCGTTGGGCTGCCGGAGTTGCCGCCGATGATGTCGGCGGTGTGGATGAAGTTGAAGGGCGTGTCCAGGTCGAGCCGGCCCCTGCGTTCAAGCCAGCGCTCCGGCAGGTCGAATGGCGGCCGGCCGCCCATCTGTTTCGAGCGCTCGAACAGGCCGGCGAAGGTCGTGAAGGGCGGCACCGGCTCGCCGTTCTCCGTTCCGGCCTTCACCACGCCGACGGCCAGGCGCAGCGTGAAGGTTGCGTCCGGATAGGTGCCGGAGCCCTGAAGCGCGAAGCGCGCCTCCGCGATCTCCGCATGCGCCTGCTGCTTGATCTCGTCCTGCACCTCTACGGCCTTGCGCAGGCGGCGTGCCTCGTCGTCCACGGTCCGCGCCAGCTCGACGAGCGGGTCGCCGGCCGTGCGCACCCCGGCGGCACCGGCCCTGTAAAGATCGCGGCGCATGCCCACCTCGCGGAGCTTCGTGCCGCGCACCACCTCCTCGGCGCGCGCGCGCGGTGATTTGCCCGCCATGACGGCCTGCACCAGCGGATCCGTCGCGCCGAGCTGCTGCTGGAGGAAAGAAAGCCCGGCCGTCAGCCGCAGGATCTCGAAGTCCTCGTAGATCGGCTTTGTGGAAAACAGCTCGAGCTCAAGCGATTCCTTGCCGGAGTCGCGGTACTCGGGCAGGCGCTCCGTGTTCGGCCTCGAGAATTCATCGCCGGCCCGCAGCAGCGTGCGCGCGATGTCGAAAAGCTCGCCTTGAAAGCCGTGCCCGCCCTCAAGCAGGCGGTAGCGCAGCGCGTGCTGGCCGATCTCCCGCTGCGCCGAGGCGATGCGATCAAACGCGCCGAGCGCACCCGCCCACCGCGCATCCTTCGCCATCGTGTCGCGGAGCGCCTGCTCCGCGGCGGCCTTGCGGGCCATGAGCGCGGGATCCTGCAGGCCGCCGATCCCGCCCAGGCGCGCCTTGCGACTGTTCTGCACGCCGAAGAGGTCGTCCTTCGCGCGCCGTGCGTTCTCCGCACTGCGGCCGCCCCACGCCGTCAGGTACACCTCGCGCTGGGCGAGGTATTCGAGCGTGTACGGGAACTGCCGGTCGCGCAGGTACTCCAGCTCCGCCATCGTCAGCAGGCGGCTGGTGCGGCCGGGATGCCCGGACACAAAAATCAGCTCGCCCTCCTCGGCGCCCGCCTCACTCCACTTCAGGGAATGCTCCACCTGCGCCGGCCGGCCGTTCTCATAGGCCCGGAAGAACGCCACATCGAGGCACCACCGCGGGTACTCAAAGTTGTCGGGGTCGCCGCCGAAGAAGGCGACCTGCTGCTCCGGCGCGAAGACCAGCCGCACGTCCGTGTACTTCTTGAAGCGGTACAGGTGGTACGCGCCGCCCTGGAAGAGCGTGATGACGTCGCTGCGCAGGCCGGTGTTTTCAAGGGATTCCCTCTCGATCTCGGCCAGCACCGCGCGCCGGGCGGCCAGCGCCTCTTCCGGTGCGAGTCCCGGCTTGACCGCCGCGGTCACGCGCGCGGTCACGTCCTCAATGCTGGCGAGCACGTTCAGCTCAAGATCCTTGCAGGGCAGCTCGTCCGCCGCGGACTTGGCCAGGAAGCCGTCGCGCATCAGGTCGCGCTCCGGGGTGCTGAGCTTCTGGATCGCGTCGGCCCCGACGTGGTGGTTGGACATGACGAGGCCGTCCGCGGACACGAACGAGCCCGAGCCGCCGGAGTTGAAGCGGACCGAGGCGCGCTGCAGGTGCTCGTACCACTCGGGCGGGGCGTCGAAGCCGTGGCGCTCGCGCAGCAGCGCGCGGGGCGGGTCGTTGTAGAGCCACATGCCCTCGTCGGCATGCGGGGCGGGGGCGGCGGCAAGCAGGGCGGCGGTGGTCAAGGCGAGGCGCGTGTTCATGCTGACGTAGTCGCGGGGCGGGAGCTTGGGCGGAGGTGCGAAGGAAGCAAGGGTCGAGAAGGACTTGGGCCGGTTGGGGATTGCCCCGCGTCACGCCTTCTTCACCGCCGGCCCGTTGACACCCCGGACGCACCCTCCCTACCTTCCGCGCCAAAATTGCCCGGCTGTGAATAACTTCTTGGACCAGCAGGTGCTCGTGCTCAACCGGCTCTGGCAGGCGGTCAACGTCTGCTCCGTCCGGCGGGCGCTCACGCTGCTGTTCCAAGGTCACGCCCAGGTCGTGCTGGGCAACGATTCCGGGGCCTTCCGCACGTTTGGCTTCCGCGAGTGGCGCGACCTTTCCGAGACCCAGCCGCACCCGGAGAGCGTCCACTCCATCTCGTTCAAGGTCCGCGTGCCGCGCGTGATCCTGCTGCTGGTGTTCGACCGACTGCCGGCCAAGGAGGTCAAGTTCACCCGGCACAACATCTTCGAGCGCGACCGCAACACCTGCCAATATTGCGGCCGGGTGTTCGACCGCCGCGACTTGAACCTCGACCATGTCGTGCCGCGCGACCGCGGTGGCCCGACGACTTGGGAGAACATCGTCTGCTCGTGCATCCCGTGTAACACGAGGAAGTCCAACC
>JBJXFY010000081.1:0-2572 GCA_046155815.1 Limisphaerales bacterium | reverse complement strand
CCGCGACGTACGCGCCAACCAGCCGATGCCGTGGGGCGAAGCCCCGCCGGACGACAACGCGCAGCTGCTCCTTCGCGTGGTTAACTCCAACTTCCTCACCGGCACCCTGGAGGCCGCCGCCCGCCTCGCCGCGCTGGCGACACGCCCGGACCTGCCGGAACTGGTCCGCACCGAGGCCGTGCTTGCGCTGGGTTCGTGGGCCGCGCCGCATCCACGCGACCGCATCACCGGCACCTTCCGCCCGCTGCCCGCCCGCGACGCCGCCCCGGCGCGGGAGGCCTTGGCGCACGTCGTCCCGGCTTTAGCCGGGATGAACCGCCCCCTTGCCGACGGTCGCCCCGTTCCTCCTGAAGGCGGGACGACGAACGCCGCCCTCCTCACCGCCGCGGCCGAGGCCGTGGCCGCGCTCCGGCTCACGGACACCGCGCCCACGATCGCCGCACTGGTGAAGAACCCTGCCGTGCCCGCCACCGCCCGCGCCGCCGCGCTGCGTTCGTTTTCTCAGATCGAGAGTCGAAAATCTGAAATCGAGAGCCTCCTCGCCTTCGCCGCGAACGACGCCGCCGAGCCGCTCCGCCTTGAGGCGTCGAAGCTCAACGCCGCGCTCAACCCCGGCGACGCCGCCGGCCCGCTCGCCGCGCAGCTCGCGTCCGGCACCGTCGCCGGGCAGCAGGCCGCCTACGCCGCGCTCGGCGACCTCAAGTCGCCCGCCGCCGACGCGCTGCTGGCCGACGCGCTGGACCAGCTCATGAAGCGCGAGCTGCCCAACGAGGTCGCGCTCGACGTGGTCGAGGCCGCCGCGAAGCGCGACGCGGAGGCCGTGAAGTCGCGGCTGGCCGCGTACCAGGCGGGGAAGCTGCCCCAGGACCACCTGACGCCACACCGCGAGGCGCTCTTCGGCGGCGACGTGGAGCGCGGGCGGAAGGTGTTTTACGGCAACGCCACCGTGGCCTGCACGCGCTGCCACCAGATCGGCGCGGACGGCGGCGGCAATGCCGGCCCGCGGCTTGACGGCGTGGCCACGCGGCTGACGCGTGAGGCACTGCTCGAGTCCATCGTGGCACCGAACCAGCGGATCACCGAGGGCTTCGAGACGGCGCTGCTCACGCTGAAGAACGGCGCCGTCTTCGCCGGCCTCGTGAAATCCGAGACGGAGACCGAACTGGTGCTGAACAACCCCGAGGACGGCGACCAGGTGGTGAAGAAGGCGGACATTGAGCTGCGCGAGGCGGGCCTGAGCGGCATGCCCGAGGGCTTCGCGGACATCCTCACGCGGCAGGAGCTGCGCGACGTGATCGAGTTCCTAGGCACGCTGAAGTGAGCTGCCGGAATTGCTCAATGACTGAGTAACCGCTGTGGCAACGCCATTGATGTCCCTCGCCGACCATCTCCGCGGCCTCGACGCGCCGACCAGCGACTCGTTGCTCGGGCGGTTTCTGGACCACGTCGCCGCGCTGGGCCTCAGCCTCTACCCGGCGCAGGAGGAGGCGATTCTCGAACTCTACGAAGGCCGCAATGTCATCCTCAACACGCCCACCGGCTCGGGGAAGTCGCTCGTGGCGGCGGCGCTGCACTTCGAGTCGCTCGGGCGCGGGCGGCGCTCCGTGTACACCTGCCCGATCAAGGCGCTGGTGAACGAAAAGTGGATGGCGCTCTGCCGCGAGTTCGGGCCGGAGAACGTCGGCCTCAGCACCGGCGACGCCACGGTGAACCACGGCGCGCCCATCCTCTGCTGCACCGCGGAGATCCTCGCGAACATCGCCCTGCGCGACGGCCCGCGCGCGGCCGTCCATGACGTGGTGATGGACGAGTTCCATTACTACGCCGACCGCGAGCGGGGCGTCGCGTGGCAGGTGCCGCTGCTCACGCTGCCGCAGTCGCGGTTCCTGCTGATGTCCGCCACGCTGGGCGAGACCGACTTCTTCGCGGGCGAGCTGACCCGGCTCAACGGCCGGCCCACGGCCACCGTCAGGTCCGCGCACCGGCCCGTGCCGCTCGAGTTCAGCTATGCCGAGACGCCGCTGGCGCAGACGGTCGAGAAGCTGCTCGTCGACGGAAAGGCGCCGGTCTACGTGGTCCACTTCACGCAGAACGAGGCGGCGGACAGCGCGCAGGACTTCACCAGCCTGAACGTCGCGACGCGCGACGAGCGTGCGGCCATCGGGAGCGTGACCGAGGGTTTCAAGTTCACCAGCCCCTACGGCCCGGAGCTGAAGAAGTTCCTGCGGCACGGCATCGGCCTGCACCACGCCGGGCTGCTGCCGAAGTACCGCGTGCTGGTCGAGCAGCTCGCGCAGCGCGGCCTGCTGCGCGTGATCTGCGGCACGGACACGCTGGGCGTGGGCATCAACGTGCCCATCCGCACGGTGCTCTTCACGCGGCTCAGCAAGTACGGCGGCGACAAGGTCGCCATCCTGAGCGCACGGGACTTCCACCAGATCTCCGGGCGCGCGGGGCGGAAGGGCTTCGACAGCGTGGGCTGGGTGGTCGCGCAGGCGCCCGAGCACGTCGTGGAGAACCGGAAGCTCGAGGAGAAGGAGAAGCGCGGCGGGAAGCGCGCGCCCCGCCGCGC
>JBJXFY010000063.1:0-31897 GCA_046155815.1 Limisphaerales bacterium | reverse complement strand
CGCGCATCAGGACGAGGTTAGCGGTGGCTGGCCGGGCGGCCAGCCGGGGATCGAACGTTGCCGGACCTGCTGGGTCCAATCAGCCTGCAGCCGCCATGAACGTCCGAACCTGGCTCATTCTCTCCGTCGCCGTGAACGCCCTCGCCGTGCCGGCAGCGTGGATCGCCTGGTCGCGCGCGAAGGCGCCCGCGCCGGCAGCGGTCCTGACGCCGGAGGCGGCCGAGCCGGTGATGACGGCAGCGCCGGCCGAACCGCCGCCGCCCGCGAAGGCCATTCCGGCCGCGCCCGCCGGGAAGGCCTTCGACTGGCGGCAGGTCGAGTCCTCGGACTACCGCCGCTACATCGCCAACCTCCGTGCCGTCGGCTGCCCGGAGGAGACCATCCGCGACATCATCGTCGCCGACGTGGGCAAGCTGTTTGCCGAGCGCGCGAAGCAGCTCGCCCCGGCGCGGAAGAAGTTCGAGTACTGGAAGACCGGGATGAACGTCTTCGCGGAGGCCATGCCGGACCCCGGGCAGCTCAGGCAGCGGCAAGCGCTGAACCAGGAGAAGCGCGCGCTGCTGAAGGAGCTGCTCGGCGTGGACATCGCGGAAAAGCCCGAGGAGATCGTCGCGGCGATGATGAACCCCTTTGACTCGATGCTGGACTTCCTCCCGGCGGAGAAGCGCGCGCGGCTGCTCGAACTGGAGCAGGAGTTCGGTGCCCGGCAGGCGAAGATGTTCACGGGCGGCCATATGGACGAGGAGGACGGCAAGGCCATGCGCGACCTGAACCGCGAGAAGCGCGAGGTCATCCGCGGCCTGTTGTCGCCGGAGGAGTTCGCCGACTACGAGCTGCGCATGTCGGAGACGGCGATGCAGATGCGGTTTTCATTGAACGGGTTCGAGCCCACCGAGGACGAGTTCCGCCGAGTCTTCGAGCTGCGGCGCGGCTTCGACGAGGAGTTCGGCCCGATGTTCGGCGGCGCGGACGAGGAGCAGATGCAGGCCCGCAATGAGGCCCAGGCGAAGCTGAACGAGGGCCTGAAGCAACTGCTCGGGGAGGAACGCTACGCGGACTACGAACGCGTGCAGGACTTCGCCTGGCAGTCGCTCAGCAAGGTCGCGGAGCGGCAGGGCCTCGACGACGCCGGCGCACGTGCCCTGTGGGAGGTGAAGCAGGCCGCGGAGGCGGAGGCGGGCCGCATCCGCGGCGACGCCGCGCTCAGCGCCGAGCAGCGCACCGCCGCGCTGGCGGCCATCCAGCAGGAGACGGAAAGGGAGCTCACGGCCCGGCTGGGCGAAAAGGGGCTGGGCTCGCTTCGGAAGAACCATGGCGGCTACTGGCTCAACAACCTGTCCGACCGGCCCGCCGCGGCGGCCGGAACCGTGCCTCCTGGCGTGCAGGTCATCGTCGCGCCGCCGGGCGGGCCGGCCGGAGGCGACGTGGTGCTTGTGAACGAAGATGTGACGGCAGGCGACGAAGCCCCCGACGGAGCGCTCACCCAGCCGGTGCCGCCGCCGAATCCGTGAGCGGGCGGGGCACCCGGTTCCGGTAGTGCAGGATGTCGAACTCCGGCGTCTCGCGGAGCTTCCCGACCAGCTCGAAGCGTTCCTCGAACGGGGGGAACAAGGCGTCCCCGGCCACCTCGCGTTTCACGTGCGTGAGATAGAGCGCGTCGCAGCAGGAGAGCAGCTGCCGGTAGATCTCCGCGCCGCCGCAGACGAAGTGCGGCGCCGGCAGCCGCGAAAGGGGGAGTGACTTCGGATCAGGGCAGGTTTCCACGCCGGGATGCCGCCAATCACTTCGAGTCAGTACGACCGTGACACGCCCCGGCAGCGGGCGTCCGATGGACTCAAAGGTCTTCCGGCCCATGATGAGCGTGCCGCCCATCGTGACCTGCTTGAACCAGCGGAAGTCCTCCGGCAGATGCCACGGGATCTTCCCGCCCGCGCCAATGACGCGGTTGCAGGACATGGCGGCGATGGCGTTCATGAGCCTCACACCGCCACCGGCGCCTTGATGGCGGGATGGGGATCGTAGCCTTCGAGCGTGAAATCCTCATACACGAACTCACCGAGTTCGCGCCGGGCGGGGTTGAGCTTCAGGACCGGCAGCGCACGGGGCGCGCGACCAAGCTGGAGCCTCACCTGTTCGAGGTGATTCGAGTAAATGTGCAGGTCGCCGAAGGTATGGATGAACTCGCCGGGCTTCAGGCCGGTGATTTGCGCGACCATGAGGGTGAGCAGCGCGTAGCTGGCGATGTTGAAGGGCACGCCGAGAAAGAGGTCGGCGCTGCGCTGGTAGAGCTGGCAACTGAGTTCGCCTTCACTCACGTAGAACTGAAAGAAGGCGTGGCAGGGGGGCAGCTTCATCCGGTGCAGCTCGCCCGGGTTCCACGCGGACACGATGAGCCGGCGGCTGTCGGGGTTTCTCCGGATCTCCTGCACGACATTCCCGAGCTGGTTGATCGAGCGGCCGTCCGGGGCGCGCCAGTCCGTCCATTGCGCGCCATACACGCGGCCGAGGTCGCCGGTTCCCTTGTCCGCCCATTCGTCCCAGATGGTCACGCCGCGCTCCTGGAGCCAGCGGACGTTGGTGTCTCCGCGGATGAACCAGAGCAGCTCATGAATGATGCTCTTCAGGTGGACCTTTTTCGTGGTCACCAGCGGAAAGCCGGCGCGGAGGTCGAAGCGTGCCTGCGCACCAAAGAGTGAATACGTACCCGTGCCCGTGCGGTCGGCCTTGAAGCGGCCGTGATCAAGCACGAGGCGGAGGAGGTCGAGGTAGGCCTTCATGCCGCCGCCGGGGACGGACCGGTGGCAGCGCGCACGGTTTCCCGCACGCTGACCGCCGAGATGTGCGGAATGCCGAGGATGTGGAAGCGGCCGTTGTCCATCCGGATGTGGAACGGCGCAAGGGGAGGCTTGCGGATCAGTTCCCGGAGGGTTTCGGCGTTCACCGCGGGACGATGTGAAAATGGGATGCCCGCCGCAAGCCCGGCGGCCGGACAGGAAAAAGCCCGGCAACGCAGCGCGGTGCCGGGCCTGCTCGCCGGAAGGAGTTACTTCGCTCCCTGGTCAATCCAGGCGCGGACGAGGCCAACCTCCTCCTTGGTCAGCGGGTCGCCCTTGCCCTCGGGCGGCATGGCGGTGTCCTCGTCGAGGCGGGCGATGGAATGCACCAGCTCGCTCTCGCCGCTCTTGCCCTTGTTCAGCACGTCCTCGCCGTCCGCGCCCTTGAGGGTCCACTCGAGGGAGTCAAGGCGGAGCTTGCCCTTCTGCTTCTCGGGGCCGTGGCATTTGACACAGGATTTCTCGAAGAGGGGCTTGATGTCCTTATCAAACGTCACGCCGGTGGTGGTTGCGGCGGGAGGTAGCTTGGAAACGTCCACGTCGGCGGCGCGGACAAGAAATGCGGTGATGATGGCGGAGGCGAGGAGCAGTTTTTTCATGGTTCGGAGACGAATTGCCCGGTGGACTAGGCCAACGAGGCGGACGGCTGCAAGCGGGAAAAGATTCAACCCGACCGCCTCACCATTCGATGACCGCCGCGCCCCAGGTCAGCCCGGCCCCGAAGACGACCAGCAGCACGAGGTCACCGCGCTGGATGCGGCCGGTACGCACGGCCTCATCGAGGGCGATGGCGACCGAGGCGGCGGAGGTGTTGCCGTAACGGTCGAGGTTCACGAAAACCTTCTCCGGGCCGGCCCCGAGGCGGTCGGCCACGGCGTCAATGATGCGGCGGTTGGCCTGGTGGGGGATGACGCACTTGATGGCGGCGATGTCGAGATTGCACCGGAGCAGCGCCTCCTGGGCGGCGGTGAGCATGGCGTTGACGGCGCTCTTGAAGGTCTCCTTGCCGTCCATGCGCAGGAAGTGCAGGCGCGACGTGACGGACTCGGGCGTGGCGGGGATGCGGCTGCCGCCGGCGGGCATCGAGAGCAGGTCGGCCTTGTCGCCGTCGGCGCCCATGCAGGCGGTGAGAAGGCCGTGGGAGCGGGGGCGGTTCTGCAGAATGGCCGCGCCCGCGCCGTCGCCGAACAGGACGCAGGTGTTGCGGTCCTTCCAGTCAATGATGGTGGAGAGCTTCTCCGCCCCGATCACGAGCACGGTGTCGTAGGTGCGGGAGGTGATGAACTGCTGGCCGATCTCGAGGCCGTAGATGAAGCCGGAACAGGCGGCCTCGAGGTCGAAAGCGGCGGCGCGGCGGGCGCCGAGCTTGCGTTGCACGAGGCACGCGGTGGATGGGAAGAGCATGTCCGGCGTGATCGTGGCGACGATGATGAGGTCAATCTGTTCGGCCGTGACGCCGGCCATTTCCATCGCGCGGCGGGCGGCGGCGGCGGCGAGGTCGGACGTGGCCTCGTCCGGGGCGGCGAGGCGGCGCTCCTTGATGCCGGTGCGCGTGGTGATCCAATCGTCGGTGGTCTCGACCATCCGCTCGAGATCGGCGTTGGTGAGGACACGGTCGGGGAGGTAGGAGCCGACCCCGGTGATCGAGCAGGTGCGGCCCTGAAAGCCATGACGGGCGCGGGGGTTGGTGAACGGGGCGGGCGGGAGGTCGTTCATGCGGCGGCTGGGGAGGCGGGCGGCGGGGCGACGCGGGCGGCGATGAGGTCATCCAGGCGGTGCCCCACGGCCGAGGCGCTCTGGCGGATGGCATTGGCCACCACGCCGGGGCCGGCGGAGCCGTGAATCTTGATGACGACGCCGTTGAGGCCGAGCAGCGGGGCGCCGCCGTAGCTGTCGGGATTCATGCGTTGGCGGAGCTGCCGGAAGGCGCCCCGTGCCAGCCAGGCACCGGACATTCGAAGCGGGCTGCGGGTAAGTTCGGTCCTGAGAATCCGGTTGATGGCCTTGCCAAGGCTTTCCGCAGTCTTGAGGACGATGTTGCCGGTGAAGCCGTCCGTGACCGCCACGTCCACGCGGTCGGCGAAGAGGTCATGACCCTCGACGTGGCCGAGGAAGTTCAGGCCGGACTGGCGACAGAGCTCAAGGGCAGCGCGGGTGAGTTCGGTGCCCTTGCCGTCCTCGGTGCCGTTGCTGAGAACGCCGACGCGGGGACTGGGCTTGCCAAGGATCTCGCGGGCATAGATCTCGCCCATGAGGGCGAATTGAAGGAGATGCACCGGCTTGCACTCCAAGTTGGCCCCGGCGTCCAGCAGGACAAATTCGCTCGTCTCGGTCGGCAGCACGGCGGCGATGGCGGCACGTTCAACGCCGGGTACTGGCCGCAGGCGGATGGTGGCGGCGGCGAAGAGGGCGCCCGTGTTGCCGAGGGACAGCACGGCCTCGGCCGCGCCGTCGCGGACCAGCTCGATGGCCCGGAACATCGAGGCATCCTTCTTGCGCCGGAGCGCCTCCGTGGGCTTGTCCTCCATGGTCAGCACCTCGGCGGCGGGGAAGACGCGAAGCCGGGGGTCGGACAGGCCGAGGCCGCGCAGGGCGGGCTCGATGTCGTCGCGACGGCCAACCAGATGGACTTCCCGCAGGGTCTCCGTGCCGGGCGAACGCAGGGCGAGAGCGACGCCTTCGAGGACCGCGCGAGGTCCGCGGTCACCGCCCATGACGTCCATCGCGAGGCGCATAGACGAAAAAAGCGCGGCGGTGGAACACCGCCGCGCCGTGCGGGATGGAGGCTCAGGCCAACGCGTTGACCGTCAGCACCTGGCGGCCCTTGTAGAAGCCGCAGGCGGGGCAGACGCGGTGAGACTGGTACGGCGCGCTGCACTGGGGGCAGGTGCCGAGCTGCGGCAGGCGCAGCACACTGTTGTAGGCCCGGCGCATACGCTGCCGGCTGTGGGACGGTTTACGCTTCGGTACACCCATAAAAATTAGTCAAGTTTCAGATTGGCGAGGGCGGCCCACGGCGAGGCCTGAGCCTCCACCGGTGCCGCTCCGGACAAGCCAGCCTTCCCGGGCTGGGACCGTACCGGCGACCCGTCGCATGTCTCGCCGCACACCGGGTGGGTCGGCAAGGACAGCAGGCTATCCTCGCGCAAAAATGGCGTCAAGGCGACCGACTCGTTCAACACGGGCACCGCATCCTCGCCTTCCAGCGGGACGAGCAGGGTGTAATCCGGCAGGTCCACCGCCCCGGCGAAGGGCTTCAGGCAACGGGCGCAGGACAGCTCCAGCGGCAGGTGCAGCCGGCCGCGTACCAGGACTTCCGTGCCGACCAGTTCCGCCCTCAGATTGTACTCCAGCGGTCCGGCGGCACGCACCAGCGGGTCGTGCGGATCAAAGTCGAACTCAGCCGGCGGCAACCGGCCCGAAAGGTGTACCGCGCCGCGATGGACGGCGGGCAGGGAAACGACGAGGGACATGGCGTCAAAGGGGAGAAGTTTGCAGACGGCGACGGAGCGCCTCCAGCACCGGCAGGGGGACGAAGGGTGAAACGTCACCGCCCAGGCGGGCGATTTCCTTCACCAGCCGCGAGCTCAGGAAGGTGTAGGTCTCGCGCGGCATCATGAACAGGGTTTCGACCCGCTCGTCGAGCCTGCGGTTCATGAGCGCGAGCTGAAACTCGAATTCGAAGTCCGACACGGCGCGCAGGCCCCGCACCACGGCGGCACCGCCCCGGCGCACCACGTAGTCCACCAGCAGGCCGTCGAAGTGATCCGTCTCCACGTTTGCCAGCCCGGCCACGGACCGGCGGACCAGCTCGCCGCGCTCGGCCAGCGTGAACAGCGGCTGCTTGGCCTCGGAACTGGCGACCGCGACGATGACCCGGTCGAAGATCCGCGCGGCTCGCTGGATCACGTCGAGGTGGCCGTTGGTCAGCGGATCGAAGCTGCCGGGATAAATCGCGGTCCGCACCCTTGGACCTTAGCGCGCCGCGCCGGCCGGGCCAGTCGCAACCTCCGCCGGAGCCGGGGCGGCGGCGGCCTTCTCCGGCAGCCGCCACGGCACCTCGAAAACCGGCACCGGCTCCCGGAACCCCTTCATCGTGACCGGTTCCAGAGGCTGGCAGGTCGCCGCCAGCGCGGGATCTGAATGGCGTAGCTCCGCCAGCGTGGCCTCACTGATCAGGATCCGGGCGCGGCCGGAGGCGCTTTCGAGTCGGCTCGCCAGGTTCACTTCGCGGCCGAAGGCCGTGTAGTTGAGGATGTGCTGGCTGGATCCGACCAGGCCGACGGTGACGACGCCCGTGTTGATGCCGGTGCCAAGCTGCAAGGTCGGGAGCGGTGGACCATCGGCGGGCGAACGGGCAGCGCGCTCGCGGTTGAGCGCGTCAATCGCCCGCTGCGCGGCGATTGCGGACTGCACGCAGTGCAGCGCGTGGTGCGCATCCTTGATGGGAGCGCCCCAGAAGGCCATCACGCAGTCGCCGATGTACTTGTCCAGCGTACCGCTGTGGCGCTTCACCTCGTCCGCCACGGTGGCGAGGTAGAGGTTCACCGTCTGCAGCACCATCTCCGCCCGCTGTTCGAGCAGGAATTGCGTGTCGCCCTCGCTGAGCCGGCGTGAGACGGCCTCGCCGCGTGCGGCCGCTTCGGAGGCGTCCGTCAGCTCGGTGAAGCCGCGGATGTCCGCGAAGAAGACCGTCAGCCGCCGGCGCGTGCCGCCGAGTGCGAGGCGCTCGCTGGCAAGGACTTCCTTCACGACCTCGGGCGAGACAAGGCGGGCGAACACGGCGCGGACGCGCTCGCGCTCGTTGCGCTCCGCCGCGACCTGCACGGCCAGCACCACGCCATGCACCCCGGCCAAGGAGACCAAGGGGAAGGCCACGGGCAGCCACCAACGGTGCGCCAGGTACAGCCAGAAAGCCGCGGCCAGGAACAGGACCGCCACGGCCGCCACGCATAGCACGGCACGCAGCGTGCCCAGGCGGGCGGTGAGGAAAAACGCCAACGCGCCGCAGGCGAGGATGAACGCCGCCGAATGCGCGGGCGAGGGCGGCCGGATGAAGCGACCGGTGATGACGGTCTGCGCGAGGTTCCAGAGGCCGCTCGCCTGGAAGGTCTCACTGCCCAGTGGCGTGGCCCCGATGTCCGAGAGGTTGCTGCTGGTGGCGGCGGAGCCGACCACGACGATGCGCCCGTCCCAGCGGCGGGGTGGCGGATCCGGCTCCTCAAGGCGGCGTTGCCGATCGAACAGGACGCTCTCGAAGTTGCCCTTCAGCAGCCGGGCGTCCTCCGTCGGAACTGTCCAGTCCGCGTACAGGCGGCCGTGGCCGTCCACAGGCAGGGAGCGGCTGACACCGTTCGTGCCGGGAAGCAGAATGCGGCCCTCGTCCAGCCGTACGTCCGCGCGATTCAAGTCCAGCCCCAGGGAATGCGCCGCCAGCACGATCCCGAGGTTCCAGAAGCGCTGCACCGAATACGCCGGGAGCAGCCGATCGAAGCGGCGCGGCGGCGTGCCGAGGAGCTTGTCGAGGTTGAAGTTTCGTTGCTCGTCCACCGGAACTTCACGGAGCAGCTCTCCGGTGATCGGATCGCGCAGTCGGATCCAGGCCGGATCGCGCTCCAGACGCACCTGGTTGTCGCGCTGGATCTGCCTGAGCAGCGGGTTCCACACTCGGTACTCGCGGAAGGCGGCAAAGCGCCGCGTCACGCCGTCCGCATCCCCGCGAGCCTCGATGTCCCCCGCCGCCATCGCGTTGGTGAGAAAGAGTGCGTCCGGCGGCGCGGCCTCGGTCGCGCCGATCGCCACGGTGCCCAGCCGGCGCATCGCTTGGGCGAAGGACTCGTCCGACCCGACCGGTGTGCCGTCCGGCTGTGCCGCCTCGCGGTGGTCCATGCGCCGTTCCCCGAACACCATGTCAAAGGCCACGGCCGTCGCGCCCTGCGCGGCCAGTTCTTCTGCCAGGTGGCCGTAGATGAAGCGCGGCCACAGGAGACCGATCGGCTCGCCCAGCAGGCCGTCGGCGAAATTGGCCACCGTATCGTCATCCGCGACCACGAAACCAAAGGGAACCTTCACGTCCGAGGCGGAGCGAGCGGCCCAGCGGACGCGGAAATCATACAGCCACCACTCGGGCCGGTTCAGTCCGTCCCCTGCCGGCCAACGTGCCCCGGCCCACGGCAGCGCCGCCACGACGAGCACGACGATGGCGGCGAGCGCCGCCTTGGCGCGTGAAGGCCGCTGGGACATGGCGTCGTCCTAAATGAAAATCCCCCGGGACGGCAGTGCGTCCCGGGGGATTTGGGAGTTCAGCTGAGGCCGCGTCGCACTCAGTCGTTGCTGCCGCCGTCACCGGCCGGGGCGCTGCCATCGGCAGGCGACACACGGGAGATCGGGGTGTCGGTCAGGCGAAGGATCGGATCACCGACGTTCACAAAGGGAGTTGCCTCCACGTCGCCGGTGGGAGCAGCCGCTTCGGCCGCGCGCCCGCTGCCCGTAACAAGCCCGGTACCCGGGTCAAAGCTCTCTCCTGCATTGATGACGCGGGTGACCGTCGAGCCGTCGGGACGCTGGGCGATCGCGATGGCGGAGCCTTCGCTGATCGAAGCCCGGCCATCGGCGCTGATTTCGAACCGGGTGCCGCGGATGCCAAACGTGGCCCGCGGAGTTTTCACCTGATACTTGGAGACGGCACCGAGCTTGCGTACGGACCCGGCGATCGTGCCCTGCGACAGATCAAGCTCGGTCGTGGACTCGACCCCGGCCGGAGTGCTCTCAGACATCAAGGCCGCCAAACTCATGGTCGTGCTCTCCCGCAGGCGGACGGTGGAACCCACCGGCCCAAGGTCAATGTCCATCGTCGAGGAGGCGCCCGTCTTGAGCGTGGCGCCGGCCGGCAGCACTTGGCCGCGGGCGACTTGGGAAAATGTGGCGGCACCGCCGGACTCGCTGGCCGTGGCAGTGCCCGTGAAGGACACCACCTTGGCCTTTTGCTGACTCATGGCCGCCAAGACCGGCAGGGCGAGGACCGCCGCCGCCAGCATGCCGCCGAGAAGACCCTTTGTCGTAGGGGAATAGTTCATGGTTTGCTCCTATGTCGGGATTCGCGCTCGTGTAAAACCGGGGCCAATTTAGAAAACGGCCCCCCAATGTCAACGGCTTTATCCATCGAACTCGTCACGGGCGAGGGAGATAAGCCGCTGCCCCGGCCAGTGGTCCGGGAGGCAGTGGCCATCCCCGAAGGTTCCCGGCCCGGAAGAACCACGCCCGCCGCCGGCCCCCAGCCGGCCCCAGCGACACCTCCGTCTGCCCCGCCGCCTCCCACGTGGAAAAGGCCTCCCGAAGCGTGGTGGACCATTCGCCGTCCGGCCGGTCGGAAACGACCAGGGCGTCCCAGCCCGCCCGGTCCGTCGGCCCGCCCCACATGCCGTACTGCGTGTGGATATGCGCCGGATTCTCCCAGCGGTACACCCGCGGCCGGCCCGGAAGATAGAACCCGAGCTGCGCCGCCGTCTGCCGCGACGCCACCACGATCACCACCGTCCGTTCGGGACGCGGCGACGCGGCCAGCGCACGCCCGGCCGCCTCCGCCAACGGTCGCCAGCCGCGCAGCTCGCGGGTTGGATCCTTCTTCGTCCCCGCCCAGGGCGTCCGTGGCAGGATGAACGGCAGCGTGTGGGCGATCACCAGCAGCACCCCGCCCAGCGCCACGCCCGCCGGAAACCACCGCCGTGCCGTCGCACCCGGCCGCTGAAGTTCCACCGCCCCCGTCCCCCAGGCCGCGAGCAACGTGAAGCCCGCCGCATAGAACACGAGCGGCCAGTTCGGGTTCACCTCCTGGAACATGCTGAGCACAAAGAACGCCCCCAGCCCCGGACCGGAGAAGCACCACAGCAGCCGCGCCGTGCGCGGCAGCCGCCGCCACGCCTTCGCCGCGGCGACGAGCACCCAAACCAGCAGCAACCACAGGATCGGCGTCGCCAGCCCGGCCTGCGCGCCGATAAAGCTCCCCATGTGCCCCGCCACTTCCCCCAGCGTGCGTGCCGGCGCCTCGATCTCCGCGGCGGTGTGACGGAAGGTGATCCAGTCATGCCGCCAGTTCCACAGCAGCGGGGGCAGCAGGAACAGCAGCGCCCCTGCGGCCATCAGCCAGAAGCCCGGTTGGCCCAGCCGTCGGCGCAGCTCCCGGTCCGTCGCCAGGAACAGGGCGGTGAGCGGGATGAACACCAGCATCATCTGCTTGGTGAGCGCGCCCAGCCCGACCGCGACCATCAGCGGCAGCACCGAGCCGCGCCCCTCGGACCAGCGGTGCAGGAAGTACAGCGCCGCGCTCCAGGCGAAGAACAGCGGCGGGTCAATCGTGAAGACCAGGCACAGCACCGCGTGCGCCGGCGTGAGCGCCAGCGCCGCCACCGTCCAGAAGGCCGCCTGGTCCCCGAACGCCGGGCGCGCCAGCGCCGCCAGGAAGCCCAGCGCGCCCAGCCCAAGCAGCAGCGGCACGATCCGCAGCGCCAGCTCCGAGTCACCGGTGGCCCGGCCCACCAGGCCCATCAGCCAGCCGATCATCGGCGGCTTGCTGAAGTATCCCCAGTCCAGCCGCCGGCCCCATTCCCAGTAGTAGGCCACGTCCGGTGGCAGCTCGAGCGGCCAGACCAACGCGTAGGCCAGGCGGATGATGAACAGCCCGCCCAACAGCCATGCCGTGCGCCGACGCCAAAGGGGATCGTCCACGGGCATCGAAGTTTCCTTCATCCTTCCCTCCATCGCGTCACGCGGCGGTGCAGGTGATGCGCCAGCAGCCACGCCCCGAGCGCGCCGAGCACCGCCACCGCGCCCCACTTCAGGAGCTGCCGCAAGTTCTGGTCAATCAACCCCGTGCCCAGCAGCACCAACGGCGCCGCCTCCGGGAGCAGCCCCGCCAGCGAGCCGAGGAGGTACGAGCGGTGCCCCACCCCGGAGAGCGACAGGGCCACTGTCGTCAACATGCCCGGCAGCGGGATGAGCCGCGCCACCACCACGCCCCCGAAGCCCACGTCGCCCCGCAGCCAGGTCAGTCTCTCCGGCCAGTTCACCAGCGGCTCCGCGCGCCACCGCGCCGCGCCGCGCAGGAACAGGAACGCCGAGTAGTAGCTCAGCATCGTCGCCGCCGTGGTCCAGCCCAGCCCGGCCCAGAAGCCGAACGCCGCCCCGGCAAGCGGACAGAACAGCAGCCGCGGCACGCCCAGCAGCACCAGCACCGCCATGCCCGCCGTGAAGCCCAGCCCCGTCCAGGCACCCTGTTCCCGCAGCCACTGCGCCGCCGGCCCGGCGCGGTCGAAGAACTCCCGCACCACCGGGACCCGGCTGAGCAGGATGCCCAGCAGCGCCAGCGCCAGCAGCAGGCCCACCTTCGCCACCACGAGCGTCTTGCTCACGCGCGGCCGGGGCGGCGCGGCTGCTTCGGTCAAGGCCTCCCGCGGCGTCATGCGCCCTCCTCCGGCAGCAGCCGGTCGCCCGGCAGCGCCCGTGTGCGGTACCAACGCATGGCGAAGCAGTCCCGCAGCCCACGCCAGAGCCGGTTGCCCACGCCGTATTTCGAGACGCCCGCCGGCCGCGGCCGGTGGTTGATGGGCAGCTCCACCACCTTCCAGCCCTGATACTGGAGGATCGTGGGCAGCCAGCGGTGCAGCCCATTGAAGGCCGGAAGCTCGCGCAGGCATTCGCGCCGCAGCGCCCGCAGCGTGCAGCCCGCGTCCGTAACCGGCGCGCCGGTGACCGCGTTGCGGAAGCCATTGGCCAGCTTCGAGCTCAGGCGCTTCACCGCGTCATCGCGCCGGTTGGCCCGGATGCCGGTCACGCACGCCACGCCGGGCGCGAGCGCTTCCAGCAGCCGCGGGATGTCCCGCGGATCGTGCTGCCGGTCGCCGTCCATCGTGACGACCACCGCGCCGCGCGCCGCGTGGAACGCGGCGGCGAAGGCCGCGCTCTGGCCCGCGTTGCGCCGGTGCCGCAGCACGCGCAGCTCCGGGAACTCCGGCCGCAGCGCCGCCAGCGCCGCTGCCGAACCGTCCCGGCTGGCGTCGTCCACCGCCAGGATCTCCCAGCCCCGTCCCAGCCCGCGCAGCACGCCGGCCAGTTCCTCGATCAACGGCCGCACGTTGGCCTCCTCGTTGTAGATCGGGACGGCGATGCTCAGTTCTGGATTGGGTGCGGCCATGCGCTGGGAACCGGCGCGGAAGATGTCCCGGCCGCCTCGCCGGGCGCAATGCTGCCGGCCGGCATGGCCGTTGTCGTCATCGTGCTCTTCATCTTCCTCCTACCCTCCCGATCGGGGGCGGACGCGGAGTCGGGGCAAGATGAAGATCAGGATGACGATGAAGGGCAGGAACCCCGCCCCTTATGGCGCCGGCTGCACGATCCGCATCTCCCAGCCGTTCGTCGTCACCGCCCCGGCGGACACCTGCAGGCCGAAGTGCTTCTCCACCGCCTCGAAGGGCGGCAGCAGCCGCAGGTCAAACCACTGTCCCGGCTCGGGCACGGCCCGCCCGGCCATGCGCGCCGCCGCCAGCGGCTGGAGCGCGCCCGGGAGCGCGCCGTCGCCGTCCCCGTTCCTCACCCCGCTGAAGAAGCGTCGCGCCGTCTCCCGCTGGTTTTCGTAGCTGAAGAGCCCGCCGCCCGTGCCGCCCGCCCGCACCACCGCGTCGGCCGGCAGCGCCGCCGCCAACCGGGCGGCCGGGCGGTTCGTGGCGAGCGCGGCCTCCAGCAAACTCGCCTCGCCGCTCAGCACCAGGCGGTTCGTGTCCGGCGCGGCAAAGTGGATCACGGGTGCTTCCTCGTCCTCGCCGCCCAGCAGCGCGGGCAGCGTCACGGAGAAAACCCGGACGCCCGCTTCCTCGCGCGACGTCAATGCGGGCGCGTCCTCCCCGCCGGGCAGCAGCCCTGCGGCGAGGCGCAGCGCCCGGGCGAGCTGCGGCGCGTTGGTCGAGCCCAGCAGCGCCACCGACGCCGTCCCGCCGTTCGTGCCCGTCGCCACGCGCCACGATGCGAAATCGTCCCCCAGCCCGCCCACGAGGCTGCGCCGGAAGTCGAACTGCGGGTCCGCGTCGTCCACCAGGGCGGAGAAGAAGAGCTGGAACACCCCCGCGATCTCCGGCGAGACCGCCGTGAGCGTCTGCTCGAGCGCATCCCAGGCCCGCGCACCGTTGAAGCGCCAGCGGCTGAACTCGAGCACGTCCGCGGGCACGGCGTCCGGCGGCGCGGCGTCACGCGCCTCGAAGGCCAGCATCCGGAACAACCCCCTCCGCGCGTCCGGCGGGATGCGGATCGCCAGCCGCAGCGCCGGCCCCGCCGGCGACAGTTCCACCCCGAAGCCGAGCGAATGCACCGCATCCAGCCCGAGCGCGGACACGAGGCGGGCGGCGTCCGGCCGTGCGCTGCGCCGCCGGCCCTCCTCCGGGGCCGGCGGCCACAGCGCCTTCAGCATCAGCGGCGCGTTCACCCAGCCGCGCCAGCTTTCGCCGGCGGGCAGAAGCGCGGTGTCCGCCTGCCACGCCGGGACCTCGGCCAGGGCCGCGCCGCCGTCCGCCAGCCGCGCCAGCACTCCAGCCGCCACGGTCGTGTCCCCGCCGGCCACGAGCAGGCCGTCCGCCTGGCCAAGCGTCAGGCGGAACAGGTTCGTCCCCGTCGTGGCGGCCGGCGTGTTGGTGCCGCGCAGGAAGGCGCCGATCCTGCCAAAGTCCGACCTCGGGAAGGCCACGGACCACGTCACCTTCGAGCCGGCGGCGTTGGTCTCGACCATGCGGCCCGCGGTGAGCCAGTTCGCGCGCGCCGCGTCGAGCAGCGGGCCGAGGCGGGCGGCATGGGTTCCGGTGTCCGCCAGCAGCAGCGGCACCGGCCCGTCGGCCCCCGCGACCACCGCCACGGCGAGCTGGCCGTCGGTGAGCGCGGCCAGTTCCCGCGGGTTCACGCCGAGCACGCCGGCCAGCGCTTCGATGACGTTCGTACGGAAGCGCGACTCCGCATGGACACGGAACTCCGTCATCGCCGGATCAGCCCAGAGCCGCGCCCAGGCCTGTGTCCCCCACGCCTGCCGCGCCGCGGCGAAGCTGGCTGTCGTGACCACGGCAAGGGTGTTCGTCGGCAGCAGTTTCTCGACGGGCGGCGTGGCCGCGCCGGCGCCGAGGGTGGCGAATGCGGCGGCGAGAAGGCGGAGATAAGTCATGCGGCGCGCCTGCGGCGGGCCGCGGGCCGGCGAATGTTCAAGCCCGCCCCGGCCGCGGCAAGCGGAGGACTGCCCTCCCGCCGGCGCTTGAGCCGCGGCCGGGCGCGGGTAGCCTCCGTGCAAGTTTTCATGCCCGGCGACCTCTTCTCCCTCCTCGGGGCCAACTTGCTTTCGCCGGCGGTGCTATTTTTTGCGCTGGGCTGCGTGGCCACGCTGGTGAAGAGCGACCTGAAGTTCCCGGAGCCCTTCTATATCGCGCTCACGATCTACCTGCTGGTGGCGATCGGCTTCAAGGGCGGCGCCGCCGTGGCGTCCGCCGGGCTGGCCAAGGTCTGGCTGCCGGCGCTGGCGGGCGTCGCGCTCGGCGCGGCCATCCCGCTGTGGACCTTTCCCCTGCTCCGGTATGCCGGCCGGCTGCCGGCCGTGGACGCCGCGGCCATCGCTGCGCACTACGGCTCGGTGAGCGCGGTCACGTTCATTGCCGCCACGAACCTCCTGCTCCAGGTCGGCGTGCCGTTCGAGAGCTACTCGACGGCGTTCCTCGCCGTGATGGAGTCGCCGGCGATCATCGTGGGCGTGGTGCTCGGCCGGCTGGCGGGCGGCGGCCGGGGCGCGGCGGGCGGCGGCCTGCAGCATGCGTTGCGGGAGGCGCTGTGCGGCCGCAGCGTGGTGCTGCTGCTGGGCGCGCTGGCGGCGGGCTACCTCTCCGGCGAGCGCGGCTACCGGGCCACGGAGGCGTTCTTTGTCGCGCCCTTCCAGGGCGTGCTCGCGTTGTTTCTCCTCGAGATGGGGATGGTCGCGGCGCGGCGCTTCGGCGACCTGCGGCAGGTGGGGCCGTTCCTGCTCGGCTTCGGCGTCCTCATGCCGCTCCTGCATGGCCTGGCGGGCGCGGCCATCGGCCACGCCACGGGCCTGTCCACCGGAGGCACCATGCTCTTCGCCACCCTGGCCGCCAGCGCCAGCTACATCGCCGCACCGGCGGCCATGCGCCTGTCCCTGCCCGAGGCCAACCCCACGCTCTACCTCTCCGCCTCGCTCGCCGTGACGTTTCCCTTCAACCTCACGCTCGGCCTGCCGCTTTACCTCGCGCTCGCCCGCTGGTTTACCGGCGACGCCCCCGTGCCATGAACACCCATCCGATGAAGCTCGTGACCGTCATCGGCGAGGCCCTCGCCCGCGAGCCGCTCGAACGTCTCCTCCGCGCGGCCGGCGCGCAGGGCTGGACGCTCTTCCCCGTCGAGGGCCACGGCCACCGCGGCGCGCGGCCCGGCGACATCGCCGAGTTCGCCAACATCCAGGTCGAGGTCATCCTCCAGCCCGAGGCGGCGGCCCTTCTCCTCGAGCGCCTCGCCCGCGACTTCTTCCCGCTCTACGCGATGGTCGCCCACGAGTCCGACATCCGCGTGCTGCGGCCGGCCAAGTTCTGAGCCCCCGCGCGCGGTTGTGCCCCGCGCCGCCGCTCCTAGAATGCCCCCGAAGTGTCCGCGCCGCCCGCCAAGCCGCCCGCCGCCGCGCCTCCCCCGCTGCGCGCCGGCTCCGTCCCCTACCTCAATGCCGCCCCCCTCACCTGCGGCCTCGCGGACCGGCTCGTCTTCCTCCCCCCGGCGCAGCTCGCGCAGGAGCTGCGCGCCGGCCGGCTGGACGCCGCCCTCCTGAGCGTCACGGAGGTGCTGCGCTCCGCGGACTACGATGTGCTGGACGGCGTGGCCGTGGCCTCCGACGGGCCCGTGTTCAGCGTGTTCCTCGCCCACCGCGGCCGGCTGGAGGACATCCGGGAGGTCGCCTGCGACCCGGCGTCGCTCACGAGCGTGAACCTGCTGCGCGTGCTGCTCGCGGAGCGCGGCCTCCATCCGGTGCTGCGCGAGCTGAAGGACCACGCCGCGGCCGCGCGCCATGATGCCGTGCTGCTCATCGGCAATCCGGCCATCGCCTTCCGCCTCGCGCCGCACGACCACGCGCTCTGGGACCTCGGCGCGGCCTGGCACGCGTTCACCGGCCTGCCCTTCGTTTACGCCGCCTGGGCGCTCCGCCGCGCGGCGGACACGGCCGCGCTGCGCGTGGAGCTGCTCGCCGCGCGCGACCGCGGCCGGCGCGAGCTGCCACGGCTGATCGCGCAGCCGGGCGAGTTCGACGAGGCCACGCGCCGCGCCTACCTCACGCGGCACATCCGCTTCGATCTGGGCCCGGCGGAGAAGGCCGGCCTGGCACGGTTTGCGGCGCTCCTGGACCTCCACGGCCTCGGCCCGGCGCGGCTGCCACGGTTCGTCTGCTGACCGCAGGCTGGCGGGAGCCCCGCCCGGCCCGGGGCGCCGGGCTCCAGTCCGGTGCGGGGGCTCCCGCCGGGCCGGAGGCCGGCGCTCCCGGGGCACCTTCACGCCGCGGCCGAGAAGGGGAGCGGGAGCTGGCCGGTGGACGCTGGCGCGGCGGGCCTTACTCCGCCACGCTGCCACGCCGTCCAACCCCGCCATGTCGAATCCCGCGCCCGACACCCCCGCCGCCCTCGGCTACCGGATGCCCGCCGAATGGGAGCCGCACGCCGGCACCTGGTTCACCTGGCCGCGCCCGGAAGGCATCAGCTTCCCCGGCAAATACGCGCCCGTGCCCGGCGTCTATGCCGAACTCATCCGCCACCTCGTCGCCGTCGAGGACGTGAACATCAACGTCTGGCACGCGGAGATGGAGGCGTGGGTGCGCGGGCTGCTGGAGGGCGAGCGCGTGCCGCTGGCGCGCGTCCATTTCCACCACTTCCCGGCCTATGAGCCCTGGTGCCGCGACCACGGGCCGATCTTCGTGGTGCGCGAGCGCGTCGGCCGCCGCGAACGCGCGGTGGTGGACTGGGGTTACAACGCCTGGGGCGGCAAGTATCCGCCTTACGACCTCGACGACGCCGTCCCGCAGCACGTCGCGCGGCTCCGCGGCCTGCCGCTCTTCTCGCCCGGCCTCGTGATGGAGGGCGGCGCGCTGGACGTGAACGGCCGCGGCACGCTGCTCACCACGGAGTCCTGCCTGCTCAATCCGAACCGCAACCCGCAGCTCACCAAGTCACAGATCGAGCGGTACTTGAGAGACTATCTTGGAGTGAGTCACATCCTCTGGCTGGGTGACGGCATCGCCGGCGACGACACGGACGGCCATGTGGACGACCTCACCCGCTTCGTGAATCCGACCACCGTGGTCACCGTGGTCGAGGACGACCCGGCGGACGAGAATTTCGCCCCGCTGCGCGAGAACCGGGAGCGCCTGCGCACGATGCAGGACCAGGACGGACGTCCGCTGCGCGTCGTGGAACTGCCCATGCCACGCCGCCTGGAGCACGAAGGCCAGCGCCTGCCGGCCAGCTACGCGAACTTCTACATCGCCGACGGCCTCGTGCTGGTGCCGACGTACCGCGATCCCAATGACTCACTCGCGCTCACGATCCTGCAGCGTGAGTTCCCGGACCGGCGGGTCATCGGCGTGGATTCCAGCGAACTCATCTGGGGACTTGGCTCGTTCCACTGCATCACCCAGCAGGAGCCGGCGGGGTGAGGCATTTGGTGGTGGTGCGCTTCGGAGCGCCGGCCTCCGGCCCGGCGAGCACCTGCCCGCAACTCACACACCCGTCGGGAGTGCCCGGCGATGCCCGGCCGGCTGTGAGCCGGCGATACGGCGGGTTGAAAACCTGCGCCACGCCGGGACCGGAGCCGTTGGATTCGGGAATTCCTCCCAGTCCTCGAAGCTCTCCGCCGGGATGCGGCGGCTGCCGTGCGGGTCTTGCACGCCGGAAGCCGGCTGGCAAACAAGCGCGTGGGTTTCACTCCCCGCCAGGACGCCATGCCCAAAGTCGCCGTCTCCTCCGCCTGGAAGGAGGAGTCCGCCGGCCCCAACGCGGCGGAGGTGCAGCGCTTCAGCACGCAGCTCCGCGCGGCCGGCGTCGAGGTGCTGCGGGACAAGGACGTCCTGCGGACCGGCACGTCCGTCTCCGAGTTCGAGCGGACCGTCAGCGAGTCCGACTTCCTCCGCGTGTTTCCCTGCGACGCGCACCTGAAGTCCCCGCACCGCATGCACGAGCTGCTCGTGGCGTGGCAGCGCAGCCGGGACTGTCCGGACGCCGACGGCGGGCCGTGGACCCGCTCGCCCCATGAGACGAAGCAATCTGTCTCACGGGGCGAGCCGTGTGACGACGTGGATCCCATGCCCGACTACAAAAACATCCTGACCGACTGACCCGACCCAGTGCGCCGAATGAAGAGGCGCCGCCTGCGTCCGCCGGTGGGGTGCGCCCCGGAGTGGCTACCGGCAGCGCGATTTCCGGCCGTTTCCTTGCGGCGAGCAGCGCTCGTTCGGGAAGACCGGCGCGGGCTTGCAAAAGCCATGGAAACTAAGCTTGCCAACGGTCCGTGATGGCTCAAAATCGCTCCCTGTGACCCCGACGCAAAAACAGTTATCCCTGAACCGCGCCGCGTCCAGAAAGCGATTTCCTATCAGCTCGAGCCAAAATGAAAAGTCGATAACATGCAAATTTCAAACAACTTCATATGAGCATTAATGAAGAAGACCAACCTGTTCCGTCAAAGCGCGAAGCGGGTGAACCCCAAAAACCGTTTTCAAAGGGGTGGCCGCTGCGCTTGGGTCTATACTTGGCGGCACTGTTCGTTGCAGGTTTTGTAGGTGCCTGGATAAAAGCCCAAACAGAGAAAGCAGGCATAAACATTCAAATTACTTCCGCAACAGCTCGGACACCCACTGACGAACAACTAATGAGCGACATGCTTGATCAGGTGTTGCGGGGTGGGGAACCAGCGGCACGCGTGGCCGCCGAGCCCCGGCTCAAAGAGTTAGCCGCAACTCACACTTGGCTGCGTAGCCCGAGCGAAGACTCCCGGAACGACTATCTCCGAAGTCTCTTGGACATTCAAGAAACAGCTAACGAGATCCTGCAAGACATGAAGGCGTTGCGTACTGATTTGAGAGAGTGGCCTAGTTCATCATTTGATGGTTCCCAGCTTGACACTGTTTATCAAATCTTGGGGAATCACATCGGCATCATCTCCGGGCACATTTTTGGCGAAACAAGACGTGGGGCGCTCGTCTTTGCAGGCTCAAAACCGAAGACTGAAGGCCTTACAAAACGGTTTCAGATCACAACTGACAACGACGGAGATTATTTTGTGGACAATAAAATAATGCGGCTACCCATCATCTGGTCAACTCGTAGCAGGACCAAAGCTGAAGGTGAGCGGCTGAAAGAAGTGGCTGAACGTCTCGCAGATGCAGTCGCTTACGGTATCGCAGCAGACTTGCAGGACCTGAAACAATCTCTCGAAAAAATCTTCCAAGAAGAAGGCAGCACGATAGAAGTTGCATCGCTCGTTGAACGCGAGTTGCAACTCTACTCCCGTTGGCAAGTCACAGCTACCATTGCTAACAACGGCAAGGACACCATTGCTTTGGATGCTCGGACAATGCTCTATTTGCAGTCGAAGGACAGGCGTTACTTGGACAGCGACAGGAAGGAGCAGAAATTGGAAGCGAACCAGAGAATAGGGCTAGTGATGGCGATCGAAGAAAAGCGGCACCTTAGCCGTGAAGGGTACAATTTCGAGGTTCGCTCGACCCGCACCACAAGCAGTCCAATATTGGTGCGAGGCGGTGAAGCGGTGACAGTCACCTTTAGATCAATCGACCCAATTGGCCAAGGGCCAGAAGGTGAAAGGGTCCTGTCCTTGTTCAAGAGCGAAGGTTGTCCTTGCCTGCTGGCGGTTTTGCCGCTCACGCAATCTAAGCTCGATTTAGGGAAACGCGGTCCAATTTTGTCATCCGAGGGGACGTTCCGTGAGGTAAAGTTTGACACTCTTTTTGCGCAGGATTTGGTCTCTTGGCCGAACAATAAATGATGGGAACTGCGCCAGTCCGTACTGAGCACCGACGGTCAGTATCAGAACACGTACAAGGCTCTGGGCGCTCCGTCCTTCGACTTGACCGAGAAACAGTCATTGATCGATCCCGACCACCTGGAAGGTGGCGAGACGATGAAGGGGTGAAGATCGACGGCGGTCGCCAGGGCTTCAAGCCTGGGGCTCAGAGCGTGAGTAAAGTAAAAGGGTCTGTAAGTGGGTGACATGTTCTAGCCGCAGCCCCTCTCCCGGGATGGCCCGCCAGCTCCGGGTCGAGTATCCCGGCGCGATTTACCCCGTGAGATAACAGACAAGCCCTCCCGCGCCATCCGCCGTTTTCACCTGAGCGTTCGTGCGCTCAACCTGTCTCACGGGGTGAATCACGTCATGAACCGCGGCGACCGGCGCGAGCGAATCTTCAAGGACGACGCGGACCGCCAGCGCTTCGTCGAGACGTTGGGCGAGGCTGGTGCCAAGACGGGCCTTGCCCCGTGAGATAACGAGTTCAATCGTGCCTTCCGCTTCAGAGGTGTCTATCTCACGGGGTGAACAGGTCCAAGCCCACGTCCTCATGCCGAATCATTTTCACCTGGTCGCCAGGTTGAGAGCGGGCGGAGACGGCGGTGGCCAGGGCGGAACGGATCGTCGCCGAAGAATTGCAACGGCGCCGGTGGAAGGAAGCCGAACTGACGACGCGACCCAAGGGGGCTGGGGAGAAGGTGGCGTTCGCGGCGCGCTTGCGGTCGGAGACGACGCTGACGGTGGGGTGGATCGCGGAGCGCCTGGGAATGGGAACGCGTGGGCACCTGAACCATCTGCTGTATCGGCGGAGGAAGGCTGGCGGGGATGAGCCATTATCAGGAACAGCCCCTTTACCCATTATCTACCTTCGGCGGCGGGGCGCCGCCGGCACCTTCTGCGGCGGGGCCTCGCAGCCATGGCCGCCGCTCAGTCCGCGAAGCTTTCCGCGTGGATGCGGCGGTAGGTCTGGCGGGCGTGCTCGTAGGCGGCCCGGGCGTCGTCCAGCTCGGCCTTCGCGATGAACCGCTCCTTCTGGCTCCAGCACTGGTCCACGCCCTTGAGGCACCACTCGGCGCTGCGGCGCGAGGGGCGCACCGGCTGGTCGCCGACCAGCACCCAGACCGGATTGGTATGCGAGCTCGGCAGGATGCGCAGCGCCACCCATGAGCTGCGCTCCACGGGCACCTCGAGCGCCACGTCGCGCAGCGTGCCGTCGGCGAGAAGATTGGTCCGCGCGACGGGGTAGCCGTTCACGATCACCTCGACCGGCACCTCGCGCGTGTCGCCGATGCGCGCGCGCTCGACGGACCAGAAGGGGCGGTCCTGTCCGGAGCCAAAGGGCGGCGTCCCCCGGGTCAGCCCGCGCATCGCCGGATTCACTTCCGCGGGCAGCAGCGCGGCGACCTTGGCGGTGACCTTCACCCGGCCGGGCGAAGCCAGCCTCAATTCACTCGTGCCGATGCCCATCGCGGCCCCGTTCACGGCGAAGTCCATGAGGTGGCTCCGGCCGTCGCCGACGTAGTTCCGGCCGCGGCGGATGCCCTCGCACCAGTCGTCATAGGTCAGCTTGCCGTCGAGCTTCACGTAGCTGCGGCCGAGGCCGACGCGTTCGCCGTAGATGCACGGGAAATCGGTCTCGCCGCTGATGCGCGTGCGGAAGCCGCAGTTCAGGGTGTGATACCAGATGTTGAGTTCCCAGACCGCCGGCGTGTCCACCGTGCTGAGGAAGTCCACGGCGGGCACCGGCTTCCCGTCCGGGCCGGGCACCTCGTGGGTGACATCCACGATGTATTCGTTGGCCCCGATGCCGTCGAAGGGCGGGACGACGTAGTTGGGCAGGTCGGTGGTGTTGACCGCGAGGCCCCAGCCGCTGTGGGCGGGGCCGCAGACGGCGCCCTGCTTCTTCGCCCACTTGAGGGTGTTGAGGCCGAGCGTGGGCCAGTGGCTCATGGAGTTGCCGCCGGGATACATCTGCTCCTTGAGCCGCAGCAGGCAGAGATGGCCGCTCTGGTGGGAGCCGAAGCCGCTCACCTCGACGTCGTAGCGCAGCAGGTAGGGCCAGCGGCTGACCTTGTCGTCCGCGCCGGTGAAGAACTGCTTCTGGTAGTCGAAGCACGGTCCCCAGGTGAGGTTCGCGCCGACCTTCAAGTCCTCGCCGATGCAGTGGCGGAGCATGTCCGGGGCGTGGACGCCCTCGGTGGGCTTCGTGTAGTGGGCGCAGCCGGCGGCGTGGATGTGGTGGTCGCCGCTCCACCAGCCCATCGCGGCCGGGTCAATCCAGCGCCGCGCCTGGAAGGACAGCTCCCGCGTGTCCGCCCCCACGCTCACCGCGCGCGTCTCGGGCAGCGACTCGGGGCCGCGGGAGAACTCGAGGGTGTAATGCCCGTCCGGCAGGCGGAGCGACTCGCCGTCGGCGCGGTACACCTGCGGATGAAAGGAGAAGTCCGGCGCGAGGCGCTTGTTCGGCGAAGGGTACACGCGGCCCTGCGCGTCCTTCACGACGAAGGCGGCCGTGGTGGGCCCGCCCTGGTCGTCGCGGACGCGCAGCGTGACTTCCCGCGCCGGGGCGGCGCGGAACAGGAGGTCAGCCTCGTTGCGGAAGCCGATGTCCTGCGTGCCCTGGCCGACGTTGAAGCCGACGCGCGCCTCGCGCTGCCCGGCGTCGCGGCTGTAGAGCTGGATGATGCGGTACTCGAGCTTCAGGCCGGAGAGCGTCCTCGTCATCGGCAGGGCGTCGGCCATGGCGAGGTCGAGCCAGCGGTCGGCCACCTGGTCGGCGGGCGAGTCGTGCAGGCGGCGGGCCTGAGGGCTGGCGGCCTGCAGCGGGGCGGTGGTGCCGGCCTCGTTGTGGACCTTCACCAGGAACGTGCGCCAGCCCCGCTCGACCAGTTCGGGCGCGGCCGGGCCGGCGGCGACCTTGACGCGCATCTCGGGGTTGATGTGGACGGCGTAGAGCACGCGCGGGTCGAGCACGGCCTGAACCGCGGCGGCGGCCCCGCCGGACGGGCCGCGTGCGGCGTCCTCCAGCGCCGCCGTCTCGGCCGGCGACAGCGGCGCGCCGAAATGTTCGAGCGCCTCGCGCAGCCGGCGGACCTGGGCGAGGAGCGGCTGCGCCTCGACGCCGGCGATGACGGACGGCGGCTCGGCGGCGACCACGGAAAGGCCGAGCAGCAGGGCGGCGAGCAGCGGGGCGGGCTTCATGCCGGCAAGCATCCTCCGCCGCGCCCGCCCGACAAGCGCGGAGGTGGGGGCGGGTTTACCTCCGCGGCGTCCTGTTTTCACGCCCGGCGTCTTGCCCGGCCCCGGTGGGCTTCTACCGTGGCGGAGTGCCCGCCTGGCCGCGCCTCCGCCCGACCCTCGTGGCCGCGCTGCTGGCGGCGGGCTCGGGTTGTGAACGTCCCGCCACCTTCCCGCCGCCCGTGAACTCCGCCCCCGCCCACACCAACCGCCTCGCCGCCGAGAAGTCGCCGTACCTCCTCCAGCACCGGCACAATCCGGTGGACTGGCATCCGTGGGGCGAGGAGGCCTTCGCCCGCGCCCGGGCGGAGCGGAAGCCCATCTTCCTCAGCATCGGCTACTCGACCTGCCACTGGTGCCACGTCATGGAGCGCGAGTCCTTCGAGGACGAGGCCACTGCCCGCGTGCTCAACGCGCACTTCGTCAGCATCAAGGTGGACCGCGAGGAGCGGCCGGACGTGGACCAGATCTACATGACCTACGTGCAGGCCCGCACCGGGTCCGGCGGCTGGCCGCTCAATGTCTTCCTCACGCCCGACCTCCAGCCGTTTTTCGGCGGCACCTACTGGCCGCCGCAGCCGCGTCACGGCCGGCCCTCGTTCGTCCAGGTGCTCGAGCAGATCGCCGAAATCTGGCGTGACCGGCGGGACGAAGTCCTCGCCGCCGCCGCAGAAATGACCGAGCGCCTCCGCGAGCACGCCGCCCGGACGGCCGCCGGCGAGGCCGCCGCCGCGGACGCCCGCGCCCCCGCGCACGCGTTGGCGGCACTGAAGGAAGGGTTCGACCCGGTGCATGGCGGCTGGGGCGGCGCGCCGAAGTTCCCCTCGCCCAGCCATCCGTCATTTCTGCTCCGCGCGGGGCACGCGGCCGGCGACGCCGAGGCCGTCCGCCAGGTGCTGCTCACCTGCGACCGCATGGCCGCGGGCGGCCTCCACGACCAGCTCGGCGGCGGCTTCGCCCGCTACTCCGTGGATGCCGAATGGCTCGTGCCGCACTTCGAGAAGATGCTCTACGACAACGCGCAGCTCGTGCAGCTCTACCTCGACGCGTTCCTCGCGACCGGCGACGCGCGCCATGCCGACGTCGTGCGCTCGACCATCGCCTACATCCTGCGTGACATGACGCATCCGGGCGGCGGCTTCTACTCCGCCGAGGACGCCGACAGCGAGGGGCACGAGGGGAAGTTCTACTGCTGGACCGAGGCGGAACTGAAGGCGCTGCTCACGCCGGCGGAATTCGCCGTGGCCGCGCGGCACTTCGGAATCACGGCCGACGGGAACTTCGTGGACCACAGCCACCCGAGCCCCCTGCCGGGCCAGAACGTGCTCCACGTCGCGGACCCGAAGCTCTCCGCCGAAGAGGCGGAGCGGCTCGCCGTCGCGAAGGAGAAAATGTTCGCCGCGCGCAGCCTCCGCGTCCGGCCGCATCTCGACGACAAGGTGCTCGCGTCGTGGAACGGCCTGATGCTTGGCGCGCTGGCCCGCGCGGCCGTGGTGCTGGACGAACCCGCCTGGCTCGCCGCGGCGGAGAAGAACGTGGCCTTTTTGCGGGAGAAGCTCTGGGTGCCCGGCGCTCCCGGCACGCTCCACCACCGCTGGCGCGATGGGGAGCGCGACTCCGTTCAGCTCCTCGACGCCTACGCGTACCTGCTCGACGGCACGCTGCACCTGTACGAGGCGACGCTGCATCCGGCGCATCTCGGGTTCGCCGTCGCCCTGGCCGAGGCGATGCTCGCGCGCTTCCACGACGCGGAGCACGGCGGGTTCTGGCAGGCCGCGCCCGGCCAGGCCGACCTGCTGTTCCGCGTGAAGGAAATCCACGACGGCGCGCAGCCCTCGGGCAACGCCGTGGCCGCGCTGGCGCTGCTGCGGCTGGCGGCGATCACGGAGCGGAAGGACTTCCGCGCCGCGGCGGAGGGCGTGCTGCGCGCGTTCGGCGGGCCGTTGGAAAATGCGCCGCACGCGGTGCCCTACCTGCTGCAGGCGCTGGACTTTTCGCTGGCGGAACCGCGGCGGGTGGTCATCGCCGGCGACCCGGCCACGGCGGAGGCACGGGCGCTAGTGCGCGCCGCGCACGGCGTCCTGCGGCCGCGGCGCGTCGTGCTCGGGACGGCCGGGCCGGTGGAGCCGTTTGCGCGCACGCTCGCTCCACGGGACGGCCGCGCCACGGCCTACGTCTGTACCGGCACCGCCTGCCAGCCGCCGACGCATGAGGCGGCGCAGGTGATGACCGCGTTGCGGGCACAATAACTTCAGATCGAGTAGCTCGCCGCCGCGCCGTCATCGGCGAGCTGCTGGAAGTTCACCGCGTCCAGCGCGGCGGCGACGCCCCCCTGCACCCGCCGCCAGGCCTCGCGCAGCTCCGGCGCACAGCGCGGGTCCGTGAGCGCCGGCGAGTCAAACACGCCCCCGTGGACGCAGCGCACCACGTCGCCCAGCGTGATCTCGCCGGGCGGCCGGGCGAGCTGGTAGCCCCCTTCCTTGCCGCGCACGCTCTTCACGATGCGCTGCGCCTTCAGCTCGATGAGGATCTGGACGAGGTAGTTGGGCGGGACGCCGTGCTCCGTGGCGAGCGTCTCGATGCGCACCGGCCCGCCGCGGGGAAACGCGCGCGCCAGCCCGAGCACGGCGCGGGCCGCGTAGTCGCTTTTCACGGAGAGCTTCACGCGCGGCACCGTAGGCGGTGGCGGAAAGCGGGCGGAGACAAAAATTCCAGGGACCACGCTCCAAGTTCCAGGGAATGCTCCAGGCTCCGATCAAGCTGCGCCGCCCTTGGAGCCTGGTTGTTGGAGCTTCCCTGGAACCTGGAGCCTGGGGTTTGGCGCTTCCCCCCGCCTCCCCGCCCTCGCCACCCACAGCCCCGCGAGCACCACCGCACCGCCGGCCGCCTGCCACCGGGTCAGACGCTCGCCCAGCAGCCACCAGCCGGCCAGCGCCGCCACCACCGGCTGGAGCAGCAGCGTGAGCGACGAGAACGACGCCGGCAGGTGCGCGAAGCCATAGGTGATCAGCCCCTGGCCGAGGACGTGCGCCGTCAGCGCCAGGCCGAACACGACGCCCCAGCCGCGGGCGGTCGCGGGGAGTATGGTTTCGCCGGTGGCGAGGGCGAGCGAGAGCAGCCACGGTGCGCAGGCGGCGCAGCTCCACGCGAGAATCCGGCCGGGACCGAGCCCGCGCCGCAGCCGCGCGACGCAGAGCTGGTAGCCGCCGTAAAACACGGCCGTCAGCAGGCCCAGCGCGTCGCCGGCGGCGTGTGGTCCGGCCAGGCCCGGGCTCGCCCCGGTGAGCAGCCACGCGCCGGCCAGCGCGAGCGCCATGCCGGCGAAGAACCCGCCGCCCGGCCGTTCGCGCAGCAGCCACCACGCGCCGAGCGTGACGAACACGGGCGCGAAGTTGGCGAGCAGCGTGGCGTTGGCCACGGACGTGAGGCGGATGCTCCAGTGCCAGGCCGCGAGGTCCGCGGCGAGCAGCAGGCCGGCGGCCAGCAGCCACAGCCGGCGACGGCCCGGCTCAAGGCCGGCCGCCGCGGGGTGAAGCCGCTCTCGGGCGGCGATCCAGGCGGCGAAGGGCAGCGCCAGCGCCACGCGGTAGAACGCCGTGGCCACCAGCCCGACCTCGCTCCAGCGCACCCAGAGCGGCGCGAAGCCGATGCAGGCCGCGCCGGTGATCAGCGCGGCCAGCGCCCGACGCTGGGCGCGGGGATCACTCACGGGACATCGCCGTGGCGAGGCGTGCAGCCACCTCGGCGGCGGGCAGGCCGGCCACGCTCACCAGCTTGCTCCGCGAGGAGGCGCCGCGGACCAGGCGGACCGCGCCGCGCGGCACCTGGAGCGCGGCCGCGAGCAGTTCCAGCGCGGCCGCGTTGGCCGCGGAATCCACGGGGGGCGCGGTGACGCGGACCTTCAGGGCATCACCGGCCGCGCCGGCCAGCCCGGAGCGCGACGCGCGGGGCTGCACCTTGAGGCGCAGGCACACCGACCCGTCGCGTTCCTGGATGAAGCCGGGCAGGGCCATCGGCACGAACTTCGCCGACGGCCCCTCCCGATGCGAGCCGTGGGGTTTGGCCGCGGCCGTTCAGGCGCCGGCCGAGGCCGTTGTGGCGGCGCGGCGGGAAGCGCGCGGGGCGGGCGCGGCGGCCGGTTCCGCCGGCTCGGCGGCATTGAGCGGTTCACGCAGCGTGGCGAGGAACTGCTTCATCGCCGGGGACTGCACCTTGCCCTTCTTCACGATGGCGGCGAGGGGGCGGACGAAGTCGCCGCCGTCGAGTTCGACCTGCACGAGCGTGCCCAGCTCGACCTCGCGCACGACCGTGGACTGCGGCACCACGGATACGCCGAGGCCAATCTCCACCGCGCGCTTCACGGTCTCAATGTTGTCCACCTCCATCACGTGCTGCACGCCGACGTGGGCGGCGGACATGGCGCGGTCAATGGCCCGGCGGGTCGGGATGTCGGGCTCGAAGCTGACGAACTTCTCACCGTCCAGCGCCTTCACCGGGACGGCCGCCTCGCGCGCGCGGGCATGGCCGGGCGGGCAGATGAGCACGAGGCGGTCCCGGCCGATGGGCACGATGTCCACCTGCGGATCCTTCACCGGGTAGGCCACGAGGCCGAGGTCGATGGCGTTGCCGGAGACTTCCTCGTACACCAGGTTCGAGCGCAGGTAGGCCACATGGACGTTCACGCCGGGATGGGCGCGCATGAACTTCCGGAGATAGGGCGGCAGGTTGTAGAGGCCGAGGCTGTAGATGGTGCCCACGCGGAGCATGCCGGACACCACGTCGCGCATCTCCTGCATCTGCGCCTCGAAGGTGTCGTAGAGACGCACCATGTCCTTGGCCGTCTGGTAGAGCAGCTCGCCTTCGCGGGTGAGGCGGAAGCGTTTCTTGCTGCGCTCGATCAGCATCGCCTCGAACTGCCGTTCCAGCGAGCTGACCTGCTGGCTCACGGCGGACTGGGTGACGCCGTTGATCTGGGCCGCCTTGGTGAAGCTCTCGGTTTCGGCGAGATCCCGGAAGACTCTGAAGCTCTCGATCTGCATGGGTTTCTAGGTGGTCGTTTTGAGGCCCGGTGGCGATGCGCCCGGGCACTGCTCAAGAGTAGGCCAATTCGGGGAGGGTCAAGTCACAACCTCGCCACCGGCGAGGAGTGCGCCCGGCGGCAGGGGATTCCCCGCGAGAAAGGCGCGCGCCGGCAGCCGGCGGCCGCCCTCGCGCTGCAGCTCGAGCAGCCGCAGCCCGCCTTCGCCGCAGCGCACCACCGGCCCGGCCGGGCCGGCGGCCAGCACCGTGCCCGGCGCCTCTGCGGAGGCCGCCGGGATGGCCTCCGCGCGCCAGAGCTTGATGAGGCCGCCGGCGGCCGTGCCGGCGAGCCGGGTCCATGAGCCCGGCCACGGATCGAAGGCGCGGATCTGGCGTTCGAGCTCCACCGCCGGCCGGCGCCAGTCCATCGCGCCGTCGGCCTTGGTGACCTTGCGTGCGTAGGTCGTCCCGGCCGCGGGCTGCGGCACGGCCGGGACCGTGCCGGACAACCATCCGGGCAGCGTGCGCACGAGCAGGGCCCCGCCCAGTTCGGCGAGGCGGTCATGCAGCGTCCGTCCCGTGTCATCCGGCCGCAGGGGCGTGCGCGCGGCGGCCAGCATCGGTCCCGTGTCGAGGCCGGCGTCCATGCGCATGAGGGTCACGCCCGTCTCGGCGTCGCCGGCGAGGATGGCCCACTGGATGGGCGCCGCGCCGCGCCAGCGCGGCAGCAGCGAGGCATGGACGTTCAGGCAGCCATGCCGGGGCAGGTCGAGCACGGCCGGCGGCAGGATCTGGCCGTAGGCGGCCACGACGATCAGGTCGGGGGCGAGGGCGCGCAGTTCGTCGAGGAACGTCGCGTCGCGGGCCCGCGCGGGCTGCAGCACGGGCAGGCCGCGCTCCAGCGCGAGCGCCTTCACGGGCGACGGCTGCACGCGGAGCTCGCGCCCGACCGGCTTGTCGGGCTGCGTGACCACGGCGGCCACCTGCGCCACGGCCGGGGCGTCGATCAGGGCGGCCAGGCTGGCGCGGGCCAGCGGGGCGGTGCCGAAGTACACCACCCGGACGGGGGCGGGCATCGGGGAATCAGGCGGCCGACGCCTCGAGCCGTGCCAGCCCGTCGAGGATGGAGCGCAGCACGTTCATGGGCGTGGCGGTCGAGTCAATCGCATGGACGAGCCCGCGGCCGTAGTGCTCGAGCACGGGCTTCGATTCGTTCTCGTACGTCTCGAGCCGGCGGCGGATCACCTCGACGTTCGCGTCGTCGAGGCGGTTTTCCCGCAGGGCGCGGCGCTGGAGGCGCTCGACCATCTTGTTCATGTCCTCGCAGGTCAGGTAGAGGACGGCGCGCACGTCGAGGGTGTCGTGCAGCAGCTCGGCCTGGCGGAGGTTCCGCGGGATGCCGTCGAGCACGAGGGTGTCCACGTCCGGCAGGAAGGCGCCGGAGAGCGTGTAGCCGTGGATGGTGCGGCGCCAGAGCTTGATGGTCGGTTCGTCCGGCACGAGCTCGCCGCGCCCGGCGTACTCGCGGAAGACGCGGCCCAGCTCGTCCTCGGTGCGGAGGTTTCGGAAGACGTCGCCGCAGGCGAAATGGTAGTAGCCCGGCAGCTTGCCGAGGATCTTTCCCTGCGTGCCCTTGCCGGAGCCGGGTGCGCCGAACAGGAGGATGGTCCGGTAGTGCGCCATGTCGGGCCTATTCCTTGGGGCGGGACTGGACCTCGGACACGTCGGCGAACTTCACCATCACCTCGCGGCCGATCTGGAGCTGGAGGCCCATCTCATTGCTGCTGATGCGCGTGATGCGGGTGGCGATGTAGTCGTTGCGGCCCGCCTTGACGTGGAGCACGAGGTGCTTGTCCGCCTCGCCGCGGACCATCCGGAAGTAGGCCGGGAACTGGCTCTCGAAGAAGCGGCGGTTGAACTCCGTGTCGGCCTTCTTGAAGACTTGGCCCGCGCCGGACGCGGCCACCGGGGCTCCCGCGCGGTTGCCGATGTTGAGGCCGCCGCCGGACAGGCCGGCCTCCGCCAGCCTCGCCGCGCCCTCGTTCGCCACCTCCTCCGGCACCGCAAACTCCCCCTCCACCGGACCGGCCGCCGAGACGTGCGTGGGCAGGCACAGGAAAATCAACGGGCCGACCACCGGCACGATGGCGACGGCCATCACCACCAGCGGCGGGTAGTTGCGGAACAGGGCGATTTCGTAGGCGGCGTAGAAGTTCGCCGCCAGCAGCACGGCCAGGATGAACCAGCCGATCGGCGTGCCAAACAGCGCGGGGAGCAGCGCCGGCCGCTTCGCCGGCCGCTCGAGCTTCCCGGGCACCGGCTTGAGGACGATGGCCTGCCGCGCCGCCAGCGCCGCGCCGGCCTCCGGGTCGGCCAGCGCGAGGTGGACCTCGACGAACTCGACGAGCTGCGGGTTCTGGTTCAGCTCGCGCAGCGTCTCGACCGAGAAGCGCTCCCACGGGATGCGGTCCGTCAGCCCGCCCGCCGAGCGGCGGATGACCACGCCGTTGTCCCGCGGCGCCACCAGCTCGCCCGAAATGACCGAGCCGTCCGCCAGCCTGAAGTCGGCCGCCCCGGCGGCCAGCGCCAGCCAGGCCAGCCACAGTGACAGAACAACGCGAGGTACCCAGCGCATGATGCGGAGTAAGTACCCCACGGCCGCCCGACGGGCCAAAGGAATTTCTCCGCCCATGCCCCCGGCCGGTCGCGGCGCCCGC
>JBJXFY010000059.1:0-3765 GCA_046155815.1 Limisphaerales bacterium | reverse complement strand
GTGACCGTCAATCAAGCGCTGGAAGAGCGGGTCAATGTGCGCCTCATGCCAGAGGTTCCAGGTGTCCGTGGGGGCGCGCGGCGCGAGGTAGATGCCCTCGGCGGGCTCGTAGAGGCCGGCCTGGTTGTTCCACTGGCGGTCGTTGACCGCGGGCCGGGTGTTGCCGCCGCCGTGCATCGAGATCCAGAGGCTGCGGCCGCTGGTGGGCGCCTCGCCGAAGGTCTTGGACTGCCAGCGAAGCGTCCGGTCGCCGAGCGTGATCGCCTGCCGCTCCAGCTCCTCCTTCCGCTCGCCGGCGAGCTGGCGGAGCCGGTCGGCCAGCAGCAGTTTCAGGGCGTGGTCCGCCTCGGCCCGGGTCAGGGGCGCCTCGAGGACCGGCGCGTTGGTCGCGCGCGAGGCCGGCGGGAGCGCGAGCCAGTCCTCCAGCTCGACGATGCGCGGCGGCACGGGTGCCAGGTCCGCCCACACGGCGTCCATGGTGGGATTCCCCTTGGCCAGCGGGCCGAAGGGCAGCTCGCGGACCTCGCCGCCGACGGTGAACCGCAGCCGGCCGCCGGTGCCGGGCGCGAGCGCGAAGCGCGGCAGGTCGTTGAGATCGGCGGTGCCCGCGCGGGTGTCGGCGGCGGCGCATTGGCGGTGCGCGCCGTCGAGCACGCAGACCTTGGCTGCGAGGCGGGTGCCGCCCTTCTTGTCCCAGAGCCGGACGCCGAGGTTGGCCAGGTCGTTGGCCGCGTCGGCCCTGGCGTAGCGCGCCGTGACGTTCACGGCCGCGACCGCGTCGCTCTGCTTGGCCCACACCCTCGGGAAGGCGAGTCCTTCGCGCTTCCAGGAGGTCGCGTAAATCGCGTGGCGCGGCTCGTCGGCCCGGGCCTGCGCGGCGTCGCCCACGAACCAGCCGCGGTTCAGGCCGGCAGGGTCCGGCTCATCCGCGCCGGTGAAATACCAGTCGCCGTCCCAGATTTCGACCCAGGTGTGGTTACCGCGGCCGTTGGCCCAGAGCGGCGTGCCGACGGCGCGGGCCGGAATCCCCACGGCCCGGCAGGCGTCCACGAGGATGATCGAGAGCCCGGTGCAGGTCGCCTTGGCCAGGGCCATGGATTCCTTCGGGCTCTGGTTGGGGCGTTTGCGGCCGGTGTGGTAGTGGACGTTGACGAGGTTGAAGATCTGGCGGTTGAGCCGCTCGGCGGCCTCGGCGGCCGTGGCGGTGCCCTGCACGATCCCGCGCGCCTTCGCGTAGAAGTCCGCCCGCCAGGGGTCGCGCGGTTCATCAAAGACGGCGTAGGGCAGCACGTCGTTGAGGAAGATTTCCTCCGGCACGGCCGCGGCCCAAGGGAACTCGGCGCGCGCCTTGAAGGCGAGGTTGAGGTTCCCGAGGAGGAACTCCGCTGAAAGCGTCTCCCGATCCTTGGCCGGCATGTGCTCGACGAGGAAGCGCGCGGCCCGTTCACCCGGCTCGCCGTGCTTCTCCTTCGCCGCGGCGACGAAGTCGTCCACCGGAGCGCCAAGCGCGAGGCCGGCCATGCAGAAGAGGATCCAGACGAACCGCATGAGGGGAACCGTAGCAGCGGACTGCGGGACGGAAACGCGGAAATCCGAGGAAGAAAGGACGGCGGCTTTTCCCTGCATGGAAATGCCAGCCGGGCCGGCCGATGGCGGCGCAGACATTCCTGTTACTGCATGGGCAGAGAGAACTCCTTCCGCTCCGTGCCGCGGAGCACGTTGGCCTTCACCTGCGCGCCGGGCGGATGCTTCCGGAGCAGGCGGCCGATCAGCTCGCTCTCGCCGACGCGGGCCGACTGGCCGTCGAGCTCCACGATCACGTCCCCGTTCTGGAAGCCGGCCTTCCTGGCCGCTGCGTGGTTGCCGTATTCGCCGGCGTGCTTGACGTGCAGCGCCATCTGCTCCCGGCCCAGGCCGCGCTCGGCGCGCTGCTCGTCCGACAGGTCCTCCAGGTGGAGGCCACCCAGGGCCATGGCCCGCATGGGCCACGCGCCGACGCGGCGGGAGATGTCGGCCTTCAGCCGCCACCCTTCGGGCAGCCGGAGCAAGAGTGGCAGCTCCGCGCCGCCGCGCCGCACGAGCGCGGGAAGCGTGCCGGGATCGCCGGCCCGGTGAAGCACCCAGGCCACGTCCGCGGGGGAAATGAGCGGCTGGCCCGCCAGCGTCACGAGATCGTCGCCGGGTTGCAGTCCCGCCTGCGCCGCCGGCGAGCCAGCGGCCACGGACTGCACGCGCGCGGCCTGCTCCGGCGCGAGCGTGAGGCCGATGGTTTCCGGGGCCGGCCACGGATAAATCCACTCCGCCGGGACCGGCTTTTTCTGGTCGCGGTAATGGGCGCGGAGGGCGTCGCCGATCTGGTGGCAATGCACGCAGCTCTGCACGACCCTGCCCTCCCAGTCGAGGTTGCGGGTGAACTTCCCGGCGAGTTCGGGGATTTCGAGCGGATCCTTGAAGGGCAGCGGCGCGCCCTGTTTGCCGGCGAGCGGCGCCTGGTTGGCCGGGTAGCCGCGGTGAATCGCGAGGGCGCCCTCCAGCGCGCGGCGGTAGCCGTCAATGGTGTCGTCCTTCGAGTTGGCCTGGTGCGTCCACGAGCCGAAGCGGCCATAGACCGTGCCGTCGGCGTTGAAGAAGAGCGTCGAGAACGAGAGGTCGTAGTCGAACTGGAACAGGGCGAGGTCGAGCGCGTTGGCGTTCATCACGCGCACGCAGACGAACTGGTCCAGCAGCGGGTCGAGGCCGGGATCCTGCGACAGCACGCGCGCGTCAATGCCCGCGCAGGCCAGGCAGGGCACGCAGCGCAGCGTGACGAGCAGCGGCTTCCCGGTCCGCCGCGCCTCCGCAAAGCCCTTTTGCCAGTCGTTGTAGATCCAGCGCGGGTCGTCCTCCAGCGCCGCGCGGTCGCTGAGCACGGCACCCTTGCGGTCCTTGACCGTGTCGGCGGGCGACCGGCCGGCGGCGAGGGCGAGGCCAAGGACGGAGAGGAGGGCGGCGGGTTTCATGCGCCGGTTCTGCTCGATCCCTGGACGGGGCGCAACGGGAGAGGCGGCTTGGAGCGCCGGGTGACGCCCGGCGCCCCGGCATCCCGCGATGCAGGTTCAGGCCACCTTCGGCGGCGCGAAGCCCTCGCGGTAGTCGCGGCGGAGGATGGTCTTGTTCGCCTCGTCGTGGTTGGTGAAGCGGAAGCTCGCGGCGTCCCAGCGCAGCTCCTGGCCGGGGAAGCGCGTGGCCTTCACCGCCAGCAGCGCCGGCTCGGTGATGCGCCAGCCGATGCCGATACCGAACGGATTCAGAACGGTTTGGACCGGTACTCAGGCTCGGACGGCAACCTCCATCTGCGGTCTCCCACGCGTTGTCGAATATCCTCAATCCCTTCCGGAACGGATTGGATGATGAGCTTCGTGCCCGGCCGGGCGCAGCCAAGGAGTTCCTTGATGAACTGCTGGTCCATCGCCGCGAAGGAGTACCCGATGAAATGAAGGGATGACGCCTGGCTGACAATCCATTTCGCCTCTTTGGTGACCGCCGCGAGGTAGGTCTTGTAAAACGAGGATGGGTCAAGCTCCTGCGGCACCGGCGTCTTTTCGTGGGGAAAGACAATCAGCGGCTTCTTTCGCTGCAAAGGATCGGCATGAACCATAGGTTGCACGAATGCCTCATCACTCAATACCAGTGGTTGGTCCTTGCTTGGCACCGGAGTGACACGAAAACGGGGAGAATTATTTTGGAGTTCACTCCACACCCCGACCGAGCCGTGAAGCTTCAGGA
>JBJXFY010000054.1:0-19647 GCA_046155815.1 Limisphaerales bacterium | reverse complement strand
GTGGGCAGGTTGCCCGCCGCGGCCACGGGCAGCGAGCCGGCGTCCACGGCCGCCCCGAGCACGCGCTTGAGCAGCGCGCTCTCCGACGGCCCGCCAAGGCTGAGGTTCACGATGTCCGCCCCCTGCTTCACCGCGGCCATGATGCCGGCGGCGACGTTGAACGTGCTGGTCTCCGTGCCGGCGCCGTACACGTCCACCGGCAGGATGCGCACGGCCATGGTCTGTCCGTCCGCCGAGGCGAGCGCGTAGGCCTGCAGCATCGCCTCGAGCATCGCCTCGCCGTGGCCAAGGCCGCCGGAGTTGCCGGGCTTGCCGGCGACCTCGATGGCAGACAGCAGCCAGTCCGCGAAGCGGTTGTTGGCCGGGATCGCGGAATCCACGAGCGCGACGATGATCTTGCCGTCGGCCCCGACCGGCGAGGCCGTGAGGTCGAAGTTCAGCGCGGGCACGCCGGCGAGGAGCTGCGGGGTTTCGGGTCGGGCGAAGTTCTGGTTGAACTCCACCGCCTCCACCTCCTCGTCGTTGGCGAGCTGCTCCGCGGCCGTGGCGGCGGCCTCGGCGTCGGCGAACTCGAGCCGGTACGTGTCGAGGCCCTCGAGGCTGCCGGTGACTTTCGCGCCGAGCCTCTCCGCCAGCTCGGCGGCGCCGGTGCCGGGCTTGAGCGTGACGAGCAGCTCCCGGCCCTGCGCGCCGCGCGCGGCCCGCGCGGCATCCTCCGCGGCAATGCGGACGCGTTCCGTGGCGTTGCCGGCGGCGGTGCGGTACACGAGCAGCCGGCGGGCGCCGCCGGGCTGCGGCAGCACGAGGAAGTTCACTCCGTCGAGGAGCTGCGCGAGCGCGGCGCCCTCGGGCTGGCGCTCGAATCGGGCGGAGATGTCGCGCCGCGTGCCCGGCTCGACGCGCACGTCCCAGCGCGTCGCGGCGGCGAGGGCTTCCAGCACCTTGCCCAGCTCCACGCGGTCGAGGTCGGCGTCGAAGGTGCGGGCGGCGGCGTCCCACTTCAGGCCGGCCGCCCCGGCGGCGAGGCCGGAAGCCAGCGTGAACAGCAGCAGGAGGCGGCGCACGCGGGGACAGTAGCCGCGCCCGGTTGGTTGGCACGCGCAAAGCCGGGAAAGGTCGGGCCGGCGCGATGAAGGCGGGGCGAAGCGGGATGGCCGCCAGAGGCGGGCGCGCTACGCCCCCACGACGTCCCTGAGCGCGGCGACGCAGCGTTCGTTCTCGGCGGGCGTGCCGACGGAGATGCGGACGTACTCCGGCAGGCCGTAGCCGCCCATCGGGCGGGTGATCACGCCGCGGCGCTGCAATTCGAGAAACACGCACTGGCCGTCGCCGACCTTCACGAGCAGGAAGTTCGCGTGGCTGGGCACGGACTCCAGGCCGAGCTTCGCCACCGCGTCGGTCAGGAAGGCCAGTCCGCGGCGGTTGTTGTCCACGGTGCGGCGCAGGTGCTCGGCGTCGTCCAGCGCGGCGAGCGCGCCGGCCTGCACGAGGGCGTTGATGTTGAAGGGCTGGCGGACCTTCTCCAGTGCGGCGATGAAGTCCTGATGGCCGACGCCGTAGCCGAGCCGCAGCCCCGCGAGGCCGTAAATCTTCGAGAAGGTCCGCATCAGGAGCAGGTTCGGCATCGTGCCGGCGCGGAGGCGCGGGAGCAGGTCCACCGGGTCTGCGAGGAATTCAATGTACGCCTCGTCGAGGACGAGCAGGACGTGCGGGGGAATCTTCTCCACCAGCTCGAGCACGGCGTCGCGCGGCGTGAGCGTGCCGGTGGGGTTGTTCGGGTTGGCGAGGAACAGGACGCGCGTGGCGGGCGTGACGGCACGGAGCATCGCGGGGATGTCTGCGCCGAGGCCGCGGGCCGGAACGGTGACGACGCGCCCGCCCTGCATCTGCGTGATGAGCGGGTAGATGGCGAAGCAGTACTGCGAGACCACGACCTCCGCGCCGGGCCGGACGAGGGCGTGGCCGACGAACTCGATGATCTCGTTCGAGCCGTTGCCGAGGACGAGGTGCGCGGGTGTGACGCCGAGCTTCGCGGCGAGCCGCTGCTTGAGCTGGAAGGCGCTGCCGTCCGGGTAGAGATGCAGCGCGGGAATCGCGGCGTGCATGGCGGCGACGGCCCGGGGCGAGGGGCCGAGGGGGTTCTCGTTGGAGGCGAGCTTGATGATGGACTGCGGCGGCAGGCCGAGCTCGCGGGCGACTTCCTCGATGGGCCGGCCGGGCTGGTACACCGGCAGCGTGGCGAGGGCGGGGTTGAGTTCGAGGGGGAGGCTCATCGGATCTTCTCCACCAGCCGGGCGACGTCCACGTGCCGGGCGATGATGTCGCGGATGAGCCGGATCTTCTGCACGTCCGTGGGGCGGGTCTTGACGATGAGGTCGTGGACGCGCGAGGCGACGACGTAGGTCTCCGGCTCGGCCAGCAGCACGGGAAAGCGCATCTCGCGGATGAGGCGCAGGACGCTTTCGGGCGGGCGCATGGCGTCGGTGAGGATGATGCCGGCGAGGCCGGGATGGTCGGGCTTGCCGCACGCGGCGGCGGCGGCGAGGAGGATGTCCTCGCGGTCGCCGGGCAGGATCAGGAGCGCGCCCTCGGCGAAGCGGCGGAGGGCGTTGTGGACGCTCATGGCGGCGACGACGACGCTGGAGACGACGCCGTGCATGTCGGAGGGCGTGTTGAGCAGTTCGGCGTCGAGCTCCTCGTGGATGGCCGCGAGGGTGGGGCTGGAGAGGACGGGCTGGTGCGGGATGACGCCGAGGAGCTCGAGGCCCTTGCGCTTGAAGCCGCGCCGTGCGAAGTCGGTCACGTAGTCCACCTTGTCGAAGAGGACCTTGTTGAGGATGACGCCGATGACCTCGACGCCCTCGTCCTCGAAGAGCGCGCGGTTGAGGCAGACCTCGTCGATCGGCCGGCCGATGCCGCCCTGGGTGACGATGACGGCCTTGCAGCCGAGCACGCGCGCGACGGCGGCGTTGGAGAGGTCGAAGACGGAGCCGACGCCGGCGTGGCCGGAGCCCTCCGCGAGCACAAAGTCCGTCTCCCACGCCACGCGATCGAAGGCCTTCTGGATCTTGCGCACGAGGGCCTCGTGGTTCGACGCCTGGAGGTATCTCCGGGTGAAGTCCGGCTCGACGGCGATCGGGCTCATGTCCACCAGCGGCGCCTTGAGGTCGTACACCTGGTTCATGAGGACGGTGTCCTCATCAATCTTCTGCTCCTCGACCTCCACGAAACGCTGGCCCACGGGCTTGATGTAGCCGAGGCGCGGGAACACGCGCTGGAGCGCGCTGAGGAGGCCGAGGCAGGTGGTGGTCTTGCCGTCGTTCATCCGCGTCGCGGCGACGAAGACGCGCGGCGTGACGGTGTTCCGCAGGGCGGTGAAGGTGGTGGAGCTCATTCGCCGGGGAGCTGGAGCCCGGCGTCGGGATACAGCCGGGAGTACTCGACGGCCTGCACGCCCACGATGGCGGCCACGCCCAGCACGTCGTGCGCGCTGGAGCCGCGGGAGACATCCGAGGCGGGGCGGTCGAGGCCGAGCAGGATCTGGCCGTAGGCGTTCCCCCGGGCGATGTGCTGGACCATCTTGGCGGCGATGTTGCCGGAATTGAGGTCGGGGAAGATGAGCACGTTGGCGTGCCCGGCGACGCGGCTGTCGGGCAGCTTGCGCTGGGCGATCTCCGGGATGATCGCCGCGTCCACCTGGAGCTCGCCGTCCACCTCGATGTCCAGATGGTCCAGACGGACCTGCTGCTGCGCCAGCGCCGTGGCGGCGCGGACCTTCTCGACCGACGGGTGCGTCGAGCTGCCGCGCGTGGAGAAGGAAAGCATGGCCACCCGCGGCCGGGTGCCGATGAGCTGTCGCGCCAGCCGCGCGGTCGAGATCGCGATGTCCGCGAGCTGGTCCACCGTCGGCTCCGGAATGACGCCGCAATCCGCGAGGAACATCACCCCGTCATGGCCGAAGCGGGAGTCCTGCACCTCGATCACCAGGCAGCTCGAGGCGGTGGTCTGGCGCGGGGCGACCTTGATGATCTGGAAGAGCGGGCGGAGCACCGAGCCGGTGAACTCGTTCGTGCCGGACACGAAGCCGTCCGCCTGGTGCATCGCGACCATCATGGCGCCGAAGTAGTTTGGCTGGAGCATGGCCTCGCGCGCCTCCTTGGCCTGGATGCCCTTCTCGCGCCGCAGCCGCTCAAAGCGGCGGGTGAAGTTCTCCAGCTCCTCGCTGTCCGCCGGGTCGATCATCCGCACGCCGTCGAGCGGCACGTTCAATCCCTCGGCCACCTCCTTGATGCGCGCGCGGTCGCCGAGGAGGATCGGCACGCCGAGCCGGAGGGAGTGGAACTGCCGCGCCGCGAGCACGACACGCGGCTCCGTGCCCTCCGGGAACACGATGCGCTTGGGATGGCGCTGGAGCTTCTCAATGACGCTGGCGATGAACCGCATGGCGGAGGCGTGTTACCCGCCGCCATCCGGCGGCGCAAACCGGAAGCTCAGGGAAGGCCCGGGAACTGAATCCCGCCGAAGCCGGCGCGGTTGACCGTCCGGGAGGTTGGGTCCTGCCGCCCACTGCCCGCCTCGTCGGCACCGGCGGCCTCCCGAGCCGGAAGCCCTCAAGCCAGCCCGTACCGCCGATACACCGTTGCCCCCAGCACCACGAGCAGCACGGCGGCGGCGAGCCGGACCCAGGCCAACGCCCGGATTCGCCCGTCCGTCCGGCAGTTCCACTCAAGGGCCTCGCGCAGCCGCCACGGGGAGACGGTCCACCAGATGCCGGCGATCACCCACAGGTAGGCCAGACTGGTCACCACCCAGCGCCAGTTCGAGGGGTGCCATCGCGCCGTGTCCACCATCAGCTTGGCCAGCAGGAGCAGGATCAGCGCCACCCCGCGCGCGCCGATCAGGTCGGTCACGTAAAGGCAGGTCAGGATGCCGATGGCGGCGAAGGCGGCCATCATGACCGGCCGGAAGCGCGCGAAGTCCGCCAGCGTCTCCGTACGCAGGTAGAGGAGAAACCACGCCGTCGCCGCCAGGACCAGTGTCGTGCCGATCGGGCGGTGGCGCGGCAGCCGCAGCATGAAGGCGCGCCAGTCCGCCGGCCGGGCCAGCGCCCAGACTTGGAACGCCCCCAGCCCCAGCCCGAGGCCGATGGCGAGCGGTGAAAGATTCTGCGCGGACATGCGAAAGTGACCGGGAGGGTGGGCGCGGGTTCAGGCTTCGTCCAGCCCGTGCACCACGGGGTCGCCGTACAGCGTGAACGAGCCGCACCGCACGATCTTCAGGTCCAGCTCCTGCCCGATGTGCCGGGCGTCGCCCTCGAACACGACGATCTTGTGGCAGCCCGTGCGGCCCTCGAGGCGGGCGGGGTTCTTCCGGCTCGGCCCCTCGACCAGCACCGGCACCGTCCGGCCCACGAAGGCCTCGTACTTCCGCCCGCCGATCCCGTTCACCAGCGCGAGCAGGCGCTGGTTGCGATCCTCGAGGATTTCCCGCGGCACCTGGCCGGGCATCGTGGCCGCGGGCGTGTCACGGCGCGGCGAATACTTGAAGATGTAGGCCTGGTCGAACTCCGCCTCGCGCACTGTGTCGAGCGTCGCCTGGAAGTCCTCTTCCGCCTCGCCCGGGAAGCCCACGATCAGATCCGTGCCGATCCCGATGTCCGGCCGCGCGGCGCGCAGGCTCCGCACGATCCCGAGGTAGCGCGCGCGGGTATAGCCGCGGTGCATCGCCTTGAGGAGCCGGTCGCTGCCGCTCTGGAGCGGGAGATGGGCGCTGGGGCAGAGCTTCGGCAGGCGCGCGAAGGCCGCCACCAGGTCGTCGCCATAGCCCTTGGGATGCGGGGAGGTGAAGCGGAGGCGGGCCAGACCGGGCAGCGCATGGACCGCTTCGAGCAGCTGGACGAAGGCGGACCTGCCATCCAGCTCCGGATACATCCGGCGGCCGTAGCTCGTGACGATCTGGCCCAGCAGCGTGATCTCCCGCACCCCGCGTTCCGTCAGCCCGCGGCACTCGGCCACGACGTCCTCGATGGTCCGGCTGCGCTCGCGCCCGCGCGTGTGCGGCACGATGCAGAAGGTGCATCGCTGGTTGCAGCCCTGCATGATGCTCACGAAGGCCGTCACGGCCCGCGGCCCGGCGGCGTGCTCGCGGATGGCGGCCTCGCTGCCCGCCTCCTCGGCGGTGTCCACCACGGCCTCCGCGCGGCCGGCGAGCAGCGCGTCCAGGTGCTCGCCCGTGCGGTGGAACTTCTGGGTGCCAACCACGAGGCGGACTCCGGGCACGTCGCGGACCAGTTCCTCGCCGCGGCTCTGGGCCATGCAACCGAGGAAGCCGAGCACCTGTCCCGGCCGGTGCTGGCGGCGGTCGCCGGCGAGCGAGCGCATCTTCCCCAGCGCCTTCTGCTCGGCGAGGTCGCGTACGCTGCAGGTGTTCAGAAGCACCACGTCCGCCGCGGCCTCGGAGGCCGCCGGGGCATAGCCGCGCTGCGCCAGCTGGGCCATGACGGCCTCGCTGTCGCGCTCGTTCATCTGGCAGCCGTAAGTCTTGATGAAGGCGCTGGGCATGGGGGCACGCGGGCCGGAGAGGTTAGGCGGGCCGCGGCGGGTGGCAACCGGCCGGCCCGTGCCCGTGCCCGTCCACGTCCACGTCCGCGCGATGCTGGATACCCTGTCCCGTCCGCCACTTCCTTTCCGCCATCCCCCACTTCCATCCTCTCGACGGGCGTCCCTTTCCGCCCATTGCGCGGATTCCACCGCCGGGCTTACGGTGGCCGCCATGCGACGTTTGCTGGCTATGCTGGTCCTGGCCGTGCTGCCGCTGCTGGCGCGGGCCCAGGCCGACGCCGAGTTCATCGGGATCTACAACCTGATCCAGGAAGGCGAGACCCTTGAGCGGGGCGGCGACACGGCCGGTGCCTACCAGCGCTACCTCACCGCCCGGCGCGACCTCGACGCCTTCACCCGCGCCCACCCCGCCTGGAACCCGACCATCGTGAAGTTCCGCCGCGGCTTCCTCGATGGCAGGCTGGGCGACCTCAAGGCCCGCGTACCCGTCGCCGACCGGACCGCGCCGCTCGCCCCGCAGCCCACCGCGGACGACCGCGCCGCCGACCTCGCGCTCCGCGCCGCTCAGCTCGCCGACCAGCTTGCCGAGTCGCAGCGCCAGGCCCAGCAGGTCGAGCGCGCCCGCGCCGGCCTTGAGGCCGAGCGCGAGACGCTCAAGGCCAAGCTCAGGGAAGCCCTGGCCGCGCGCCCGGCGGACGTGGACCCCGCCGCCTTCCAGCGCGCGGAGGAACGCGTCACCGCCCTGCTCAAGGAGAACGAAGTGCTCAAGGCTTCGCTGGAAAGGCAGGCCGCCGACCAGGCGAAGGCCGCCGAGGCCCTCGGCCAGGCCGCCGCCCTCGAAAAGGAACTCGCCGACGCCCGCGCGAAACTCAAGGCCCAGCGCGCCGCCGCGGACGGGCTCGTGCTGGAAAACGACCGACTCACCGCCCGCCTCCGCGCCGGCAGCCAGACCAACGAGGTGCTGTTGTTGCAGACCGAGGTGGGCCGCCTGCACCGCGAGCTGGAAACCGCGCGTGCCGAGGCGGCCACCGCCGCCGGCCGCAGCCGGGAACTCGGGGAGGCGATTGCCTCCGGCCGCACCGACCTCGAACGCGCCGCCTCCGCCTCGGCCGCGCTGAACCGCGAGCTCAACGAGCTGCGCGGCCAGTTCGCCGAGCAGGCGGACATCGCCCAGCGCCTCCGGACCGACAACGAAAACCTCGCCCGCCAGCTCGCCGCCTTCACCGCCCGCGAGGCCCAGGCCGCCGCCGTCGCCACCGACGCCGACCGTGAGCGCATCCAGGCCCTCGAGCGCGAGCGCGACCAGCTTCGCCGCGAGCTCGTGCTCGCGCGCGAGGAGCTGCACGCCCGCGAAGCCGACCGCGCCGGCGAGCGCGCCACCGAGACCGCCCGCTGGCAGGGCCGCGTGGAAACCCTGGAAGCCCGCGTGCAGGCGCTGGAGGCGAAGCCCGACCCGTACACGCCCGAGGAACTCGCCCTGTTCCAGGAGCCCGCGCGCCGCGAAGTCCTGCCCATGGCCGCCGCCGCCGTTGCCCCGGCCGCAGGAGCGCCTGCGCCGAAGGCGTCCGAAGTCATCGCCGCCTCCGTCGCGGAATCACTCGCCGGCGCGCTGCCGGCGGAGCCGGAGGCCCGTACCGGGGGCACGTTCGCCGTGAAGCCCCGGCCCGCCACCGGACCCGCCATGGCTTCGAACACAGCCGTCCCGGTCCGTCGCGAGGAGGCGCCCGTCGCGGCCCCGACGTCCTCCCGCCCGATCCAGCTCGCCCAGGCCACGCCGCCCACGGAGCCGCCAGCCACGACCCAGCCCGTGCCGCCCCCCGCTCCCGCGACCAACGCCCAGCCGGCTGTCGCTTCCGACCCGCCCACGAACGCCGTGGCCGAGCCGCCCCGCCCCTCCGTCGAGTCCGGTACCGCCACCAATGCCCCGCCGCGCCGCCGCACCCTCCGCGACCTGCCGCCCGGTGCGGGCGTGCTCGCCGCCGAGGCGCAGCGCCACTTTGCGCGCCGGCAGCTTCCCGAGGCCGAGGCCAAGTACCAGGAGATCCTCCGGCTCGACGAGCGCAACGTCTTCACGCTCGCAAACCTCGCCGCCATCCAGATCGAGCTGGGCAAGCTCCCCGACGCCGAGGCCAATCTCCGCCGCGGCCTCGACGTGGATCCAAACGACGCCTTCAGCCTGTCGCTGCTCGGCATCGTCCGCTTCCGCCAGGAACGCTACGACGACGCCTTCGACCTGCTCAGCCGCGCCGCGGCCATCGACCCCGAAAACGCCGAGACGCAGAACTACCTCGGGATCACGCTCAGCCAGAAGGGCCAGCGCGCGCCCGCCGAGGCGGCGTTGCGCAAGGCCGTCCGCCTCAGCCCGACGCTGCCCAGCGCCCACTACAACCTCGCCGTCGTGTATGCCACGCAGAAGCCCGCATTCGTCGAGCTGGCCAGGTTTCACTACGGCCGTGCCCGCCGCGGCGGCCACCCCGCGAACCCGGCGCTCGAGAAAATCCTCAGCGGCGAGGCCCCGGCCACGAACTGACCCGCGCGGAGCGCCGGCCTCCGGCCCGGCGCATGAACCGGCCGCGCGGCGGTCTGCCGCGGGCACCGTCGCAACGACAGGTTCGCCATGCTTCGCCAGGAAATCCACGAGCTCGCCGTCGCCACCGCCGGCCGCGGCCTGCTGGAAATCACCGACCGCGTCGCCGCGCTGGTCCGCCGCTCCGGCCTTGCCGAGGGCCTCGCCACGCTGCACCTCCGCCACACCTCGGCCTCGCTGCTCATCCAGGAAAACGCCGATCCCGACGTGCGCGCCGACCTCGACCGCTTCTTCGCCCGCCTCGTGCCGGACGGCGACCGCCTCTTCGCGCATGCCTGCGAGGGGCCGGACGACATGCCCGCGCACGTCCGCACGGCGCTGACGGCGGTGAACCTCTCGATCCCCTTCGCCGCCGGCCGCCTCGCGCTCGGCACCTGGCAGGGCATCTATGTCTGGGAACACCGCCAAGCCCCGCACGCCCGTCGCGTCTGCGTCCATCTTTTGGGCGGGTGAGGCCCTCACAGCCGCGGATCCACCGGCTCGCTCTCCAGCGCCAGCACGCCGAAGACGCCTTCGTGGACGCGGCGCAGCGGCTCCCGGCGCACGAAGCGCTCCAGCGCCTCGAGGCCGAGGGCGAATTCGCGCAGCGCCAGCGAGCGCTTGGCGTTCAGCCCGCGTGAGCGCAGGCGTTCGAGGTTCTCCGGCGCGGTGTACTCCGGGCCGTAGATGAGGCGCAGGTACTCGCGGCCGCGGCACTTCACCGCCGGCTGGATCAACCCCCGCCGCCCGCGGGCGATGAAGTCCAGCGGCTTGACCACCATGCCCTCGCCGCCGCGTTCAGTGAGTTCCTCCCACCACCGGACGGCGGCGGCCTCGCTGTCGGGATTCGTCACGTCCACGACGCGGAAGGGCGTGGGGATGAGAATGTGCTTCGTCGGAGCGCCGACCAACTGTTCGGCTTGGCCTTCTTGCCGAGCAATGCTCGGCGCTCCATCGCCCGCCAGCCGCGCCAGCGTCCTCATGTGCCAGTCGTGCGGCTTGTCCGTGTGGACCTTCCCTTCCGTCGCGAGCAGGTGGAATGGCGCGAGCTTCAGGTCCTCCACCGAGTTCACCGGCCAGCAGTAGCGCCGCCAAGCGGCCACGTAGTCCGCGGCCATCGCCTGCCGGGCCGTGGTGCGGGCGCGCAGTTCGCCCACGTCCAGCCCGCGCGCCTCCGCCTGCCGGAGCAGCTCCACCGCCTCGCCCAGCATGGCCCCGGCCGCCGCGCCGACGGGGGCGTACTGCTCCCGGAGGAGCGCCTGCGCCTTGGCCGACCACGGCATCAGCTCGCAGTCGAGGCAGAGCCAGTCCGTGGCCAGCTCGTCCCACAGACCCGCTCGCATCACCGCCCCGCGCACGCGCTCCAGAAGGGCGGCCTCCAGCACGGCGTCGTCGAAGAACCGCCGCCCGGTTCGCGTGCAGCACATGCCGAAGCCCTCGCCCGACACGCCGAACCGCCGGCGCGCCGCGTCCTCGTCCCGGCAGACGATCACCACCGCGCGCGAGCCCATGTGCTTTTCCTCGCAGACCACGCGCGGCACGCCCTCCTGCCGGAAGTACGCGAACGCCTCGGCCGGATGCTCGAGCAGGCCGGGCCGCGCGCTCGTGCCGCACGGCGACATCGTGGGCGGCAGGTAGACCAGCCACTTCGGGTTCACCGCGAAGCGGCTCATCACCTCGAGTGCGGCGGCGGCGTTCTCCTCGCGGACGGTCACGCTGCCGTGCAGCCGCGTGCCGACCTGCCGCTTGCCCGTCACGTCCGCGAGGTCCAGCACGTCGTCGTGCTCCTGCTGCGCCGTCAATCCCGCCGGAACCAACGTGAGGTGGCCCTGACTTCCGTCTGTAGAAGCTGCGGTCCCCGGCAGCTCGGCTCCTGCGACGGGAAAGGGTCTGGCCGGCACCGAATACACGCGCCGCGCCGGCACGGACACCAGCTCCTTCTCCGGATAGCGCAGCGCCGTGAGCCGGCCGCCGAAGACGCAGCCCGTATCCAGGTTGATCGTGTGGTTCAGCCACTCCGGCTCCGGCACGGGCGTGTGGCCGTAGACGACCATCGCTGCGCCGCGGTATTCGGCGGCCCAGTCGTGGCGCACAGGCAGGCCGAACTCGTCCGTCTCGCCCGTCGTCTCGCCGTACAGCGTGAAGTCGCGCACCGCGCCGGAGCCGCGGCCGTGCATCGCCTCCTTGAGGCCCGCGTGCGCCACGACCAGCCGCCCGCCGTCGAGCACGTAGTGGCTCACCAGGTCGTCCACGAAGCCCGCGACCTTCCGGAGGAAGTCTCCGCTCTCCCCCTCGAGCTGCGCGAGCGACTCGGCAAGGCCGTGGCTGACCTGCACGTCGCGGCCCTGCAGCTTGCGCATGAGCTTCACGTCGTGGTTGCCCGGCACGCACAGCGCGACGCCGTCCGCCACCGCCCGCATGACGAGCTTCAGCACCTGCGGCGTCTGCGGCCCGCGGTCCACGAGGTCGCCGAGGAAGACGAGCTTCCGGCCGGCGGGATGCCGCACCGTAGGCGCCGACGTGAGGAGGCTCTGACTTTCATCGGGCGAAGCAGAGGCGAGCCTCGTCACCTCGGCTCCTACCGCATACCCCAGCTTCGCCAGCAGCTCCGCCAGTTCATCGAAGCACCCGTGCACGTCGCCGATGAGGTCGAAGGGGCCGTGCTCGTGCTTCAGGTTGTTCCAGAGCGGCTCGCGGACAATCTCCGCCGCCTCGATCTCCTCCAGGGACCGCAGGACGTGGACGCGCCGGAAGCCCTCGCGCGGCAGCCCGCGCAGCGAACGGTGGAGCTGCGACGCCTGCTGGCGGATGACGTGCGGGCCGAAGTCGCGGTCCGGCCGCGCGCGGTTCCGCTCGTGCGCCACGCGCTCCGGAAGGTCGAGCACGAGGGCCACCGGCAGGCAGTGGAACTCGCGCGCCAGCTCCACCAGCGGCCGGCGCGCCTCGGGCTGGACGTTGGTGGCGTCCACCACCGTGAGCTTTCCCGCGGCGAGCCGCTTCCGGGCGATGTAGTGGAGCACGTCGAAGGCGTCCTTCGTGGCCGCCTGGCAGTTCTCGTCGTCGCTCACCAGTCCGCGGCAGTAGTCCGACGAGAGGATCTCCGTCGGCTTGAAGTGCCGCCGCGCGAACGTGCTCTTGCCCGCGCCGGACACGCCGACGAGCACGACGAGGGAGAGCTCGGGGAGGGTGAGCTTCATCAGCCGTGAACAGCTCCTTCCTCCGCGGGCATCTGGTTCGCTCGTCGGCTGGGGATGCAGGGAGAACCGGGCTCCACGGGAAAGCTCGCCGAGCGGACACGGTGCGCCAACCTGACGCGGACCAGCAGGTCGTTCAGCGCCGCGCGGGTCGCCTCATCCGGCAGCTCCGGCAGCCGGCTTGCCTCGTAGGCGGCCCGCAGCTCGCCGCGCAGGCGCTGGTATTCCGCCTCGTGAAACGTGAGGTCCGCTTCGGCCAGCGTGGTGTTCTCGCCCCTGGTCTTCCGCTCCACCAGTTCGCCGAGGTGGGGCAGGCGGAACTCCTCGTTGAGCGTGACGAGGTTCGCCTCCACCTCCCCCGTGCGCATGAGGTGGATGCCGGAGAGCAACACGCGGTACACGTAGAGCAGCGGCTTCACCCGGCGCGGTGATTCCTTGAGAAACAGCTTCCACTGCGTCTCGGCGAACCCGAAGTAGTGGTGGGAATGGTGCCGCGTGATCAGGCCCGTGCGGCACGCACCCTTCAGCTCCGCGTGCTCCGGCGTGGCGTGGACGATGAGCGGCGAGAAAAGCTGCTCCAGCACGTAACCGTTCTTCTTCAGCAGCAGGCCGAAGAACTTCCGTGCGTCATGCGACACGATGTCCATCTCCAGCCCCTCGATCACCCGGCTGTCCTCCACCGTCTCGTCGCGGACCTCCAGCCCGACGATGCGCTCCAATGGCAGCACATGCACCCCGCGCAGGTCAAAGTCCGAGTCCGGCGACGGGAACCCGTAGAGATGCGCCCCGCTGATCGTGGCGAAGAGCAGCGGATACGGCTGGGCCGCGACGATGCGGTGCAGGCGGGGCGTGACCATCATCTCAAAAAAGACAGTGACCGTGGCGGCGACGCTATCGCCCCCGAATCTGGTCCAGTATGCCCGGGTCTTTGATCTCCCGGTCGCGGGCGAGCAGCAGCACCTTGCTCATCACTTCCGCCGTGCGCGGGTCGTCGTCGGCAAACGGCAGGAAGAGCCGCCCGCGATGCTGGCTGTGGACGGGCACGATGAACAGGGTCTCGCCCGGCATCTTTCGCGTCACGGCGCTCCCGAGGTGGACGCTGTACTCGCCCAGTTTGCCTTTCACCAGGGCGTAGCGGTCCTTCACCTGCACGTTGCCCAGCTTGAGCAGGCGGCAGCTTTCCTCGACGAGCACCGCGCGCATCTCGACGGTGCTGGCGCTGGCCTCCGGGTCCACGCCGCCGCGATGGGCCACGCTCACCACGAGGTCGAGGTCGCGCATCGTTTCGCTGAACAGGCGCGCCGGCAGGCTCGTGAGCTTGAGCACCTCATGCTCGCCACGCTTGGTGAAACACACGCCTTCCAGGGTCAGACCCTCGACTTCAGCGGGTGTGAAGAAGCTTTCCTGGAAATGCAGCCACGCCACCAGTCCGGCGTCGTGGAAGACTTTGCGCACGCCTTCCTCCGGATGATGCACCCAGCCGCGTCCGCCCAGCAACGCCAGCGCCTGGCGCGGCTGCACCTGATGGCCGGCGTAACGGCGCGTCTGCGTGCCCTCCAGTTTCTCGGCGGCGGTCAACGGATAGAACTCGCGAAAGACCTGCTTGAACGGTTGGATGCGCTCGCGAGCGAAACAATCCTTCTGCCAGCGATGCCACGTCGTGGCGGGCAAAAGGTCGTGAGGATGCGCGATGCGGAGCTTCTCCCCAGCCTTCACCGCCTCGACTTCGCCGCGATGATCTTCGAGCGCCTTGCCGCCATACACCGGATAGCCCGCGATGCCCTCGCCAATGAGGACGAGGTTCGCCAGCATCGGACGGAGCAATGGATGCTCCATCAACTCGCGCAGTTCCGCGCCGGTGAATTCGTCGCCGCGCACCATGAACTGCTCCAGCGATGGCCGGATGCGCGACGCCTGCCGCTTCAACTCGACCTTGCGCTCGCGCAGCGCAGCGACCTTGGGATGCTTCTTGAGCTTCGCCGGAATGTCGGCCAGCACCTTGCCGTCGCGCGTCACGCTCAACTCGACCTCGCCCCACGGGTCGATGCCGAGCGAAAGCTTGACACCTTCGACGGCGACTTCGATAGGTCCGTCCGCAAGGTCTTCGACGGCCTTGGCCTCCATCGCCCATTCGAGCCGGATGGGGTCCGCGAAGCCGGCGGTGCGCGCGAGGTTTTGCTGGCCGATTTGCGCCGCGCGTTTCTCGCTGGCCTGCCGTTGCGAGCCGAACTGTTTGCTCCCGCGCCGGAACTCCTGAATCACCTTGTAGCGTTCGAGCAGGTCCGCCTCGCGCGCCTTGGCCTTGGCCAGCGGCAACAGGCCGAGTGCGCGAACGGCGTCTTGATAACGCTTCTGCCGGATGCGTTGCACGAGTTCCTTCTTCTTCGCCTTGCCCAACATCGCGTCGGCGAACAGTCGCGCCCGCGCGTGGCCCGCGCCGGTCGAGGCGAACTTGGCGGCCTCATCGACCCGACTCCAACGCTTGTCGCCCAGCGCCTCGAACACACGGAGAAACCACGCCACGTCCACCGCGCCTTCCAGCAGATCGGCGGCACTCAGCGCGGTGCGGCTGCTCAGGTCGGCTTGCCACAATTCGCGGATTTCGTTGTCCACCGACCAGTCAGTGCCCTTGGTGTGCGCGTGAATCCACCACACGGCTTCCGTCAACCCCTTCCAGCCCAGCGCGTGCTCGGCGTGCGCGGCCCACTGCGGCGCATAGACGGCGAGTTCCACCAGGCGGTCTTCGGAAAGTTTCGCCGCGAGCGCCTTGGCCTTGAAGTCGGCGGACGTCTCGCCTTCGCGCGGAAAGCAGCAGCGCACCAGATGGCTGAAGACGGTTTCCTTGTTTTGATTGTCCTGTCCGCCTCCGCGAACAAACTGGCCTTGCCCCAGCGCGCGCAGAATCGCTATCAAGTCGTCGATGCTCCAGACAGAACGCAGGCTCAACGCGGCGGGAGTGGCCACGGTCGGATTGTCGCCGCGGGTCAATTCCACTTCCAGGACGCGGCGGCGACATTGGTCCGCGAGCGGGCGAATAAAATCGAACGGCGCATAGACGGGCTGGATTTTGCGCCGCGTCATCTCGCCGAGGTCGCTGAATTGAAAACTCCAGTAGCCGGAACCCGCGCGAGGGCCGAGGAGCTGCTCCACGATGTCCGCGTCGGTCGCGCTGCCGGCCTGGTGGGCCTGAGCGAGATAGACAAGGTTGGCGCGGTCGCGCTGAAGGCATCGCTTGATGGGAGGCGCGCCGTCACCGCCGCCTGAATCCTGAGAGCGCACTGGTTCATCCATCCAGCGATGCAACCGCCAGTGACGTGCGTAATGAGCCGGAGTCCAGAGTTGCGGAGCATTTTGAATGATGGCGTAGGCCACTTGGAGCCAGACGGCGAATGGCGATTCTTTCGCGCGCCAGCGCGCCTTCGCTTCGAGTCCTGCCAAGCGCCTCAGCAAACCCTGCGGGTCGTAGTTCACCAGTTCCTTTAGCGGACTGTTGGCCTCAACAACGCCCTCCGCTTCGGCTTCGGTGAGGAGCAAGTCCGATGTCGGTACCAGCGCCAGTGCGCTCTCGGCCGCGTCCAAGATGAAATCCACGGCCCCAGCGGGCGGATGCAGCCGCAACAGCCATGACAAGAGGTTCCGCACCTTCCAGCGGTCGCACTCGGTTTTGTCGGGAACTTCGCCGAACACCTTCGCAACGACGTCCGGGAACGCCTTTAGCATCTCCCCCGGCCCGCGATACGGATCGATCGCAAAGTCATACCGCACGATGGCACGCACCAGTTCCATGCCATCTGCGTCCCGCAACTCCGGGCCGCGTGTCTGCCACCAGTGCTCCCACACTTCGGCCAACGGCAGGTGCTGCCGGTCTTCGGCCGGAGACTTCTTCGTGTCGGGATGCGGAAAGCCGTAAGTAAGGTCAGACAGCAGGCCTTTCCAATCCTCCCCGGCGGCGTTCTTGAAGGTCACCATCTCCTGCGCTCTGGCCTTCAGCATTTCATCAAGCGTCGCAACGATGCGCCGCGCTGCCGGAGAATGAAACTGCACGCCGCGCGCTACCGGTGCCGCCGGCCAGGTGCGGTCTTCGTGGCGAACCAGTCCGAGCGCGTTGTCGAGCGTCGCCGCGTCGCCGCGCGCGGACAGCACGGCATCGAGTTGCCGCCGCTCCGCATCGCTCAACGTCGGATGCGCGGCGCGATACTGCTCCGCGCGGGCGCGGGCGGCATCGGCCACGCGCTGTTCCTCCACCAGTTCGCGCAGCAATTCGAGACCGGCGAGCCGTTGTGGCTGGCTTTTCGCCGGGAGCAACCGGTCGGCGCTGGCGAGGGCGTCGGCGTCCGGCTGAAGCGACAGCAGCGTGAGCACCCCGCGCCGCAGGTCGCTGCTCTTGCGGTCGAGCAGCTTTTCCATCGCGACGGCTTCCAACCCGGTGATTTTGCATTTCGCCAGGCCGAGCAACGCCGCCTCACGCACCTGCCGGCTCGGGTCGCCGACCAGCGCGAACAACGTGTCGCGCGTGGCCGTGTCCCACCGTTGCTGCGCGGCGAGCATTCCGACCACGCTCGCGCGGCGGTGAACGCCCATGCGCGGCAGGTGCGGGATGAGGCGTGTGGGCGGACGCAGGCCGAGGTTGCCGGGCAACGTGTCGGCGATGGATTCTTTCGAGACGTTGAACGCCGTCCACGGCCAGACAATGGGCTTCAATTTCGTCGCCTTGTCCGGATAGCGGGGCAGCAATCGTTCCAGCCGCTCGAACAAATCCGCGCTCTTGAGACGCTCGTCGGCCTCGTGCTGGAACGTCTTCATCGCACGGGTTGTCACACGCAAGTCAGCGTCGTCCAGTGCAGGCAGCAGCTTTTCGTGTGCGGCGATGAGCTGCAACTGGTCGAGCAGGTGCGCCGCGACGAAACGATGTTCCGCCTTGGAGTGCCGGAGAAGTTCTGCCGCCGGGGCGACCGCAGCGGGCGCGTCGTCGAAAGCCATCGTCCACAGCGCGAGGTAAGCCTGCTCGGCGTCCTTGCCCCCGGTGGCGGCCTCGCGCGCCGCCGGATCTTCGAGATAGACGAGCATCCTCTCGATGGTCGCGTTCACCACCCCTGCGCTCACGGCATCCCACTGGTAGCCAAGCCACACATCAAACGCGCGTACGGTGGCACTGAAGCGGGCGAGATCGTGTTCAAGAATCAGCCGCAGCATCCGGCGGAAGGCTTCGGGATGCGCCTCATCCACGCTTTCGAGAATCGTCTGCCGCAAGCCCTCCTCGCGTTGCGCGGCCAGGAGGAGCTTCTCCACGAATTCCCAACCGTCGGGCCGCGCCGCCGAGAGCAAGGCGCGCGTGACGTGCCGGCCCATCGCGCCGATGGCGTGTTCACCACGCGCGGAGGCGCAAAGCGTTTCGAAGACTTCATCGCCCTCGTCACCTCCCGCATCAATGGACGCTGCGAGCAGGATGCCCAGCGTGCCCGCCGCCGTGTACTGCGCGAGGTGCGGCGCCCACGCGGCGAACCATGTCACTCCCTGCTGATACGGCCCCACGACGCTGACCAATTTCGAAACCCAGTTCACCCGCCGTATGAGCAGAGCATCGGGATGTCCCGGCGCGCGGAACGGCTTGCGGCCCCAGCCCGCCTGATACGGCAGCCGATCGAGCAACTGCCACCCGCGCTCCACCGTCGCGGCCAGGCCGGGGAAGAACGCCTCGAAGAACTTGAGCCGCGCGGCGGCATTCATGGAGGAGAACGTCCCCAGAATTTTCTGGGTTGCCCGCGCCTGTTCGGATGCGGCCAGCAACCCCGGAGCATCTTCCTGACCGAGCAACATCCGCGCGGTGCCGCGCATCGCTTCGGACATGCTCGCGACTGACGCCACGCGGATTTCGACCCACTGTTTGTTCTCCAGCTTTTTGAGTTCAGCCTGGGCTTGTTCGAGGTTGAGCATGTGTTTCTCCCTGGTCGTAGTTTCTTGAGTCAGGCGCCCGCCAGCATGACGAGGCGGATGAAAACGAGATGGCTGTCCGGCCGCAAATGCACCTCGCGGTCGAGTTCGCGCTGTTCCTCTCCGTCGAGAATCACCAGATAGATGCCGTCCTCGAAAGCCTGTAGCGCCGTGGCGACGGCGGCTTCGGCATCCACCACCTGATGCAGTTCGCGCCCGCCGGAATCCACGCGGCCTTTCGTCAAACCCTCCTCAATCTGGCGTTCGGTGAGGATGCGCACGAAGCGGCGCACATCCTGCCGTCGCTGGAACGACTCGACCTCCTGGAGCACGACGCGCGTGATGACCTGGCGCAACGTGAGCGGCTCGCCACCGCCGTGTTCGTCTGGCGGCCAGGGCAGTTGCCAGTCCGGCACGAGCGGTTGGCGCTGTCCCATCGCGCGGGCGCTGATGGTCAGGGCGGACATATCGGCAAGTGCGGCATCATGGAAAGTCCTCCCGGACATTCAACCGGAAGCCCCCCGTGCTTGCTTCGCCATTTCGCATTGTGCCTTGATCAGGCAGCGATTCGTCGCCTCGTAGTCCGGCCGTTCGGGCAGCCTGGTTCCGGCCAGGGCGTGTTCGAAGTCGCGGTGGAGCTGCTGGCGCCAAGCGTTGTCATTTCGCGCCTTTCGCTGCTGCCTGGTATGGCGTCGCACCCTCTTGCAGCGCCACTGGTCCCTGCCCCGCCAACGGCGGGCGGAAGGCCAGGGTCCTTTCCCGCAGGGCATCCAGCAGGGCGAGCTTCTCCACGATGGGCCTAGCGGCGAGGCGTTGGCGGAACTCGTGCTTGCCTTGCAGGATTCTGGCGAGGTCGAAGTTCATGGCGCGTCGTTCAGGAACTGCTTCGCAAAGCGCTGCCAAGCCGCCTGCAGGCCATGCCGGATGAGGATGGCTTGCAAGCGGCCGGCTTCGAGCACGCCGGCCTCGATGAACTGGAGCAGGCGGGCCTTGTCCTTGGCACGGCCGGTCTGGAGCGCGATGGCGGCGAGGTGTTCGGCGGTGAACACGCGGGCGGGCATCCCGGCGACGTCCCGCTCCACCGCCCCGGCCAGCGCCTCCTCCAGCAGCGGGCCGGAGGCGGGCAGGAACTGCACCGGCCAGCCAGCAACGACGATGTATTCGCCCTCCATCGAGGCGCCCCGGATCTTGAGGTAGTCGAACAGCGGCTGCGGACTGGCGATGAGGCTCGCCGGCTCCGGCCGGAACGTGACGAAGACGTCCACGTCGAGCGTGGCGACGGGTTCGAGGTAGAACGTCGCACCCACCGCGCCGCCGATGGCGTAGCGTTCGATGACGCCGTCGGCCTGCATCCGGTTGATCGTCGCGATGGTGTCCTTGATGTTCACACGGTCAG
>JBJXFY010000043.1:0-17254 GCA_046155815.1 Limisphaerales bacterium | reverse complement strand
GCGCGCTACCGACGGTCGGCGTGGTCGCGTGCGGACCGCGCGAAAACGCCGCTGGCGGGCGGAGGGTCCGCGGCTATTCTTCCGCACACGTACTAATTTCATTTTCCGCCACCATGAGCAGCAGCGTCCCCCACCTCCCCGTCCTTCGCCGCGGCCGGGCCTACGACAGCCTCGACAAGTTTGAGGTGAAGGACTTCCGCACCGGCGAGGTCCGGGCCGTCGTCTCGACCGTGAACGCCGGCATCGTCCGGAAGGATCTCCAGCGCCTCGGCGAGTCACGGGCGGCGCTGCGGCCGTTCACGGTCGCGCAGCTCATGGACCTCTCGGCGAGGGCGGGCGAGCACTTCCTGAACGGCACGCTGCCCCTCGGCGACCGCGGCCACACGCAGTCCGCGGAGGACTACGTGCGGACGCTGAGCAGCACGAGCGGGCTGCCGTTCAACCTGGTCCGGCGCAACATGGCCAAGGTTCACTACGCGCTCACCCACATGCGCGAGGTGCTGAACGGCCTGTCCCGCGGGCTTGACCTCTCCATCCTCGACCGCGGCCACGGCGAGCAGTTCGGCACGCGCCTCGCCTTCTTCCCCACCTGCCAGGCGCTCGGGCTGGTGATGCCAAGCAATTCGCCGGCGGTGAATTCGCTGTGGATTCCCGCCCTCGCGCTCAAGACGCCCGTCATCATCAAGCCCGGCAAGGAGGAGCCGTGGACGCCCTACCGGCTCATCCAGGCGTTCCTCGCCGCCGGCGTGCCGGCCGAGGCGTTCGGCTTCTACCCCACGGATCACGAAGGCGCGGCGGCCATCCTGAACGGCTGCGGCCGCGCGCTCATCTTCGGCGACAAGGCCACCACCGCGCAGTACGCGAACAATCCGGCCATCCAGGTCCACGGGCCGGGCTGGAGCAAGATCCTCGTCGGCGACGACTGCATCGAGCATTGGCGCGACTACGTGGACGTGATGGTCGGCTCGATCAGCGACAACGGCGGGCGCTCCTGCATCAATGCCAGCGCCATCGTGGTTCCGAAGTACGCCCGCGAGATCGCCGACGCGCTGGCGCAGAAGCTTGGGCCCGTCGCGCCCGCGGCGAACGACGATCCGGACGCGCGGCTCAGCGGCTTCGCCAACCCGAAGATGGCGGACTACATTGACGCGCAGATCGAGGAGGGCCTGAAGACGCCCGGCGCCGAGGACGTGACCGCCAAGTACCGCGGCGGCCCCCGCAAGGTGACCGGCGAGGGCGGCACGTTCATCCGGCCGACCATCGTCCGCTGCGATTCCTTCAGCCACCCGCTCGCGAACCGCGAGTTCCTCTGCCCCTACGCCAGCGTGGTCGAGGCGCCGCAGGCCGAGATGCTGCACCAGATCGGCTACACGCTCGCCTGCACGGCGATCACGAAGGATCCGAAATTCATCGAACAGCTCCAGGCCTTCCCCGAGATCGAGCGGCTGAACCTCGGCCCCGTGTCCACGATGAAGATCTCGTGGGACCAGCCGCACGAGGGGAACATGTTCGAGTTCCTCTGGAAGCGGCGCTCGATCGAGCAGGGGTGGTGAGCGGAAGCGCCAGCCCGGCCCCGGGGCGCCCGAATGCATGTCGTGGACGAATCCGTCACGTCCGCCCGAGAGGCCTGCACCCTGAAAGTACCCGCCCGCGCGCGGCGACGCGCCTCTAGACCGGGAAGATTTCCCCGGCGGCCATCGGGGATTTCACGATCCCGGTGCGCGCGACGTTTGATGACGTGGCGAACCTGGCCGCGCTGCAACGGCTGCCGGGCTGAGTCCGCCGCCGCCTTTCCGCTGGCGCGCGCGGGGGCCGGCCGCCAACTTCGCCCGGCCTCATGAGCGAACTCCGCACCATCGAGGAGGCGCTGCGGCGGGCCGCCGGCCGCCGGCGGCTGGACCGCGCCCTGCGCGGGCTGTGGCTGGGCTTCCTCGTCGCCGTCTGCGCGTGGCTGGCCCTGCTCGCCGCCTACAAGCTCCTGCCGCTGCCCCGCGAGCTGACGCTCTGGGCGCTGCTGCTGCCGCCGCTCGGCGCGCTGGCCGGCCTCGTCGCCGGCGCGTGGCGGCGGCCCGGCCTCGCGGAGACGGCCCGCTGGGTCGAGGACCGGGAGCGCCTCGAACAGCGCCTCAGCACCGCGTTGGAGGTGGCCGGCGACACCGAAGAGCGCCGCCGGTCGTGGAGCCCGTTGATCCTCCGAGACGCCGCCACCGCCGCCGCGCGGCTCGACCCGCGCCGGCTCCTGCCGCTGCGGCTCCCGCGCGCGGCGAAGTGGAGCCTGCTGGGCCTGATCGCGCTGCTCGCCCTGGGCTTCGTGCCCGAATACCGCTCGAAGGACTGGCGCCAGCGCCAGCAGGACGCCGCCGTGATGCGCGACACCGGCCGGCAGCTCGCCGAGGTGCTGCGCCGCGAGGTGCAGCAGCGCCCGCCAGCCGGCGAGGATTTCCGCCGCGAAGCCGAGGCCGCCGCCGCGCTCGGCGACCGTCTCGCGCAGGCGAAACTCACCCGTGCGGACGCGCTGAAGGAACTGGCGAGCGTGACCGAGCGTCTCCGGCAGGAAGCCAAGGATCTCGCCAACGACCCCGCCCTGCGCCGGATGGAGCAGGCCGCGCGCTCGCCGTCCGGCCAGTCCGGCACCAGCGCGGAGCAGCAGCGGCAGATGGAGCAGCTGCAGAAGCAGCTTGGCCGCGCCGCCGAGAACGCCGCCGCCCTGGACCAGCTTGCGAAAGGGTTGGAACAGGCGAAGCAGACCGCCGCCGGCCTGCCGACTGATCCGGCCGCCGCCGCCGCGGCACGGCAGCAGCTTGCGAAGTCACTTTCCCAGCTGGCCGAGCAGGCCCGCAGCCTTGGGGCCGACCTGGGCGGACTCGATGCCGCGCTGGACGCCCTCAGCCGCGCCCAGCCCGACCAGGTGCTCCGACAGCTCGACGCCGCGCTCGACGACCTTTCGAAGATGCGCGAGGCGGCGCAGAAGCTGGCCGCCCTCCAGCAGCAGGCGCAGCAGGCCGGCAAGGATCTCGCGGAGCAGCTCGAGCGCGGCCAGGCCGAAGCCGCCGCGAAGACGCTGGAGAAGATGACGGAGCAGCTTCAGTCCGCCGGGCTTACGCCGGAGCAGCTGCAGAAGATGCTGGAGGAGCTGGCAAAGGCCGGCCGTCCCGCCGGCGATTATGGCAAGGTCGCCGAAATGCTGAAAAACGCCGCCGGCCAGATGCAGCAGGGCCAGAAGGACGATGCCGCCAAGAACCTCGCCCAGGCCGCCGCCGAGCTGCGCCGCCTCCAGCAGCAGGCGCAGGACATGCAGGCCATGGCCGCCGCGCTGGATGCGCTCAACGCCGCGCAGATGTCCATCGCCACCGGCCAGGGCTGGGGGCAGTGCCTCAGTCAGGGCCGCGGCATGAAGCCGGGATTCAAGCCCGGCGGCCGGCCCGGCACCGGCGTCGGCACCTGGACGGATGAGAACAGCTGGATGTTCTTCTCCGAACTCACGGAACTCACGGACAACTCACAGGTGCGGCGTCCGGACTTCGACCCCCGGGGCCATACGGACCGCGGCGAGGGGAAACTGGCGAACGTCGCGCCCACGCGCCTCAAGGGCCAGATCTCCCCAGGCGGCCAGATGCCGAGCATTCCGCTCAAAGGCGTCAGCATCAAAGGCCAGAGCACGATCGAATACACCGAGGCGGCACAGGCCGCGCAGAGCGAGGCGCAGAACGCGCTGAGCCAGGACCAGGTGCCCCGCGCCTACCGCGGCGCGGTGCGGGATTACTTCGACGATCTGAAGTAGCGCCGCAACGCAGGCCGCCTTGGACCGTCTTTGTCCGGGGCGCCGTGCGCTGCTCGGGCGCCATGATCGAAGTCGCCCACATCCAGCTCGTAAGCACCGCCTTTGCCGGCGTGTCGCTCGTCTTCACCGCCGTCGGCCTCTTCCGCGCCGCCAACGTCGCGCGCCGCACCACGAACGCGCAGATCTTCCTCGACTGCGTGAAGCGGTACGAACGCGTGATGGAGCTTTACCCGTCCGGCGTCTGGGAGCTGCGCCTCGCCGCAGGTGACCGCGGGCTGCCCGCCTCAACGCCCGAGCTGCGCCGCGCGCTGCTGCGGCATTTTCACCTGTTCTGCGAGGAACGCTACCTCCGCCGCCGCGGCTATTTCTCCGAGGACATCTGGGGCGTCTGGGAGGAGCTGTTCCACCGGCTGCTGCGGGGCGCGCTCGTCCGTCGCGAATGGGGCGACCTGCGCCGCGAGTTCACCGGCGACCCGGAATTCCTCGCGTACTGCGAGCGCGCGATCGGCGAGGCGGAGGCGGCCTCGCGCGGCTGAAGAAGAGGCCGTCCGCCTTCCGCAAATCCGCGGGCGCGGCTATCCTGCCGCGTGCTCCGTCTCCGGCTGTTGTCCATCGTCCTGCTGGGCCTCGCCGCCCGCGCCGCGGCGCAGCAGTCGCTGCTGCCGGCGAACCTGCCGGCCGGCTGGAACTTGAGCCGCCCCGACGCCTCGTTCGCCGCGCGCCAGAACGTCAGCGTCGCCGGCCAGCCCTTCACACAGGCCGTGCGCGTGCAGACGCTGAAGCGTCCGGCCAATCCTTGGGACGTGCAGTTGAGCGTGCCCGCCGCCCGGGCCGTGGCGGAGGGCGACGTGATCCACGCCACGTTCTGGCTGCGCCGCGCCGCGCCCACGAACGGCGACGCCTTCGCCGAGTTCGTCTTCGAGCGGAACAGCCCGCCGTGGACGCAGTCCGCCGTGCGGCTGCACGCGGCCGGGGATGGGGGGTGGCTGCGGTTCAGCGCCGCATTCCAGGCGGCGGAGGCGCACGCGGCCGGCGCGGCGCAGGTGAACTTCCGCCTCGGCTGGGCCGCCCCGCAGACCGTCGAGATCGGCGGCGTCACGGTCACGAACTGGGGGCAGTCGAAGACCCTCGCGGACTTTCCGGACGTGGTGGACTACCCCGGCCGCGCGCCGGACGCCCCGTGGCGGGCGGCGGCGGCGGCGCGCATCGAGGCGCTGCGGAAGGCCGACCTCACGGTCGAGGTGCGCGACGAGTTCGGCCAGCCCGTGCCCGGCGCGGCGATCACGCTCGAGCTGACGCGCCACGCCTTCGGCTTCGGCACGGCGGTGGACGGCCCGCGGCTGCTCGGCCAGCGCGGTGCGGGGGCGGACCGCGACCGCTACCGGCACGTCCTCACCCACCTGTTCAACAAGGCGGTGCTGGAGAACGACCTCAAGTGGCCGCCGTGGGAGGAGTCCGGCGTGCTCAACTCGAACACCGCCCTCGCCGCCCTGCGCTGGCTGCACGACCGCGGCCTGCCCGTGCGCGGGCACAACCTCATCTGGCCCGGCACCAACCAGCCGTACTTCCTGCCGCCCGACGTGCCGGGCCTCTTCGGCAGCCCGGCCGCGTTGCGCCGGCGCATCACCAACCACTTCGCGAACATCCTCGGCCAGACCCGCGGCCTGTGCGTGGAGTGGGACGTGGTCAACGAGCCGTACGCCAACCACGACGTGCAGGACGTGCTGGGCCGCGGGGTGATGGTGGAGTGGTTCCAGCTCGCCAAGGCGCTCGATCCGCACGGGCCCAAGCTGTATCTGAACGAGTACGGCAACCTCGAGTTCGCCGGGCTGGACCATCCGCAGACGGACGCGTTCTTCCACGAGATCAGCTTCCTCCAGACCAACGGCGCGCCCCTCGAGGGCATCGGCATGCAGGGGCACTTCGGCAGCTTCCTGCCGCACCCGGAACGGCTGCTCGGGATGCTGGACCGCTTCGCCGCGTTCGGCCTGCCCATCCAGGCCACGGAGTTCGACATCAACCTCCGCGACGAGGCGGCGCAGGCGGACTACACCCGCGACTTCACCACCGCGCTCTTCAGCCACCCGGCGGTGAGCGGCGTGCTGCTGTGGGGCTTCTGGGAGGGCCAGCACTGGCTGCCGGACGCCGCGCTCTTCCGCCGCAACTGGGAGCCCAAGCCCAACGCCGTCGCCTGGAGCAACCTCGTGCTCCGCACCTGGTGGACGCGCACGAATGCGCTCTCCGGCCCGGACGGCCGCGCCACGCTGCGGGGATTCAAGGGCGATTACCGGGTGACCGTCGGCCGCGATGGCGTGACCAGCACCGTGCCCGCCACGCTGGCCACCAACGGCGCGCTGGCCGTGCTGCTCACGAACCTGCCGCCGCGGCTCAGCCTGTCGGTGTCCGGCGAGACCGTATCCTTGGGCTGGCCCAGCGCGTCCGGCGATTGGCGGCTGCAAAGTTCTCCGACGCTCGCCCCGCCCGCCTGGGCCGATGAGCCTGACCCGCCCCGGCCGGGCTTTGCCGGCGGCTGGTTCTGGAACGGTCCGGTGCGCGGCCGGCAATGGAACTACCGGCTGCGGGGGAATTGAGGTTGCGGGCCGTGGCCGCGAAGGGCGACGCGGGCGGCCCGCCCATCCCTTGCCAAAGCCCGCGTCGTTGAGCACTGTGGCCGGCATGAAGGTCGTGATTGCCGTGCTGGCCGTGGCGGTGGCGGGACTTTGCTGGGCCCTCTATGACTCCCGCAACCGCGCCCTCGAACGCGCCGACGCCGACGCCTCGGTCATCCGCGACTATTCCAACCAGTGGGTGCAGGTGCGCGAGCGGCTGGAGGATCAGGTCCGTGTGAACCAGTCCCTCAACTCCACGCTCGATGTGCGCAACGCCGAGCTGTCCAGCACCCGCGGCCGGCTGTCCGACACGACCGCGAACCTTGCCCGCACCGAGGCCGAGAAGGCCGCCGCCGAAAAGGCCGCCGCCGAGGAGATCGCCCGGCGCGACCAGCGGATCGCCTCCCTCGAGGGCCGCAACGACGACCTCACGAAGCAGATGGCGGACCTCGACCAGTCCATCAAGGGCCTCGAACAGGCGATCACCGCCACCGAGCAGAGGCTGGCCCAGTCCGAGGGCGACAAGCAGGCCCTCATGACCGAGCTGACCCGACTGCGCGCCGAGAAGGTCAAGCTGGAGACGCAGCTCAATGACCTCGCCTTCCTGCGCGACCAGGTACGGAAGCTGAAGGATGAGCTCAGCGTGGCCCGTCGCCTCGACTGGATCCGCCGCGGCATCTACGGCAACGCCCAGAAGAAGGGCGCCCAGCAGCTCCAGGAGCTGGCCGCCAATCGCGGCAGGCCGGCCCCCGCGCCCCCGGCCGGCAGCCTCAACGTCGAGCTGCGCCAGGACGGCGGCGTGCAGGTGAAAACGCCGACGAACCCGCCGCCTGCCGCGCCGAAATGAGCACGTCCGCCGGGCTGACGGACTCCTTCGGCCGCGTGATGCGGGACCTGCGCGTCAGCGTCACCGACCGCTGCAACTTCCGCTGCCTGTACTGCCTCCCGGAGACGGAGGAGGCGGCGAACTTCTACCGCACGCGCTTCGATCCGGGGAAGAACCCGCACCCCGCCTCGCTGCACCGCACCATCGTCCATGCGTGGAAGCCGCGCGATGCGCTGCTGACCTTCGAGGAAATCGAGCGCGCCGTGCGGGTGGCCGTGTCGCTCGGCGTCGAGAAGGTCCGCCTGACCGGCGGCGAGCCGCTGCTGCGGCAGGGCTTCGAGCGGCTCGTGGCGCGGCTGGCGGGCGTCCCGGGCGTGCGCGACCTGGCGATGACCACGAACGGCTTCCTCTTCGCCCCGAAGGCGCGTGCGCTGCGTGACGCCGGCCTGCGGCGCGTGAGCTTCAGCCTCGACTCGCTCGACCGGGAGAACTTCCGCCGGCTGACCGGCCGCGACGGGCTGGCGGACGTGCTTGCCGCGGTGCGGCTGGCGTGCGGGCTGGGCTTCGGGCCGGTGAAGGTGAATGCCGTGATCATCCGCGGCCTGAACGATCACGAGATCGAGGCGCTGGCCGACTGGGCGGGGTCGGAGGGCGTGACGCTGCGGTTCATCGAGTTCATGCCGCTGGACTCGGGCCGCGCGTGGCAGCGCGGGCATGTCGTGCCCGGGCACGAGATCCTCACGCGGCTGCGGGCGCGGCACGGGCTGTTGCCCGTGGCACCGGCCGATCCGGCGGAGACCGCAAGTCGCTGGCGCGTCCCCGGCGGGGCGGAGATCGGCATCATCGCGCCGGTGAGCGAGCCCTTCTGCGGCCACTGCAACCGCATCCGGCTCACCGCCGACGGCCAGGTGCGCACCTGCCTCTTCAGCCTCGGCGAGCACGACCTGAAGGCGCGCCTCCGCGACGGCTCCGACGACGAGGTGCTGGCGGCGTGGCTGCGTGGGGTGGTCTGGCACAAGGAGGAGCGGCACCACATCGGTGAGCCGGGCTTCGCGCAGCCCGCGCGGAGCATGAGCTGCATCGGGGGATAGGAAGCTCAAGGCGCAAGGTTCAAACCCAGGGGCCGGTTTCCAAGCTGGGCGGCGGAAGGCTGGTTAGGTGCTTTGGATTTGGAGCCCTCTTTGAGCTTTGGACTTTGCGCTTTGCGCTTCCACGCCCCTTGACGTTTCCGCCTCGGGGGCCGCTAGCTTCGCGCCTCATCATGCCGACCTACGCCTATGTCTGTGAGAAGTGCGGGCACGAGTTTGACCTGTTCCAGTCCATGAAGGACGCGGCGCTCAGCGTGTGTCCGCAGGACAAGTGTGCGAAAAAGCGCTGGGGCCGCGGCGCGGTGAAGCGCCAGCTGGGCACCGGGGCAGGCCTGATCTTCAAGGGCTCCGGCTTCTACATCACCGACTACCGCAGCAAGAACTACACGGAAGCCGCCAAGAAGGACGCCGCCCCGGCCGCCCCCGCCCCCGCCCCCGCCTCGCCGTCGTCCTCGCCGTCGTCCTCGTCGTCGTCCTCGTCGCCCGCCCCGGCGAAATCCCCGCCCAAGCCCGCTGGCGGTGGTGGCGCGAAATCCTGACCGCCCCGGTCCATGCCGCGTCCGTGCGCCAGCCTGATCTTCGCCGTCCTGCTGCTCCTGGACGGGGCGGGGCGGGCGGCGGATTTGGCCGCGGTGCCCGGCGGGTTCACCTCGACCGTCAGCGAGTCGGGCCAGTTCACCGTGTTCGGGCCGCGGCCGGAGCTGGCGGTCATCCCGGTGCCGCGGAACTTCACGCCGGACACGCTGCGCGATCTAACGCCGGCCACGCTGGCGGTGGCCGGCGAGCGGACCAAGTCGCGCCTGCTTGAGCTGCTGGGCCAGCGCGACCGCTGGCGCGAGGGCGGCGGGCGGGCGGGGAAGATCTTTGTCACCATCAATCCGCGCCTGCCGACGAACGCGCCGCCGCAGGTGCAGGCCGTGCCCTTCGAGCGCGCCTGGCAGTATCGCCTGGAGATGCCCGGGCGCGTTCCGGAAGCCGCCGTGATCCGCGGCCTGGTGCAGGCGCTGCTGCTTGAGCTGGCCAACCGCGCCTCGACCGGCCGCTGCGCTGAGATACCGCTCTGGCTGCTCGAGGGCGCCACCCAGGCGGTGCTCGCGGCCGAGCCCGCCTCCGCCATCCCCCAGCCCGACACCCGGCTGGTGCTCGAGGCGCGGCGGACGGAACCGCTGGCCCGCGCCCGCGACGTGCTGTCCCGCCGCGCCCCGCCGGACTTTGACGACCTCGGCCTGCCCGACGTGGACCGGATGACGGCGGAGGACTGGGAGGTCTTCTCCGCCGCCGCGCACCTGTTCTTCCACGAGCTGGCGGCGCTGCCGGACGGCCGGGCGCGGCTCGCGCCGTTCGTGCAGACGCTGCCGCGCTACTACAACTGGCAGCACGCCTTCCTCGCCGTGTGGCCGGAGCGCTTCCCGACGTTGCTCGAGGCGGCGAAGTGGTGGGCCATCGTGGTGGCCGGCTTCACCGGGCGCGACGAATGGCAGGCATGGCCGCCGGCCGTCACGCTGGCCAAGCTGGACGGCGTGCTGCGCCCGCCCGTCTGGGCCGCCGGCGCGACGAACGCGGTGGCGCAGTTCGCGTCGCTGCCGTTGCCAGAACTGCTTGAGACCGGGGACTACGCGCGCTCCGGGCCCGCGCTGCGGCGAATGCTGGAGCAGCTCGCCGCGCTGCGGCTGCGGGCGGCCCGGCCCGTGCTGCCGCTGGTGGACGAGTACCGGGCGCTGGTGCATGGCTACCTGGCCGAGCGCGACAAGGCGGGCTTCGAGACCGTGGGCCGGGGCCGGGTGCGGCCGAGCTACCGGCTGCTGATGCGCGCTGCCGCCGACCGCGCCCGCGAACTGGACGGCCGGCGGATGGAACTGGTGAACCAGTTCACGCCGCCGCTCGCGGCGGCGGAGTGAGGCGGCGGGGCCGCCGCGTGAAGGTGAGGAGGGAGAAGCCCACGGCACGCAGACCGGCGGTTACCGGTTCAGGTATGGCGGCCGCGATCATGAACGGCTGCAGCCCCAGCAGGGCATTCAGCGGCAGGTCGGTGGATGCCTTGAGAAGTTCTTCCACTGGATTGGAGTGGCCCCAGCCGCCCCAGGCGGACTGAGGGTCCGCAATGGCCGCGTTCAGGGCTGCTTCCAAATCCGCGTACCACGCCGCCAGCTGAACCGAAACCGTCGGGCCGGGAGCGTACCTGTCCAAAATCACGGTTGTATGTCGCCTTTGCACGCAACGCGACAGCCGCAACCCAGCGGCCTGCATCCCCGCCTTCACTTTCGTTTGCTCTGTTCCCTTCTGTTCCTTCCCGCGCCCCGGACTGGCTTCGCGGCCGCCCGCAGCTAGACTGCCCGCGTCATGGCCGACCAGTCTCCCTCGCCCAGCTTCGCCTGGCTCTACTTCGCGCTGCTCACCGTGGTCTCGTGGGGCGTGTACGGCATCCTCCTGCACAAGGGCCAGACCCTCATGCAGCCCGCCGGCGCGCCGCGCCTGGACCCGACCACGCTGCGGATGAAGGCCTTTCTCTTCGTCGGCGTCGCGTACTTCCTCACCGCCGTGCTCGCGCCGCTCGTCGTGCTGATGGGCAAGGGCGCGGCCTTCAGCGGCTACACCTCGAGCGGCGTGTGGTGGTCGCTCATCGCGGGTCTCGCGGGCGCGATCGGTGCCTTTGGCGTGCTGCTGGCCTTCGGTGCGAAGGGCACGCCGCCCGTCGTCATGTCCATCATCTTCGCCGGCGCGCCGCTGGTGAACGCGCTGCTCTCGACGCTGCTGCATCCGCCGGCGCAGGGCTGGGCCGCGGTGAAGCCTCAGTTCTGGCTGGGCATCGTGCTGGCCATCACGGGCGGCTTTCTCGTGGCCCGCTTCAACCCCGGCGCACCCGCGCCCAAGCCCGCCCTGCCGGCAGCCGCGGCGAGGCCCTGAGACCGCCCGCATGACCGGGGCCTCCCCGACTTCCCGCGCGGTACTCGAGGCGGAGCAGATTGCGCGCCTCCGCGCGCTGCTCGCCGCGGTCACGGCGACCAACCCGTTTCAAAAGGCAAAGCTCGCCGGCACCGGGCTCGGCGCGGACGTGGCCTCGCTCGCGGAGTTCACGGCCCGCTGCCCGTTCACGACGAAGCCCGAACTCGTCGCCGACCAGGCCGCGCATCCGCCCTACGGGTCGAACCTCACGTTTCCAATTGAACGCTACTCGCGCTGCCACGGCACCAGCGGCACCAGCGGCCGGCCGCTGCGCTGGCTGGACACGCGCAAGGACTGGGGACGGCTGCTGGACCAGTGGGGCCGCGTGTACGCGGCGGCCGGCGTGACCGCGGCCGACCGCGTGTACTTCGCCTTCTCGTTCGGGCCGTTCCTTGGCTTCTGGACCGCGTTCGAGGCGGCGCAGCGACTCGGCTGCCTCTGTCTGCCCGGCGGCGGGATGACTTCCGCCGCGCGGCTCGGCGCGATCCTCGACCAGCGTGTGACCGTGCTGTGTGGCACGCCCACGTACCTGCTGCACCTCGCGGAGATTGCGTCGGAGGAAGGCATCTCCCTCGCCGCCTCCGCCGTGCGCCATCTCATCGTGGCCGGGGAGCCGGGCGGCAGCGTGCCCGCCACGCGCGCGGCTCTGGAGGCCGCGTGGCCCGGCGCGCGCGTCCACGACCACCACGGCATGACGGAAACCGGGCCTGTGAGCTGCGAATGCCCGGCCCGGCCCGGCGTGCTGCACGTCATCGAGGCCGCGTACTTCGCCGAAGTCGTGGCGCCGGACACCGGCCGCCCCGTCCCGCCCGGCGCCGCGGGCGAACTGGTCCTGACAACGCTCACGCGTCCCGGCTCGCCGCTGCTGCGCTACCGCACCGGCGACCTCGTCCGCGCCGAGGTTCCCGTGCCGGCCTGCGCGTGCGGTTCGGCCGAACTCGCCCTCGTCGGCGGCATCCTCGGCCGGGTGGACGACATGGTCGTGGTGCGCGGCGTGAACGTGTATCCCTCGGCCGTGGACGCGCTGGTGCGTGCCCGGCCCGAGGTGGCGGAGTACCGCGCGACCGTGACCCGCGACGGGGCGCTGGCGGAGCTGCTCGTCGAAATCGAGCCTGCGCCCGGCGCGGACGGCGCGGCGCTGGCCGCGGTGCTGGCGGGGGATTTCCAGACCGCGCTCGCGCTGCGCGTGCCCGTGCGGGCGGTGACGACCGGGTCGCTGCCGCGTTTCGAGCACAAGGCGCGGCGATGGGTGCGGGCGGGTTGAAAGGCCGTGCCTTGCCCTTCGGCGGCTGCTTGTGACGGACCGGACATGGCCGTTACGCTGCCGGCATGCCCGGTGTAGAACTGATGGACCTGCCCACCTGCCAACTGCAGGCGCGTGCCCAGGCCGCTCTCCGCGCCTTTTGACCGGCCCCCCGCATGTCCGACCGTCCCCACGACACGCTCACCCAGCCCGACCCGGCGCTCGAGCAGACCCTGCGTCCCTCGGCCTTTGCCGACTTCACCGGCCAGGCCAACGTGAAGGAGCGCCTCGAGATCGCCGTCGAGGCCGCGCGCCGGCGCAAGGATCCCCTCGACCACATCCTGCTCTCCGGCCCGCCCGGCCTCGGCAAGACCACCCTCGCCGGCATCCTCGCCCACGCGATGGGCGCGAACCTGCGCGCCACCAGCGGCCCCACCATCGAGAAGGCCGCCGACCTTGCCGGGCTGCTCACCAATCTCGAGGAGGGAGACATCCTGTTCATTGACGAGATCCACCGGCTCCAGAAGACCATCGAGGAATACCTCTACCCGGCCATCGAGGACTTCAAGCTGGACATCATCATTGACCAGGGGCCGAACGCGCGGAGCGTCCGGCTGAACCTGCCGCGCTTCACGCTCATCGGCGCCACCACGCGCAGCGGCCTGCTCAGCGCGCCCCTGCTCACCCGCTTCGGCATCCGTGAACGGCTGGATTACTACAATGCCGAGCAGATCGGCCGCATCATCACGCGCGCATCGGGCATCCTGAAGGTGCCCGTCGAGCCGCCCGCCGCAGCCGAGGTCGCCCGCCGCAGCCGCGGCACGCCGCGCATCGCGAACAACCTTCTCCGCCGCGTGCGCGACTACGCCGAGGTCCGCGGCGACGGCCGCATCACCGAGGAGCTGGCCCGGCGCGCGCTGGCCATCCTCGAGATTGACGAGAACGGCCTCGACGACATGGACAAGCGCATCCTCGAGGCCGTGGTGCACAAGTTCGGCGGCGGGCCGGTGGGGGTGAACACCATCGCCGTGACCGTGGGTGAGGAGCCGGACACCCTTGAGGAGGTGTACGAGCCCTACCTCATCATGGAGGGCTACCTCCAGCGCACGCCGCAGGGACGCACCGCGACGGCGCGGGCGTTCAGCCTGCTGGGCGTGCGGCCGGGCGGCGGGAAGCAGGCGGCGTTGCTTTAGGAAGGAATTCTCGCCGGCCGAAGTGCTGGGGAGCGTTGGCTCCAGAGGCTGGGCTCGAACCAGCAACCGATCGGTTAACAGCCGATTGCTCTACCATTGAGCTACTCTGGAACCCGGGGTTCGCAGCGGCTTCCAGCGGCGTCGCGCGGGACGGCACCGCGGAAGCGGGGCGGGAAGGTAGGAGGCTCCCCGAACGGTCGTCAACGGCTTGTTGCATCTGCTCCCCCGGCCGGTCGCCGGCCCACGGGGCGGCCTGGCGCAGGATGGGGGGCGGGACCGGAGCGGCCCGCCGGCGAAATTGGTGCTGGACAATCGCGCGGGGTGATGGCTCTTTCCCGCGCCCTTCGCCGGAACCCGGCGGCGGGAGACGCTCCAGTCGTACCATGAATTCCCCGACTTACCTCGTGCTGGCCGCCCTCGCGGCCGGGACCGCCGCGGCCCACGCGGCCAACGGCACAGCCACCATCACGGCTGACAACCACTACCAGTTCTACACCGGCAGCGCCGACGGCTCCGTGCTGAACTTCATCGGCCGGAACGAGACTGGCTCCGCCGGCAGCCCCGGCACCTACAACTGGAGCCTGCCTGAGACCTGGCCCATCACCGTGGGCGCGGGCGACTTCCTGTACCTCGTGAGCTGGGATGACGAACGCACGGCGGAGGGCTGGCTGGGCGAGTTCACGCTGCCCGGCGGCACGCTGCTCTCGAACACCACGGGCTGGGAGTACGTCGCCGGCAGCACGGCCGACCCCGGCAGCGGCAGCCTCGCCGACCTGCAGGTCGCCGCGAACATCGCCGGCGCTTCCTGGCTGCCGCTCACCGCGGCGGACGACGCGGGCGCGAACGGCGTGGCGCCCTGGGGCATCATCCCCGGCATCAGCACCTCCGCGCGCTGGCTCGACAACGGCGGAAACGCCGTGAACAACGACGTTTACCGCATCTTCCGCGCCCCGGCGTTCCGGCAGAGCGACCTCGTCGCGCCCGTGCCGGAGCCCGCCACCGTGGCGGGCGGCCTCGCGCTGACCGCGCTGGCGGGCCTTGCTGGCTGGCGGCGTTTCCGCCGGTAGGCGCCCCGAGCTTCCGTCCCGCTCCGGCGGGGCGGCGCCCGCCGGCCGACAGGGCGGGCGTTAAAGGCCGGGAGGCGCTTTCCGTGCAGGTGCCAACTCACGCGGAACTGGGCCTCCCACCACCCGCGCAGCAGGGTGCCCGGCATTGACGGCATGGCTGCTGGCGGGGCCGCTCGTTCATGGCCGGCCCCGCCATTTCTGGCCTCACCCATGACCCGGCCGGCGTGTCTGCACGCCGGCCGGGTTTTTCTTTGGGCCGCGGCGCTGGCCGTGGCAGCCTCGCGGCCCATTCGATGAAACGGCTCCTTGCCCTCGCCGGGATCGCGTCGGCCGCCCTCACGGTGCTGGCCGCGGACCGGCGGGCGCCCGAGGCGGACTTTTACCGCCTCGTCACGCTGGCCACGCCGCCCGGCACCGCGCTGGAGGTGGGCGGCCTCCAGGCCATGCCGGACGGCCGGCTCTACGTCTCCACGCGCTTCGGCGACATCTGGCTCGTCGAGGACAGTCTCGCCGAGCCGCCGGCCGCACCCCGTTGGACGCTCTTCGCGCAGGGGTTGCATGAAGTGCTCGGCCTCGCCTGGCGCGACGGCTGGCTCTTCGCCACGCAGCGCGGCGAAGTCTCGCGCCTGAAGGACGGGGACGGCGACGGCCGCGCGGACATCATCGAGACCTACGCCGACGGCTGGGGCCTCACCGGCGACTACCATGAGTACGCGTTCGGCTCGAAGTTCGACGCCGGCGGGAACATGCTCCTGGTGCTGTGCCTCACCGGCTCCTTCTCCAGCGAGGCGCCCTACCGCGGCTGGTGTCTCGAGGTGCAGCGCGGCGGGCGGGTCGTGCCCTTCGCCTCCGGCATCCGCTCGCCCGGCGGCATCGGGACCAACACGGTCGGAGACTTCTTCTACACGGACAACCAGGGGCCGTGGAACGGCACGAGCGGCCTCAAGCACCTCGCCCGTGGGAAGTTCATGGGCCATCCCGGCGGCAACCGCTGGTACGATTTGCCGGCGGTCAAGGCCGCCCTGGGCGCGCGGCCCGCCGAACCGCGCAGCGGCGGCCGCATGGTTCCGGAGGCGGAGCGCATTCCCGAACTCGTCCCGACCGCGATCCATTTTCCCTACAACAAGATGGGCCAGTCCGCCTCCGGGATCGCGTGCGACGGCACGGGCGGGAGGTTCGGCCTCTTCACCAACCAGCTCTTCGTCGGCGACCAGACGCACAGCACGGTGATGCGCGTCTTCCTCGAGCGCGTGGACGGCGTGTACCAGGGCGCGCTCTTCCCGTTCCGCGCGGGCTATGACTCGGGGAACTTGGCGCTGGAGTTCGCGGCGGACGGCTCGCTCTTCGTCGGCGGCACGGACCGCGGCTGGGGCGCGCGCGGCGGCAAGCCCTTCGCCCTCCAGCGCACGGTGTGGACCGGCCGGACGCCGTTTGAAATCCATGAAATGCGCGCCCGCCGCGACGGCTTCGAGCTCACCTTCACGGAACCTGTGGATGCGGCGGCAGCCGCCTCGACCGGCAGCTACAGGCTCACCACTTACACCTACCAGTATCGGGCGGACTACGGCTCGCCCGAGGTGGACGCCACGACCCCCGTGGTCCGCGAGGCCCGGGTCGCCCCAGACGGCCGCAGCGTGCGGCTGACCGTGGACGGCCTGCAGCCCGGCCACGTCCACGAGCTGCATCTGCCCGGCGTGCGTTCGCGGGCCGGCGCGCCGCTGCTGCATCCGGAGGCGTACTACACGCTGAACCGGATCCCGCGGGAGTGAGGCCGAGTCCCGCCGATTTCCCGCTGGCCTCCGGGCGGACCTTGGCCAACTTGGCGGCATGGCCAACCTGATCGTTCGTCCCGGCTGGTGGATTCCGGAGCGCCACGTCACCCCGGAGCGCGCGCATCACTCGCGCCGCGCGGTGCTGAGGCAGCTTGGTCTTGGAACGCTCGCGCTCGCGGGCCTGCCCGGCCACGCCGCCGACGCGCCCGCGGACCCGTACGCGAAGGGTTATCCGCATCCGCGCAGCCGGGACTTCGACCCCGGCTGGAAGTTCACCGAGGAGCAGGCCGCCTCGACCTACAATAATTTCTACGAATTCACGCTGCAGAAGGACGTGCATCGGCACGTCGGGAAGTTCACCACCGCGCCGTGGCCCGTCGAGATCGGCGGGCTGGTGGAGCGGCCCGTCACGCTCGACGCCGCCGAGCTGATCGCGCAGCAGGCCCTCGAGGAGCGCGTGTACCGCTTCCGCTGCGTCGAGGCCTGGGCGATGATCGTGCCGTGGACGGGCTTCCCCTTCGCGAAGATCGCGGCGCTCGTGAAGCCCAGGCCGGAGGCGAAGTTCGTGCGCTTCATCACGGCGCTGAAGCCCGACCAGATGCCCGGCTTGGCGCGCGCGCCGCAGTACCCGTGGCCGTACTTCGAGGGCCTGCGGCTGGACGAGGCGCTGCACCCCCTCACGCTCGTGGCCACGGGCATCTACGGGAAGCCGCTGGGGAAGCAGTTCGGCCC
>JBJXFY010000040.1:0-6371 GCA_046155815.1 Limisphaerales bacterium | reverse complement strand
CACGGCGGTGTCCCGGTCGGCGGCACCCAGGCTCGTGCGTCTTCCCGTGAGCGTGTCGACGCAGTAGAAGGCGCTGCCGCGGCTGCCCCGGCGGATGAGGCGGTCTCGGTTTTTCATGCGTTCCGGTCCGGAACGCAGCGTGGAAGATCTCCGCCCAGGCCCGTGTGCGGGCCGTTCCGAAGGCCCGCCCCAGTTCTGCGCCTAGTGTGCCAAGGCGGCAAAACTGGTGTCCGTATTGGTGTCCACGGGGGCCTTCCAGGACACCATCTCCCTGCCGCGAAGACGGTTGAAGGTGGTGGCTGGGGGCGGAATTGAACCGCCGACACGCGGATTTTCAGTCCGCTGCTCTACCAACTGAGCTACCCAGCCGCCGCTCAAAGGAGAGGACTTAAAGGTGACCGAACGGGCGAGGCAAGGGTGATTTGGGCCGGGCGGGGCCGTCCCGGGCGTGATTCCGCGTCCGGGACGGGCTCCGCCCACCGTTTCCAACGGCCACGGGAGGAATCGCTTGCTTCACCGCCTGCCTGCCTCTAAGCGGATGGGTCGCTACGGAATGATCACCCTCTTCAAGCTGCTGGTATCACCATTCGAGACTTGGACCGCCATCGCCGCGGATAACCGTGGGATCCTCCGGGTTTGGCTCACTTTCGTGCTGCCGCTGACGCTGGTGGCCTGCGGCTTCGAGGCCTGGGCGGTGCATCACTGGGGTACCAGCACGGGCGTCGGCGGCGGGATCAAGCAGGTGCCGCTGGAGCTGGCGATCCGCTATGGGTTCGCGCAGTTCACGGGGCTGTCGCTGGCGGTTTTCGTCGGGGCTTTCCTGGTTCAGCGCGTCGAGATCGCGTTCCACGTCAACATCACCTACCGCAACTGCTTCGTCCTGGTCGGCTATTCGCTCGGACCGGTGTATGCGGCGCGCATGCTGGACGCGATCCCGCAGCTCAACACCTGGCTCGCCTGGGGCGTTGGCGTGCTGCTCATGCTGGGCATCCTCTACAATGGCCTGCCCAAGGCGCTGAAGATCGAGGCCTACGGCGCCTTTGGCATGTATCTCTTCACCGTCCTCGTGCTCGTGCCCGTGACGGCCGTGGCGCACGGGGCGGCGATTTTCGTGCTTACGGGGGATGTGGGATTCGGAGGGTAGCGGCCGCGGGCGTGAAGGCAGGGCCGGCGACGAACCCCTCGTTCAGGCCAGCCTCACCGCCTTCTTCAGCCGAGCGCTCTTCACCGCGGCGTCCACGATCTCCTGGCCGATGCGGCTGATCGGCAGGCTCACGGGGCCCTCGAGCGGCAGGTCCTTGTCGAGGCAGTGCAGCAGGTATTGCACGGGGTTCTGCCGCGGGGCCTTCAGCGCGGGGGCGGACACGGCGTGCGGCACCGGCTTCCTGCGCGTCTGCACCATGACGTGGTCCGCATAGTCGTAGGCGCTGATCGTGCCGTCGGTGCCGGCGATGACGAAACCGCATTGGGGCTGCGGCTGGATCGTCCACGGATCGGTGAAGGTGCCCCAGCGCGTCTCGAACTTGGACAGCCCGTGCGTGTACCGCGCCACGACGACGCTGTGTTCGTCCACCTCCAGCCCGGCCGGCGCGTCCACGACGGCCGTAACTTCCAAGGGCCGCCGGCCGCCCTGGAACCAAGTCCCGAGCGTGCTGCCATAGCCGAGGTAATCGAGCAGCGAGCCGCCGCCGTGCGCCCTCTTGTAGAACCATGATTGCGGCTTCTCCGCCGCCACCTCTGCCGGCGTCTTCTCGTCCTTGTCCGCGCCGTGCCAGAGCGGGCCGCGGTTGCCGCCGAAATGCCAGACGTTCAGCACCCCGCCGATGACGCCGCGGGTGACCAGTTCGTTGGCCTTCTGCATCGAGGCCACCCATTGGAGCGGCCAGTTGATCATGAGGGTCTGGCCCGGTCGCACGGCGGCGGCCATCGCGTCCGCCTCACGGAGCGAGGCGGCGAAGGGCTTCTCCACCAGCAGGTGCGCGCCGCTCGGGGCGACCTTCTTCACCCACTCGCCGTGCCTCGATGCGGCGGGGCAGAGGATCACGATGTCGGGCCTCGTGCGCTCCAGGCAGGCGCGGTGGTCGGTGAAGGCGCGGTCGCGGGTGACGAAGCCCTTGGCGACGGCTTCCTCCATGCGTGCGGGCTGCTCGTCGCTGATGCCGACGATCTCGGCCTGCGGGTGGTCGTGGGCGTACCGGAGGAGGTCGCCCATGTGGAAGTGGTCGAAGTTGATGCCGGCGATCTTCCAAATGCGCTTTTTCATGACGGCGCCGCAGGATGCAGCAGGTCGTCCGGGTGATGGAAGCCCTTGTCCGGCCCGGTCCCGGGCTTGCCCCAGCCGAGACCTTCAGCGGCCACCGGGGCCGAACGCGCTGCGGGCCGAAAGTCTGGAATCCCGGCGAGCGCGCGGTGAAGGTGCGCGCGTCCCCGTGCGCGGACGAACATGGCCCCGCTCAACGAGAGAATTGTGACGCCCGGACCCACGTCCGAAGGCCCGGCCCCAGCAATCATGGCCCGTCCAGGCGCCTGTGACCGCCATCCCGGACGGCCGTGGCGCGTCGGATTCCTCGGCTGGAGCCTCTCGCTCCTCCTGCTTCCCCGCCCTGCGCCCGCCGCGGTGGTTCCGCTGGTCGTCCCGCCCACCGGCCGGCCGGGTTTCACCCGCCTGCTGCCGGACCGGACCGGCGTGACCTTCACCAACCACCTCGCGGATGCGAACGCCGCCGCCAACCAGATCCGCCTCAATGGCAGCGGCGTCGCCCTCGGCGACGTGGACGGTGATGGGCGGCCGGACCTCTTTTTTTGCGGCCTCGACGGACCGAACCGCCTGTTCATCAACCGGGGCGGACTGCAGTTCGCCGAACGGACCGCGGACGCCACCTTGGCCATGCCCGGCAGCTTCTGTTCCGGCGCGGTGCTCGCGGACGTGGATGGCGACGGCGATTCCGACCTCCTCGTCAATGTCATCGGCGGCGGCACGCGCCTGCTGCTGAATGATGGCCGCGGCGCCTTCACACCGGCTCCGGCGGCCGGCCTTGCGGGCACAGGCGGTCCGACCACCGCGACGCTCGCGGACGTGGACGGCGACGGCGACCTCGACCTCTACGTGGCCCATTACCGCACAACCACGGTTCGCACGACCGGCTTCGCCATGCACATCGTGGACGGCCGGCCCGTGGTGCCGCCGGAGCTGCGGGAGATGCTCGAAATCACGCCTGAGGGCCGCATCCTCGAGCACGGCGAACCCGACGTGTTCTACCTGAACGAAGGTGGCGGCCGGTTTTCCCGGGTGGCGTGGCCACATGTCTTCTCGGACGAGGCCGGACGTCCCCTGCCGCGGGCGCCCCTTGAATGGGGCCTCGCCGCCATGTTCCGTGACCTCAATCAGGATGGCGCGCCCGACCTTTACGTCGCCAACGACTTTCATTCCCCGGACCGGATGTGGATCAACGACGGCGGCGGCCGGTTCCGGTCCGCCCCGAGGCTTGCGCTGCGCCAGACCAGCACCTTCTCCATGTCCGTGGACTTTGCGGACCTCGACCGCGACGGCTGGGACGACTTTCTCCTCGCCGACATGCTGGACCCGCGGCGCGAGCGGCGCATGGCGCAATACAGCTCCATGGAGCCCAGCCCCGCCGTCATCGGCTTGTACGACGACCGCCCGCAGAACGATCGCAACACGCTCTTCCGCAACCGCGGGGACGGCACCTACGCCGAGCTCGCCCACTTCGCCGGCCTCGAGGCCGCGGGCTGGACCTGGAGCGCCGGCTTCCTCGACGTGGACCTCGACGGCCACGAGGATCTGCTGATGACCGCCGGCCACATGTTCGACACGCAAGATTTGGACGCCGCCGCCCGCATTGACCGCCTCGGGCCGTACCGCCGCGATCAGATCCCGCTGAAGCTGCTCCAGTTCCCGCGTCTCCAGATGCCGAAGGCCGCCTTCCGCAACCTGGGCGGCTGGCGCTTCGCCGACGCCGCGGCCACGTGGGGCTTTGACGACGTGGGCGTGGCCCACGGAATGGCCTTCGCCGACCTCGACGGTGACGGCGACCTCGAAGTGGTGGTCAACCAGCTCAATGGCCCCGCCGGCATCTACCGCAACGACGCCACGGCGGCCCGCGTGGCCGTGCGATTGCGCGGCCGGCCGCCCAACACCGCCGGCATCGGCGCGCGCGTCAGCCTCCACACCGACGGCCTCGTGCAGTCGCAGGAAGTCCAGGCCGGCGGGCGTTACCTCTCCGCGGACGATCCCCTCCGCGTCTTCGCAATGCCCGATCCGGCCGGGGCCGGCCGTCTCGTGGTGGCGTGGCGCAGCGGCCGTGTGTCCGAGGTCGGGGGAGTGCGCGGCAACCAGCTCCACGTCATCACCGAGCCGGAAACCCCGCCCGATGCCGCCGCCGGTCTCGCCGCCCGCCGGCCACCGAACCGCAGCGAACCTGCGTGGTTTGTGGACGCAAGCAAAGCCCTCGCCCACCGCCATGCGGACGCGCCCTTCGATGATTTCGCCCGCCAGCCGCTCCTGCCGCGGCAGTTCAGCCAGCCCGGCCCCGGACTCGCCTGGCTCGACCTCGACGGCGACGGGGCGGACGACCTGGCCGTCGGCACCGGCCGCGGTGGGCGGCTTGCCGTGCGGCGCAACGTGGGCGCCGGCGGATTCACGCCCGTGCTCACGAACCTCCCGGTTGCCGCGCGCGATACCACCGCGCTGCTCGTTCGCCCGGATGGCCCGGGCCTGCTTGTCGCCGAGTCGAACTGGGAGGACGGAGCGACCAATCTGCCGGCGCTGCGCACGGTGGTCGCCGCCGGCGCTTCCGCCGGGCCGCTGCCCCCCGTGCCCACGGCCGGCCCGGTGGCCCTGGCGGACTTCGACGGCGACGGCGACGTGGATTTGTTTGTGGGCGGACAGCCCGTGCCCGGCCGCTATCCGGAGGCCACGCCATCGCGTCTCTGGCGGCGCTCCGCCACCGGCTGGGAGGAGGCCACAGGCCTGAAGGAGCTGTTTTCCACGACCGGCCTCGTTGCCGCCGCGTTGTGGACCGACCTCGACGGCGACGGCTTCCCCGAACTGGTCATCGCCTCGGAGTGGGGCCCGGTCCGCCTCTTCCGAAACGACGGCGGCCGGCTCGCCGCGTGGGATCCGCCGCTAACCACATCCGCCGGCGGCGCCCCGCCTGTCGCGCGCCTCGCTCAGCTCACCGGCTGGTGGACCACGCTGGCCGGCGGCGACTTCGACGGTGACGGCCACCCCGACCTGCTGGCCGGCAACTGGGGCCTGAACTCGCCGCACCGCGCCTCCCCTGCGCATCCGCTGCGCCTGCACTTCCCGGACCTGAACGGCGACGGCGTGCCCGTGCCGGTGCTGGCGGCTCACGACACGCGACTCGGCGGCGAGTTTCCCCTGCGCGACCTGCTGGCGCTCAGCCGCGCGGTGCCTTCGTTGGCGGAGCGCTTTCCCACCCACGCCGCCTTCGCCACGGCCAGCCTCGCCGAGGTGCTGGGCGATGCCGCCGCCACCGCTCCGCGCCTGGAGGCGGTCTGGCTGGCCTCCGTGCTCCTCCTCAACCGCGGCGAGGCCTGGGAAATCCGGCCGCTGCCCGATGAGGCCCAGCTCTCGCCCGTGATGGGGGCCACCGTGGCGGACTTCGACGGCGACGGGCACGAGGACGCTTTCCTGGCGCAGAATTTCTTTCCCGTGCAGCCCACGGCCTCGCGCCTCGATGCCGGCCGCGGCCTGTTGCTGCGCAACCGCGGCGGGGCGCGGGTCGAGCCGCTGCCCGCGGCCACCAGCGGCTTGGCGATCTGGGGCGAACAGCGTGGCGCCGCGACCGGGGACTTCAACGGCGACGGCCGGCCCGACCTCGCCGTGGGCCAGAACGGTGCGGAAACCAGGCTGTTTCAAAACGCCGCCGCGCGCCCGGGTCTGCGCGTCCGCGTGGCCGGCCCTCCAGGCAACCCGCATGGGATCGGCGTGGCGCTGCGGATACGGCAGGCCGGCCGGGTCGGGCCGGTGCGCGAGCTGCGCGCCGGCTCGGGCGGCCTCTCGCAGGACAGCCTCGTCGCCGTTCTCGCCCGTGCCGACGGTGCGGCGGAGGTCGAGGCCCGCTGGCCGGGTGGCCTCGTGACTACGGTGGCCGTGCCTGCCGGCAGCGTCGAAGTGAGGGTGGTCCGCCCGGGCGGGTGATGGCCGGCATTCAGCGCGGTTCAGGCGTCAGCCGCTCTCCCAGCCGGAGTATCCGGTGCGGCTGTCCGACGTCGCGGCAGGCCGCGGCAAATGGCTCCGGCGACGCCGTGTTGAACTCGAACAGGTCGTAGTGGCACGGCACCGCAAGACGGGCCCCGATGTCGTGGGCGAGCTGCGCGGCCTCGGG
>JBJXFY010000056.1:0-8447 GCA_046155815.1 Limisphaerales bacterium | reverse complement strand
CCCCCCCCCCCCCCCCCCCCCTACCGGGGGTAGGGCATGCTGCCGCCATGCCCCATTGTTAGCCGCCCGTGCGTTGTCTTGTGGTCACGGCTTGGCCAAGGCCGTTCGGCTGGGGCGCTTCCTTTCGGTGCGGCGGGTGCCGCCGGCCTGCTCGTACTGGGTGCTGTCCGGCCCGTACACGCCCCGCAGGCCGCTGCGGATGCGGGTCACGAGGTCGGTCCCTTTGGCGGCGCAGGTCCCCTCGTCGTTGCGCAGGGCGGTGAGCTGCGTGGTGAGCGTGGTGATGTCGGCGTCGCACTTCGCCAGCTCGGCGCGGGTGGCCTTCACCTTGGCCAGCGTTACCTCGTCGCCGAGGCTGAAGCCGGGGTTGGCCTCCCACGCGGCGATGACCTGATCCAGGTCGGCGAGGACGCGGGGAGGCGAGAGTCTTGCGGGCATGGCGGACCTTTCTCCTAGGCAGCCGGTTTTCCGCTTCAGCCGGCGGCCGGGAAGTTTCTGCCGGGCGTTGAAGTTTTACGCCGGCCGGCGGAAAGCCGGGGAGGCCGGATGGAAGCTTCGGGCGCGGCGCGCGGAGATTCCGGCGGCGGCGGGGAATTGGGGCGGGCGGGCGGGAATCTCCAGCCGGGTGCCGGATTTTTCAGCGGGCCGGCGGAAATCTTCCGGCGAGCGGGAGAACTTTGCGCGTCGCGGCAGCCGGAACGGAGGGCGGGCTTTCCAGCCCGCCGCGACGGAGCCTCCTTTTTTGCGGACTGGAAAGTCCGCGCTCCGGCCACGGCGGCGCGGGGTCACCGGCTTGCCTATTCGCGCGGGGCGCGGGGTGAAGAAGCGTGGCCGAGCGAACGCCCGTCCCGCACGGGCGGCGACTGCGGCGGGGCGCCGCGGGCACCGTCCGTCGAGAGGGGGGCGTCGCCGCCACGGAGGCGGGCGCGGTCCCGGCTCACGGGAGCTCGCGGCTCCGATGAAGGCATGGCCGGCGGCTCGTGGAGCTCGCCGCTCCGATCGCCGCTCCGAAAGGGCCGCTCCCGGAGGGTGGTCCCCGCGGGCTCCCCTCCGGGGCATGCGGAGACAGGGAGAACCTCGCTTCCCGCGCCCGCCTGTGCCGTGCAAAGCACAGTTCCCGGCGGAGGCGTTGTTCCGGACAGTCCGCGGTCCCCGCCCCGGCCGCGGTTCGCGACGTTGCGCCCCGAACCGCGTTCCGTAAGGTGGTCGGACTTTTTCCGGATGCGGCAATTTGCCACCATTACTGCGAACGCGTTCACCGAGCTGGTCCGCCAGCCGGTGTTCCTGATCCTCATGGCGGTGTCGGCCGCGTTCATCCTGTTCCTCTCGAACGTCTACTATTTCACGCTGGGCGATGACCCGCAGATGACGAAGGACAGCATCCTGGCGGTGATTTTCCTGACGGGGCTGTTTGGCGCGGCCGTCGGGGCGGCGACCTCCGTGGCGCATGAGATCCGCAGCGGCACGGCGCTGGCGGTGCTCTCCAAGCCGGTCGGCCGGGCGACGTTCCTGCTGGCCAAGTTCGCCGGGGTGGCGCTGGCGCTCACGCTGCTGACGTACACGAGCCTGCTGGCCGCGCTGCTGGCGGGGCGGATGGCCTTCACCTCCTACGGGGAGCCCAACCTGGTCGCGAACGGCATCTTCTATGGCGCGATGGTGCTGGCCTTCGCCCTGGCGGGCTTCACGAACTACTTCCTGAACCGGCCGTTCGTCTCGGACGCGGTGCTCGCGCTGGCCGTGGCGATCACCCTGGCGTTCTTCATCATCAACCGGTTCGTGAGCGCCGGCTTCTCGTTTGCGGAGGGCTATGAGGGGAAGCTCGACCCGCGGATGCCGTGGGCGGTGCTGCTGATCCTCTTTGCCCTCTGGGTGCTGGCGGGCATCGCGGTGGCGTGCGCCACGCGGCTGGACCTGGTGCCCACGCTGGCCATCTGCACGGCGGTGTTCCTGCTCGGGCTGACGAGCGACTACTTCTTTGGCCGGCGGGCGGCGCCGGCATGGCAGTCCTTTTCGTCCGGCACGGCGGAGCTGCAGGCCGCACCGTGGAACGACACGCAGAAGCAGCTCCTGCTCGCGCTGGTGGCGAAGCACGACACGAACCGGAACGAGCGGGTTGACCGCGCGGAAGCCGTGCAGTTCACCGCCGAGGAGCGGGCGCAGCTCCGCGCCGCCGGGCTGGAAGGCCGGCTCTGGGCGCGCGTGGTCCACGCGGTGGTGCCGAACTGGCAGGTCTTCTGGATCGCCGACGCGCTGGCCGGGAAGAAGCCGGTGCCGCCGGGGTACGTGGCGCGGGCGGCGGGCTACATGGTGTTTTACCTCGGCGCGGCGCTGGCGGTGGCGCTGCTGCTGTTCGACGACCGCGAACTGAGCTGACATGGAACGCAACGCATCACGGACCGGGCTGTTCTCCTTTCTCCTGCTGCTGGTGACGGCGGTCGCGGGCTACGCGCTGTCGCGCCACACCCAGACGCTTTCGGGCTACGCGGCGATGGCGCTGGTGGGCTGCGGCACGGTCACCGCATTGCTGGCGTGGTTCCAGATGCGCCTCGAGGAGCGTGAGCGGCTGGAGAAGCTCGAGTTCGAGGAGCTGCGCCGGAGCGCCCAGGGCACGAGCCTGTTCGAGACGGGTGATGCGGAGATCTTCCCGGCCCAGCGCGCGCGCGAGCAGTTCGAGCGCTACCTCGTGCCGGCGGCGACGGTGCTGCTCTTCCTGCTCCAGGCCGGCGGCGCGATGGCGCTGTGGCTGTGGCTGGACCGGAGGTTGCCCGCCACGCTCAACCAGCCGCTGCTGACCATGGCGCTGCTGGGGATGCTCGGGCTGATCCTCTTCCTGCTCGGCCGCTACGCGACCCGCCGGGCGGCGCTTGATGGCGTCCGCCTGCTCCGGCCCGGCGCAGGCCAGGTGCTGGCGGCGGCGTACTTCTGCTTCGCCGCCGCCGCCGCGCTCGGGGCCGTCGAGGCGGGCTTCCCGCGGGCCGATGCACTGGTGGCGCGGCTGCTGGTGATCCTGCTGGGGCTGGCCGCCGTCGAGACGCTGGTCACGCTGGTCCTGGAGGTGTACCGGCCGCGGGTGCAGGGCCGGGCCCAGGCGCGCGTCCTCTATGAGAGCCGGCTGGCGGCGCTGATCGGCCAGCCGGAAAGCCTCTTCACCACCGCGGCCCAGGCGCTGGACTACCAGTTCGGCTTCAAGGTGTCCGAGACGGGCTTCTACCAGTTCCTCCAGCGGTACCTCGGCTGGCTCGTGCTGGCACAGCTCGCGGTGCTCCTGCTCTCGACCTCCGTCGTGTTCGTGGACGCCGGGGAGGAGGCGCTGCTCGAGCGCAACGGCGCGCCCGTGCCCGGCCGCGAGGTGCTCGGACCGGGCCTGCACTTCAAGCTGCCCTGGCCGGTGGACCGCACCCACCGCTACCGGACGCTCGAGGCCCAGGAATTCGTCCTCGGCATCGTCCACGACCCGGCCAAGGAGAAGGAAAAAACGCTCGTCTGGACCGTCCCGCACTACCAGGAGGAGTTCAACCTGATGGTCGCCAGCCGCGCCGCCGCCGGCGCCGCGGCCGACCAGGCCCCGCCGGTGAACCTGCTCACGGTCAGCATCCCGGTGCAGTACCAGATCAACGACCTCCGGTCGTGGGCGCTGAAACACAGCGACGCCGGCCGGCTGCTCGAGAAGATCGCCATGCGCGAGGTCGTGCGGCACCTGCTGGGCGCGGATTTCTTCGAGGTCATGTCCACCGGCCGCAACCGCGTGGCCGGCGAGCTGCGCGACCGCATCCAGGCGGAGGCGGACCGCCAGCAGCTTGGCGCGGCGATCCTCTTCGTCGGCCTGCAGGACATCCACCCGCCGGTGAAGGTGGCCAAGGACTTCAACGCCGTGGTGGCCGCCTACCAGGAAAAGGAGGCCGCCATCCAGCGGGCCCGCGCCTATGCCATTACCAATGTCGCCCTGACCCGCGCCGAGGCCACCAACCGCCTCCACCGCGCCGAGTCCCACCGCACCCGCGTGGTCGCCGCCACCCGCGCGCAGGCCGCCCGCTTCACCAACCAGGTGACCGCCTGGCGGCAGGCCCCGGAGGTCTTTGCCCAGCGCGAGTACCTCGCCCGCCTCGCCGCCGGCGCCGCCGGAGCGCGCAAGGTCGTCCTCACCACCACCAACACCCCGCAGGTCATCCAGCTCAACCTCGAGGATAAGCTCGGCGTCAACCTGGGCGACGACGTCGAGGTGCCCGCCGGCCGCCGCTGATTCGCCCCTTTCCCCGTCATGAAGCAGAACAACCCCGTCACCCTTGCCTTCGGCCTCCTGCTGATGGCCCTGTTCCTCGTGCTGCTCTTCGTCTTCCAGGTCCGGCAGACCGAGGTGGCCGTCGTCACCACCTTCGGCAAGGCCACCCGGCCGATCACCGAGCCCGGCCTCAACTTCAAGTGGCCCTGGCCCATCCAGAAGGTCACCAAGCTCGACCGGCGCGTGCAGAACTTCGAGGGCAAGTTCGAGGAGACCCTGACCGCCGACGGCCGCAACCTCCTCATCATGGTCTATGTCGGCTGGACCATCGCCGACCCCGGCCTCTTCTACAGCCGCTTCGCCGGCGGCTCGATCACCGAGGCCGAGCGCACCCTCGAGGGCCTCGTGCGCAGCGCCAAGAACGCCGCCGTCGGCCGCCAGCCCTTCGCCGCCTTCATCTCCACCGAGGGCGCGGGCGAGCGCTTCACCGCGGTCGAGCTGGAGATCCTCGCCGCCATCCAGAAGGACGCCCTCTCGCGCTACGGCATGGACGTGCGCCTCCTCGGCATCAAGCGCCTCGGCCTGCCCGAGAGCGTCACCGAGAAGGTCTTCGAGCGCATGCGCGCCGAACGCAGCAAGGAGGTCGAGCGACTCCGCGCCGAGGGCACCGAGGAAGCCATCAAGATCAAGTCCGCCGCCGACCTTGACCGCGACCGCATCCTCGCCGAGGCCGACGCCCAGGCCACCCGCACCCGCGGCGAGGGCGACGCCGAGGCCGCCAAGTCCTTCGCCGTCTTCCAGCAAAACCCCGAGCTGGCCCTGCTCATCCTCAAGCTGAACGCCCTGGAAACCACGCTTGCGGACCGCGCCACCCTGCTCCTCGACCCGCGCACCCCGCCGTTTGACCTGCTCCAGCAGGGCGGCGTCAGCACCCCGTCCGCCGCCACCAGCAGCCCGCGGCTCCCCGGTATCCAGCCATGAGCGCCGACCACCACCACCCGGCCGGCCCGGGCGACGCCAAGCCCCACGTTCATGGTCCCGGCTGCGGCCATGATCACGACCACGATCACGACCTCGGCCTGCCCACCGCCCCGGCCGCCCCGGCTGCCCCGCAGTCGCCTCCGCCGGACCCGATCGAGGACGCCGGCGCGCAGGCACTGTCCGACGCGCTCCGCAGCAGCTTCCTCATCGTCCGCGTGCTGCTCGCGGCGCTCATCGTCTATTTCCTCGCCAGCGGCACCTTCACCGTTGGCTCGCAGGAGCGCGCGATCGTCCTGCGCTTCGGCAGCCCCCTCGTCCGCGGCGGCAGCGTCGAGCTCGGGCCGGGCCTTCATTTCGCGTTCCCCTACCCGGTTGACGAGGTTGTGAAGATGCAGGTGGACCGCCTGCAGGTCGCCCAGTCCACCGTCGGCTGGTACGCCGTCACGCCCGAGCAGGAGGCCGCCGGCGAGGTCCCCGAGGCCGGCCCTTCGCTGAACCCCGCTGCCGAGGGCTACGCCGTCACCGGCGACGGCAACATCATCCACACCCGCGCCACGCTCCGCTACCGCATCACCGAGCCGCTCAAGTTCTTCCTGAACTTCCGCAACGGCGCGGAGATCATGACCAACGTCGCCAACAACGCCATCCTGTACGCCGCCTCGCAGTACGCCGTGGACGACGCCCTGCGCCGCGACGTGGCCGGCTTCAAGGAGCGCGTCCTCGCCCGCGCCAACGCGCTCATCCTCGCCAAGGAACTGGGCGTCACCCTCGAGCCGAGCGACGTCGTCACCATCCCGCCGCGCCAGGTGAAGGCCGAGTTTGACGCCGTGCTCTCTGCCGAGGCCGAGCGGGCCAAGTCCGTGAACGATGCCCAGGGGTATTCTAGCCGCGTCGTCAACGAGGCCCGCGGCGAGGCCGCCGCCCGCATCAACACCGGCGAGACCGAGCGCAATCGCCTCGTCCAGTCCGTCGCCGCCGAGGCCACCAAGTTCGCCAGCCTCCTGCCCGAGTACCTGAAGAATCCCGAATTCTTCCGCCGCCGGCTCCAGACCGAAACGCTCGCCCGCGTCATGACCAACGCGGCCGACAAGTTCTTCCTGCCCCTCAGCCCGGACGACCAGCTCCGCCTCCAGCTCAACCGCGAGCCGCCCAAGCGGACCCCCGCCCCGCAGCCCTGAACGCGCCCCCGCCATGCAAGTCACCTCCCTCCTCAGCCGCGCCGAGCCGGCCCACCGGCATGACCATGACCACGGGCACGACGACCACCACCATCACCATCACAAGGATGGCAAGTCGTGCTCGGCCGGCCATGACCACGAGCACACGAACATCCGCCTCGGCCACACGCTCGTCGGCCTGCTCTTCGTCATCAACGCCTTCCTCGTGGACTGGTTCTTCGAGCGCGGCACCATGGCCGCCGACGCCAGCGCCATGCTCGGCGCCATCATCCTCGGCTACCCCATCGTCTGGATCGCGCTGAAGGACCTCGCCAAGGGCCGCCTCAGCACCAACGAACTCGTCGCCCTCGCCGTCATCGCCTCCTTCGCCTCCGGCAACTACCGCGAGGCCGGCATGGTCGCCTTCTTCATGCTGCTCGGTGAGATCATCGAGACCCGCACCGCCGACGGCGCCCGCAAGTCCATCGAGTCCCTCATCAAGCTCACCCCCACCAAGGCCCGCCGCCTCGCCGCCGACGGCGGCGAGGTCGAGGTCGCCGTCAGCGCGCTGGCCGTGGGCGACGTGATCCGCGTCCGCCCCGGCGACAACGTCTCCGCCGACGGCGTGATCCTCTCCGGCCAGAGCTCGCTCAACCAGGCCAACATCACCGGCGAATCACTGCCCGTGGACAAGCGGCCCGGCGAGGAGGTCTTCGCCGGCACGCAGAACCTCTCCGGTGTCCTTGAGGTGAAGGTGAACCGCGCCGGCCAGGACACCACCCTCGGCCGCGTCCGCAACCTCATCCTCGCCGCCGAGAAGACCAAGCTCCCGATCATGCGGATCGTGGACCAGTACATGGGGTTCTACACGCCGCTCGTCCTCGTCATCGGCGCGCTGGTGTGGACCTTCACGCAGGACCTCAGCCGCGTGATCGCCGTGTTCATCGTCGCCTGCCCCTGCGCCTTCATCCTCGCCACGCCCACCGCGATGGTCGCCGCGCTCTCCGCCGCCGCCCGCCTCGGCATCCTCATCAAGAACGTCGCCGACATCGAACTCGCCGCGCGGATCAACGGGTTTGTCTTCGACAAGACCGGCACGCTCACGCACGGCCGCCTCGCGGTGTCGCGGCTCGCGCCCTTCGAGGGCCTCAAGCCGGCCGAGCTGCTGCGCTACGCCGCCTCCGCCGAGCGCTACTCGAACCACCCCACCGCGAAGGCCCTCAACCAGCTCGCCCAGGAGGTGAAGGTACCCCTCGCCGAGCCGCAGGACTTCCAGGAAACCGCCGGCCGCGGCGTCACCGCCACCGTGGACGGCCGCCGCCTCCTCGTCGGCCGCGCCCAGTGGCTCAAGGACAACGGCGTGTCCGAGGACTTCCTCGCCGGCGTGGACCTGACGGAGGCCGAGGGCTTCAGCGTCGTCTTCGTCGCCGTGGACGGCCACTGCGCCGGCTGGATCGGCATGCAGGACCAGACCCGCGACGAGGCGAAGGAGGCCGTGGCCGCGCTCAAGGTCCAGGGCGTGCGCCGCGTCGCGCTCGTGAGCGGCGACCGCACGCCGGTCGCGAAGCGCGTGGCCGCCGCCGTGGGCATTGACGAGGTCGTGGGCGAGTGCCTGCCGCAGAACAAGGTCGAGTTCGTGAAGTCCATGCGCGGCCGGGGCTACCGCGTCGCCGTCGTGGGCGACGGCGTGAACGACGCCCCGGCCCTCGCCGCCGGCGACCTCGGCATCGCGATGGGCGCGGCCGGCAGCGAGGTGGCCATCAACTCCGCCACCATCGCGCTCATGAACAGCGACCTCCGCCGCCTGCCGTTCCTCGTGCGCCTCTCGCGCCTCACCCGCTCCGTCATCAACCAGAACTTCATGATCGGCGTGCTCTTCGTCATCGGCGGCCTCGTGCTGGCGGCGATGAAGTACGTCAGCCCCATCGTCGCGGCCATCATGCACGTCGTCGGATCGCTGCTCGTCGTGTTCAACAGCTTCCGCCTCGTCCGCGAGGGCGAGGAGCTGGAGCCCTTCGTCCGCGAGGAGCCCCAGGCCGATCCCGCCCCCGCCGCCGCGCCGAGGCTCCAGCCGAAGGCGGCGTGAGGCG
>JBJXFY010000024.1:0-5934 GCA_046155815.1 Limisphaerales bacterium | reverse complement strand
CTGGGCGGGCGGGATCGGGCCGTGGCCGCACTGGATCGCCGTGACGACGAAGTGGAGGTCCACGTCGAGGCCGAGGGCGTAGCGGAGGCGGGCGGGCGGCGGCGGCGCGGGCTTGCCGGGGGCGGGGTCTTGGGGTGGAGTCGGGGCGGCATGAGGGTTGGACGGCGTGTTCATAGCGGTGGCGGGATGCCCGAACGGCGCCCGCGCCGCAACCCGGCATGGCCTCTAACCCGGCCATCGCGCTCCGGTTGCAATCGTTGCGTCCCGTGGGCCGGGTCGCTGCGCTTGGGTCGTTAGGCGCGACAACCCACCTTGCACACTCACCGCATCAAAGCATCGTGGCAGGTCATTGAAGGACCCTGCAGCGGCGGGGAGAGGGTTCGAGGATGTTCGTCTGACCGGAATGTGTGGAGCTGTTGATCCTCAGGCCCGTCGCCAAGGAGACCGCTGCGGGACAGTTTCGTCTGGATCGAGCCTTGGACCTTCCGCAACCGACGCACGGGGCCGGGCCGCGGGCGCGGGGTGGGGCGACGGCTGCTGCGCTTCCATGTCATCTGCCTGCTGGGAATGCTGGTCGGGGTGAGCGTGCTGCACGGGCTGCACGCCGGGCTGGGCTGGAACCTGTAGGTGGCCAACCTGCTCGCCATCGTGGTGGCGCCGGGGAGGAACTTCACCCTCAGCCTCCGCTACGGGTGGCGGGCGGCGGTCCGGTAGGGCCGGCTCGGAGAACCGGCCGGCGTGCGGGAAACAGCCCAGGACGTGGACGGCTCGCGGGAGCTCGGCGCTCCGGGCGTGGCGGGGCGTTGCCGTCACCGTATTTTTTGCGACGGGGCGTCGCTGCCACGGCGAGATCGCGTTTGTCCCGGCCCCATTTGGGCCCGGCTGGTCTCGACCCGCGGAACCTGCCAGCCTCCGCCCGACCCGCACCATGAGCCTTCCGCTGCAACTCCCCGCCTGGCTACGCAGCTATGACCGCGCCTGGCTGCGCGGCGACCTCCTCGCGGGCATCACGCTGGCCGCCTATCTGCTCCCCGCCGGCCTGGCGGACGCCTCGCTGGCCGGCCTGCCGCCGCAGGCGGGCCTGTACGCGTGCCTGTTCTCCGGGCTGGTCTTCTGGCTGTTCTGCAGCTCCCGCCACACGGCCATCACCGTGACGTCCGCGATCTCGCTGCTGGTCGGGGCCACGCTCGGCGGCCTGGCGGGCGGCGACGCCGCGCGCTTCGGCGCGCTGGCGGCGGGCACGGCGCTGCTGGTCGCGCTGATCGCCTTCGCGGCGTGGGCGGCCCAGGCGGGCTCGATCGTGAACTTCATCTCGGAAAGCGTGATGGTCGGCTTCAAGTGCGGCGTGGCGCTGTTCCTCGCGAGCACGCAGCTCCCGAAGCTGTTCGGCTTCTCCGGCGGCCACGGGAGCTTCTGGGAGCGGTCCGGGCACTTTCTCCGGGGCCTGCCGGAAACCAACGCCGCGGCGCTGCTGCTCGGCCTGGCCGCGCTCGCGGTCCTGCTGGCGGGGAAAGTCTGGCTGAAGAAGCTGCCGGTCGCGCTGTTCGTCGTGGTCGGGGGCATCGCGGCCGCCGCCACCACGGGCCTCGACGCGCGCGGCGTGAAGCTGCTGGGCGAGGTGCCGCAGGGGCTGCCGGCCGTCGGCCTGCCGGCGATCGGCTGGTCCGACCTCAATGAACTGCTGCCGCTGGCGCTGGCGTGCTTCCTCCTCGGGGCGGTGGAGACCGCGGCCATCGGCCGGATGTTCACCGCGAAGCACGGCGGCCGGCTGGATGCGAACCGCGAGTTCCTGGCTCTCGGCGCGGCGAACCTTGCCGCCGCGCTCGGCCGGGGCTTTCCCGTGAGCGGCGGCATGTCGCAGTCGCTGGTGAACGAGGGCGCCGGGGCGCGCACGCCGCTCTCCGGGCTGGTGTCGGCGCTGGTGATGCTGGTGGTGGTGCTCTTCCTCTCGGGGCTGCTGCGCTGGCTGCCGCAGCCGGTGCTCGCGGCCATCGTGCTCATGGCGGTCACGGGCCTGTTCGACCTCGCCGCCCTCCGTCACCTGCGGCGGACGAACCGCACCGAGTACGTCGTGGCCGCCGCCGCGCTGCTCGGCGTGCTGGGCTTCGGGCTGCTGAAGGGCGTGCTCATCGGCGCGATCATCTCGCTGGTGCTGCTCATCCGCCGCGCGTCGCGGCCGCACGTGGCGCTGCTCGGCCGCATTCCCGGCACCGGCCGGTTCTCCGACCACGAGCGGCACCCGGACAACGAGCTGCTGCCCGGGGTCATGGTGTTCCGCCCCGAGTCGAGCCTGATGTACTTCAACGTCGAGCACATCTGCGACAGCATCCAGGAGCGCGTCCGCGCCGGGGCCGCGGCACCGGGCCTCGTGGTGCTGGACCTCTCCGCCGCGCCCTACGTGGACATGCAGGCGGCGCACATGCTGGCCGGCCTGGCGGACGAACTGCAGGGCGCCGGCGTGCGCCTGCGGGTCGTCGAGGCGCGTGCGTCCGTGCGCGACCGCCTGCGTGCCGAGGGCGTGGAGGACAAGCTCGGCGGAGTGAACCGCTTCACGACCGTGGCCGAGGCGGTTGCCAGCGGGCCGGCCTGAAACCAGCCTCGTGCCGTTCCCGTCCAACGCCCGACCCCAACCCCACCATGACGCGCAAGAAGACCCCGCGGCCCGCGCTCCCCAGGATGCCCACCCGCGATGCGTGGGCACGGGCCTGGCAAAAACACTGGAGCAAGGTCGGCCAGCCCGGCTACGAACTGCCCGAGGGCGGCCCGGGAGGCGAGGAACGCGAGTTCCTCAACACCGCGGCCCGCACGGTGGACAGGGAGCGCACGCGGCTGAAGCGCATCACCGACGAGTTCATCCGCGGCTTCAAGGGCCTGTTCCACGTCGGCCCCGCGGTGACGGTGTTTGGCTCGGCGCGGTTCAAGGAATCGCATCCCTACTACAAGCTCGCGCGCGCAACCGGGGCGGAACTGGCCAAGGCGGGCTTTGCCACCCTCACCGGCGGCGGTCCCGGCATCATGGAGGCCGCCAACCGCGGCGCCCATGAGGCCGGCGGCGCGAGCTACGGGCTGAACATCATCCTTCCCCACGAGCAGAAGGAGAACCCGTATGTGGATCAGAGCATCGAGTTCCAATACTTCTTCACGCGCAAGGTCTGCCTCGTGAAGTACTCGTGCGCCTTCATCGTCATGCCCGGCGGGCTGGGCACGCTCGACGAGCTGTTCGAGGCGGCCACGCTCATCCAGTGCCGGAAGATCGGCCCCTTCCCCCTGATCCTGATGGGCGCGAAGTTCTGGGAGGGCATGCGGCAGTGGGGGCAGGACATGATGAAGGAGGGCGTCTTCGCCCGTGACGAGATCGGTTTCGGCTACGTCACCGACTCGCCGAAGGAAGCCGTGGACCTCATCGTGAAGAGCCTGCCGCCGGCGGTGACCGCGCGGCTCAGGCCGCTGCCTACCTGACCGGAACGCCATGCCGGAAGCCCTTCCCGAGCGTTCCGTGAAGCGCGTGCTCGAGCCGGACGAGCGCATCGCCGAGGTGCTGTTCGGCCTCATCATGGTGCTGACGTTCACGGGTTCGCTCAGCATCGCCGAGGCGGGGCGCGACGACATTCGCGTGATGCTCATCGGCGCGCTGGGCTGCAACTTCGCCTGGGGCGTCATTGACGGCATCTTCTACCTCATGGGCTGCCTCGCGGAGCGGGGACGGAACCTCCTGACCTACCGCGCGGTACGCCGCGCCGGCGATCCGCGGCAGGCGCAGCGGCTGATCGCGGACGCGCTCCCGCCGCTGATCGCCTCCGTGCTCCGGCAGGAAGAGCTCGCCGCGGTCCATGAGCGGCTGGTGGCGCTGCCCGCGCCTCCCGACCGCGCCCGGCTCGGACACGACGACTGGGTAGGTGCGGTGGGGGTGTTTCTGCTGGTGTTCATCTCCACCTTCCCGGTGGCGGTGCCGTTCCTCTTCATGCAGCACGCGCCGACGGCGCTGCGCGCCTCCAACGCCGTCGCCATCGTCATGCTCTACGTCACCGGCGTCGCCTACGGCCGCTGCATCGGCCGGCCGCCGTGGCTGGTGGGGCTGGTGATGGTCGTCCTCGGCGCGCTGCTCGTCGGCCTCACCATCGCGCTCGGAGGTTGAACGCCATGACACGGAAGGCCTTCCTGCTCGCCGCCCTGTCGGCTGTCGCCGCGGACGTGCAAGGCCAGGCTGCCTTGGAGGAAGAAGCGGCGGTCACCGGGATTGAGGATGGCGTGGAGCCTTGGGCCTTCTCCGTCTCCGCCGCGACGTACCTCGTGCCTGATGACCGGGACTTCTTCCAGCCCACCCTGGCCGCCGACCGCGGCTGGCTGCACCTCGAGGCGCGCTACAACTACGAAAATCTCGACACCGGCTCCGTCTGGATCGGCTACAATTTAGCAGGCGGCGAAAAGGTGGAGTGGGGCGTCACGCCGATGCTGGGCGGCGTCTTTGGCGAAACCACCGGCTTCGCGCCCGGCTACAAGGGATTTGCAGGCTGGTGGAAGCTCGAGCTCTACAGCGAAGGCCAGTACGTCTTCGACGCAGCAGAGTCGTCGGACAGCTTCTTCTACAACTGGTCGGAACTGAGCGTTGCGCCCGTGGAGTGGTTCCGGATCGGCCTCGTGGCGCAACGGACGCGCGTGTACGACAGCGGTCTTGACACCCAGCGGGGCATCCTGGCCGGCCTCTCGTGGGCGACCGCCGGCCTGACCGCATACGTGTTCAACCCCGATGAGGACGACCCGCTGGTGGTGGTTTCCTTCGCGGTGGAGTTTTGAAGCATGAGCCTCCTCGCCCTCTTCGTGGCACAGGTCTTCCTGCACGGCCTCCGGTCCGCGCGGCTGGAGCGCACGGTGCTGACGGCGCCGATCGCGTTCACCGCGGCCGGGATGTTGGCGCTGCTGCACGTGCCGGAGACGCGCGACCGCTAGGGCGGGCACGAAGCCTTCCTGCCTGTGGCCGAGGCGGGGCTGGTGCTGCCGCTCTTCACGGACGCGAGCCGGACGGACTTGCGCGTGCTGCGAAGCATCAAGATGCCTGCCGGCCCGACTGCTGGGCCACCGTTTTGTTGATGGGCTGGTTCGGCCCACGCGGCCTCGCCTCCACCGTCCTGGGAATGGTCTTTCCGGACGAGCACACCCGCCTGTCCGGCGAATCCATCATCCGGTTCGCCGTGATGCCGACCGTGCTAGGCAGCATCTTCGCGCACGGGCTCAGCGCCCTGCCCGGCATGGAACTTTACGCGCGCAAGCTGCCGGCACTCCCGTCCGACGCACCCGAGCATGAAGAACGCGCCGGTACCGCCGACCGCCTCCTGACCCCGTCCAGCACGTGATCCTTCGCGGCGATGAGCCAGCGCCGGCGCGTCTCGCCCTGCTTGAGGCGGACGAACTCCTCCAAACCATCGCGCCAGGGCCGCGTGCCGGTCTCCGGATCGGCCGCCATCATATAGGCGCGGGCCATCTGGATGTTGGCCAGCAGGACGGCATGGGCCTCATTGCGTGCATGGAGGCTCAGCAGGGCCTCGGTGCCGCCGCGGGTGCGCAGCGACTGCTGGCGGCCGGTGCCGGTGTCTTCACACCCGTACATGCCGCCCGGCCGCAAGAGTCGAAATTTGTGCCTCATGAGCGTCCAGTCACGAGGCATGGGCCGAGCGGTCCGGCCCCAGTGAGTGGGCGCCTCCCAAGTATCCCGCGGGTCAGCCCCGGTTACTGACAGTTTCACTGACCGTTACCGATTTCGGAGGCGCGGCGACCCGGAAAATCCTCCAAAAACCCAGCAAAACAGGCTTGAGGCGAGGGTCGGAATCGAACCGACGAATGGGGCTTTTGCAGAGCCCTGCCTTACCACTTGGCTACCCCGCCGTCCGCAGAAGCGGCACGAAGGTTCGTTTCGACGTCGACCGTTGCAAGGCAAAG
>JBJXFY010000023.1:0-9303 GCA_046155815.1 Limisphaerales bacterium | reverse complement strand
CCGCGGGCGTGGACTGCCTGCTGGCGACCGGGGCGCACTCGGCCGCGACGCTGGCCGCCGCCCGGGCGGCCGGCGTGCCGCGGGCGGAGGAGTTCGCCACGGTGGATCTGCTCACGGCGGCGCTGCGGGGGATCGTCCGTGAGGGCGACGCGGTGCTGATCAAGGCCTCGCGCAGCGCGCGCTTCGAGCGTGTGGGCGCGGCGCTGCGGGCCGCGCGCCCGGAACCCTGCCCTGCCTGACCATGCTCCCGATGCTCAGCGTCTGGCTTCGCGAGGCGGCCCGGGGCACGCCGTGGGAGGACCTGCTCGGCCCGCTGCGCGTGTTCGACTACATCACCTTCCGCAGTGCGGGCGCGGCGATCACGGCGCTGCTGCTCAGCCTGCTGGTGGGCGGCCGGTTCATCGCGGAGCTGAAGCGCCTGAAGTTCCAGCAGGACTACGTGGACCTGGCGGGCGCGGACGCGAAGCTCGCGGACGCCCGGGCGCTGAAGCGCGGGACGCCCACGATGGGCGGGCTGATGATCGTGCTCGTGCTGGACATCGCCGCGGTGCTGTGGGCGCGGTGGAACACGCCGCTGAAGCTCACGCTGCTGGCCGTGATCGTGCTGACGGCGCTCGGCTTCTACGACGACTGGGCGAAGCTGACCAAGCAGACCGGCCATGGGGCGCCCGAGCGGGTGAAGCTGGCCGTGCAGTTCGCGCTGGCCTTCTTCTTCGTGGCCTATCTCGCCGCCAGCCCCACGACGCGCTCCGTCGTCGCGTCCGTGTACGTCCCGTTCGTGAAGGCGCCGGTGCTGACGGGTGCGCTGGTGGTGGGCGGACTGATCGCCGTGCTCGCCCTGGTCGGCAGCTCGAACGCGGTGAACCTCACCGACGGCATGGACGGCCTGGCCATCGGCTGCACGCTGATGGTGTCCTTCGTCTTCCTCATCCTGACCTACGTGGCGAGCAACCGGGTCTTCGCGGACCGGCTGCTGCTGCCGTACGCGGACGGGGCGGGGGAGCTGACGGTCTTCTGCGCGGCCATGCTGGGCGCGGGGCTGGGATTCCTCTGGTACAACTGCCCGCCGGCGCAGGTCTTCATGGGCGACACGGGCTCCCTTGCGCTGGGGGGTGCGCTGGGGGTGATCGCGGTGCTCATCCACCAGCCGCTGCTGCTGCCGCTCGCGGGCGGGGTGTTCGTGCTGGAGGCCGGCTCGGTGCTGCTGCAGCGCGGGTGGTTCAAGTACACCCGCGCGCGGTACGGCGAGGGCCGGCGGCTCTTCCGCATGGCGCCGCTGCATCACCATTTCGAGAAGCTCGGCTGGCCCGAGACGCGGATCGTCATGCGCTTCTACATCCTCAGCGTGCTTTGTGCGCTCGTCGCGCTGGCCACCCTCAAGCTGCGATGAGCAACGCCCTTCCCGGCAAAATCCGCATCCGCCCCTCCGGCGGTCGAGTTGCAGCTTGCCGCATCGGCAGGCGGTTGTTACAAGCCGCCCGTGAAGCGGTGAGACGGGCGGCGGCCGACCCCGGCGCCTGGTTTTTCCAGCCCGTCCGGGTGCGGCGGCCCCGCGTTTCCGGCGCCTCGGGAATGGCCTTGTGCGCGATCCCGCGGGTGGTCCGGGACGCCCACGTCTCCGAACCTTTGCCCGGCACCGTGGTCCCGATGAGGAGGACCGCGCTCCGCCCAGGCCAGCATTTTCCTCAAGCCAACCGCCAGTCACCATTTCCAACATGAACACGCCAAACCCCCTCCAGCCCCAGGGCAGCCTGCCTGCCGGCGGCCAGGGCAAGTCCACCCTCCGCATCACCATCCTCGCCATCCTGGCCATCCACGCCGCCGTGCTCGGCGGCCTGCTCCTCCAGGGCTGCGACAAGAACGCCGGCACCTCGGGCAGCCTCGGCGCCTCCGCCACCCCGACCAATGAGCCGTTGCTCTCCGACCTGCCGCCGCTCAATCCGGCCACCAATTACTACGCCACCGACCCTTCCCAGTTTGTGAGCCCGCCCGTCGGCGGTCCCGCCGGTTCCCCCACCAACGCCTACGCCGGCTTCTCCGCCGCCCCTTCCACCGGCGCGGTCGTGCAGGGGCAGTTCCCGCCCGCCCAGCCTTTCACGCCGACCGTGGACCCCGCCATCACCGGCGCGGGCGCGACGGCCGACGCCGGCTTGGCGGCCGGCACCGACGAGCCGGTCCGCCACAAGATCGCCCGCGGTGAGACCCTGGGCGCGCTGGCCCAAAGGCACGGCACCAGCGTCCGCGCCATCGAGGCGCTCAATCCGGGCGTGGATTCGCGGCGGCTCAAGATCGGCCAGGAAATCCTCCTGCCCGCGCCCAGGGCCGCCGCGGTCACGGCGGCCGACGCCGGCGCGGCCGCCACGCCGGACACCGGCGCGGTGTACACCGTGAGGAGCGGCGACAACCTGCTGCGGATTTCCCGGAAGTTCGGCACCACGCCCAAGGCCATCCGCGCGCTCAACGGCCTCAAGAGTGACCGCATCCTCGCCGGCCAGAAGCTGAAGATTCCCGCCCCCCCCCCCCCCGCCACCGCGGCGGTGCCCGCGCCGGCCCCGAGCACCACCCCGCCGCAGTTCTAGCCCGCCGCCCGGTCCGGTATCCCACGCCATGAAGACCGCGGGAGTGCTCCTGACGCTGGCTGTCGGCCTGCTCGTCGCCGCCGGCCTTGCGACGCTCTCGAGCCTCTCGGTGTACGACCGCATCGGCACCGGTTCCTTCAACCGGCAGTGGACGTGGATTCTCATCGGGCTGGCGCCCGCCCTGGTGCTCGCGGCGGTGGACTACCGGCGCCTCCGCATGGCCGGCTGGGCGCTGTTCGGCCTCGTGCTGGTGCTCCTCGTGCTGGCCCGCATCCCGGGCATCGGCCGCGTGCGGAACGGCGCATGGCGGTGGATTGACATCGGCCCCTTCGACCTCCAGCCCTCCGAGCTCGGCAAGCTGGCGCTGATCCTCGTCCTGGCGGCGTATGTGGACCGCTTCCAGCGCGTGATGGGCACCCTCCGCCACGGTCTGCTCGTGCCCGCGCTGCTGGTCGGGCCGCTCCTTGCGCTGGTGCTGTTCGGCAAGGACTACGGCACCACCGCGCTGCTCGGCGCGGTCGCCGGCACAATGCTCCTCGTCGGCGGCACCCGCCTGCGCCACCTCGCGTTGCCGGCCGTGGCCGGGGTGCTGGCGCTGGCCGCGGCCGTCGTCGCGGACCCGCTGCGCAGCAGGCGCATCGAGGCGTGGCTGCATCCGGAGCAGCACTCGAAGGGCGTCGCCCATCAGGCGATCCAGTCAGTCATTGCGCTCGGTTCCGGCGGGCCGTTTGGCCGTGGCCTCGGCGAGGGCGTCCACAAGCGCGGCTTTGTGCCCGAGCAGCACACGGACTTCATCTTCTCGGCCATCGGTGAGGAGGCCGGCCTGGTGGGCACGCTGGCCGTGATCCTGGCGTACCTCCTCATCCTCGGGGCGGGCATCGGCATCGCGTGCCGGGCGCGGGAGACGTTCGGGATGCTGGTCGCCTTTGGCGCGTCCTTCACCATCGCGCTGCAGGCCTTCATCAACATCGGCGTCGTCACCGCCGTCCTCCCGAACAAGGGCATCGCCCTGCCTTTCGTCAGCTATGGCGGCTCAAGCATGGTCTCAATGCTTGCGCTCGTCGGCCTGCTCTTCAGCGTCGCCCGCCACGCCGTGCCCGTCCGCGACGAGGAGCTGCCCGCCGAGGACCGGGACACCGCGGCCAACCCCTTCGCCCGGCCGTGAACCCCGCCGCCACCCCGCGCCACGTCGGCATCGCCTGCGGCGGCACCGGAGGCCATGTCTTTCCCGGCCTCGCCGTGGCCGGCGAGCTGCTCGCCCGCGGCGTGGCCGTCACCGTGTTCGTCTCTGGCAAGGACGTGGACCGCCGCGCCGTGGCCGGCCTGTCCGGCGTCCGCGTCGTGACCCTGCCGGCGGTCGGGCTGGCCGGCGGACGGCTGGCGGCCTTTGCGCGCGGCTTCGTGGCCGCGTGGCGCGCCGCGCGGCGTGAGTTTGCGGTCCGCCCGCCCGTGGCGGTGCTGGGCCTGGGCGGCTTCACCGCCGCGCCGGTGGTGCTCGCCGCGTCCCGCGCCCGGGCGCTGCGCGTGCTGCACGAGGCCAACGCCGTCCCCGGCCGGGCCAACCGCTGGCTCGCTCCCCGCTGCGATCTTGCCGCCGTCTACTTCCCCGCCGCCTGCGTCCGCCTGCGCTGCGCCCGTGTCGAGGTCGTGGGAATGCCCGTCCGGCCCGCGTTCACCCCGCACGATCCGGCCGCGTGCCGCCGCGAACTCGGCCTCGCGCCGCACGCGCCCACCCTGCTCGTCACCGGGGGCAGCCAGGGCGCGCGCACCCTGAACCAAGCGGCGCTCGAAGCCCTGCCCGCTCTCCGCGCCGCCGTGCCCGGGGTGCAGCTCATCCACCTGACCGGACCGGAGGACGAGGCCGCGGTCCGCGGCGCCTGTGCGGCGGCCGGCGTGCCGGCCTTCGTTGCCGCCTTCTTCGGCCGCATGGAGACCGCGCTCGGCGCCGCGGACCTGGCCGTGGCCCGGGCCGGGGCGTCGTCGCTCGCCGAACTCGCCGCCGTCGGCGTGCCGGCCATCCTCGTCCCGTACCCCTTCGCCGCCGACGACCACCAGCGCCGCAACGCCGCTGAAGCCGCCGCCACCGGCGCGGTGCACGTGGTCGAGCAGCGGGGTCTGGACGGCGCCACTTTCGCCGCGGCGGCCGCGGGACTGCTCGGCGACGCGGCCGCTCGGGAACGGCTGCGCACCGGACTCCGCGCCTGGCACACGCCCGGTGCGGCGGCGGCCGTGGCGGAGCTGGTCCTCCGGCCCTGCCGTGGCGCCACCGCCGCCGCGGCCTCCTCCGGCCCTCGCCTTGTCGCCACCGCCGCATGACCGCCACCCTCGCGCCCTTCCCGCCCGCCCGCGGCCTGCGCGCCGCCGCCCTGGATGCGCTGGCCGCGTCGCTGCGCGCCGGCCTGTCCGCGGCGGCGGTGGTCCGGCGCGACGAGCCGCTGTCGAAGCGCACCACGCTGCGCGTTGGCGGCCCGGCGGACGTGTACGTCGAGCCGGAGTCGGAGGCGGACCTGGCCTTCACGCTGCGCGCCGCCCGGGCGGCGGACGAACCCGTCTTCCTGCTCGGCCGCGGCTCGAACCTCCTGGTGCGGGACGGCGGCCTGCGCGCCGTGGTGGTGAGCCTCGCGCGGCCAGCCTTCGCCGCGGTCCGGGTCGAGGCGCCGCGCCTGCACGCCGGCGCGGGCGCGCGGCTGAAGCACCTCGCCGTCGAGGCCCGTCGCGCGGGCCTTGCGGGGCTGGAGTTTTTCGAGGGCATTCCCGGTAGCCTCGGCGGCGCGCTGCGCATGAACGCCGGCGCGATGGGGCGGTGGACCTTCGATGTCGTCGAGTCCCTTCGCTTCATGGACGCGGAGGGCGGCGTCCACGAGCGACTGGCCGCCGAGGTGCGGGCGGAGTACCGCGCCTGCCCGCTCCTGCGCGACCACGTCGCGCTCAGCGCGGTGCTTCGCGGCGAGCCCGCCCTTCCGGCCGAGATCGCCGCGCGCATGGCGCAGTACAGCGCGAAGCGCTGGGAGTCCCAGCCGCCGCAGCCCAGCGCCGGCTGCATCTTCAAGAATCCCGCCGCCGCGCCCGCCGGGAAGCTGGTGGACGAGCTCGGCCTCAAGGGCACCCGTCACGGCGGCGCGGCCGTCTCGACCGTCCACGGAAACTTCATTGTGAACGACGGCGGCGCGGCCGCGGCGGACGTGCTGCGGCTGATCGAGACCGTCCGCGCGCGCGTGCTGGCGGAGCGCGGCATCCGGCTCGAGACGGAGGTCGAGATCGTGGGCGAGGAAGTCCCGTCGCGCGCATGAGCGATCCCCTCCATGTCGTCGTCATGCTGGGCGGGCCCTCCGCCGAGCGCGAGGTGTCGCTGCGTTCCGGCGCCGCCGTGGCGGGCGCGCTGCGCGGCCTCGGGCACCGCGTCACGGAACTCGACCCGCGGCCCGGCGCCTGGGCGCTGCCCGCGGGCACGGACGTCATCTTCCTCGCCCTGCACGGAACCTATGGCGAGGACGGCGCGATCCAGGCCGAGCTTGAGGCGCTGGGCGTGCCCTTTACCGGGTGCGACGCCACCGCCAGCCGCCTCGCGTTCGACAAGGTGCTCACCAAGGAACGCTGCAACGCAGCCGGCGTCGCGACGCCGCGCCACCTCGTCGTGCAGGACCGCAAGGCGCCGTGGCCCGCCGGCTGGCGTCCGCCGCTGGTCGTGAAGCCGGCGCGGCAGGGCTCGAGCGTCGGGCTGCGCTTCGTGGACCACCCATCCGGCTGGCCGGAGGCGCTGGATGCCGCCCTGCGGCACGATGATGCCGCGCTGATCGAGGAGCGCATCGTGGGGCCGGAGCTGACGGCCGGGATCCTCGATGGCCGTGTGCTGCCGCTGGTCGAGGTCCGCCCGCACAGCGGGGCCTACGACTACTCGAGCAAGTACTCCGCCGGCGCGACCGAGTACCTCTGTCCCGCGCCGCTCGACGCCGCGGCCACGGACCGCGTGCAGGGCGCCGCGCGGCGCGCCTTCGCCGCGGTCGGCGGGCGCGACTATGCGCGCGTGGACGTGATGCTCGACGCGGCCGGGAACCCGTGGGTGCTGGAGGTGAACACGCTGCCCGGCATGACGGAGACCAGCCTGCTGCCCAAGGCCGCCGCCGCGGCCGGGATGCCGTTCCCGGCCCTGTGCGGGAAGATGGTGGAACTCGCGCTCCACCGTGGAGCCCGCCAGCCCGTTCCCTGATGTTCGGCCGCAAGCCCGCCAACAAGCGCCGCGACCGTGCGGAGGTCCTCGAGGTCCGTGGCCGTTCGCGTGCGGCCCGGCACGCGCGCCTCCGCCTCGCCGGCTCGCTGGTTGCGCTCGTGGGCGGCGTCACGCTCGCGCTGCTCGTGGCCTGGCAGCTTTTCATCCGGTTGCTCGACCATTTTGTGTACCGCAACCAGGCCTTCGCCGTCCGCGTGATCGAGGCCGGGACCACCGGGCGCCTGCGTCCCGAGCAGGTGCGGCGCTGGAGCGGCGTCGCCCCCGGCGAGAACCTCATGGCGCTCAGCACCACCCGCGTGCAGGCCGGCCTCGAGCTCGTGCCCTGGATCCTCGAGGCCCGCGTCGAGCGCGTCCTGCCGGACCGCCTCGTGGTCACCGTGGACGAGCGTGAGCCCGTGGCCCGCGCGGAGCTGATGCTGATGGAGCCGCGTTCCGGCCGGCTCTGGCAGGAGCAGGTCCTGATCGACGCGGAGGGCATCGTGCTGCCGCCTCTCGACCCGGCGTGGCTCCGGCCCGGGCAGAGCGCGGATTTCAGCCGCCTGACGCGTCTCGAGGGCCTGCCCGCCGATCAGCTTCGCCCGGGCACGCGGCTCGAGTCCCGCCGCCTGCGGGCGGCGCTGGAGCTGCTCCGCGCCTACGAGGACAGCTCGATGTTCTCCCTCGCGGACCTGGAGGTGCTGAGCCTGTCCGGCAGCGATGCCTTCCGCGGCGTGACGCGGCAGGGCACGGAGGTGGTCTTCGGCGCGGCCGACTTCCGCCGCCAGATGCTTCGGTGGCGCGCCATCCATGATGAGGCTGCCCGCCTGCGCCGCTCGCTTGCCTGGCTGGACCTCTCCGTCGCGAACAACGTCCCCGCCCGCTTCGCCGAGGCCCCGCCGCCTCCCGCCGCCCACCCGGTCCGGCCCGCCCGGCCCCAACGCACCCGCCGCTCCCGCCATGTTTGACCGCACCTCCATCCTCGTCGGCCTCGAGCTCGGCACCGCCAAGGTCTGCGCCCTCGTCGGCGAGGCACAGTCCGACGGCCTCCCGCGCATCCTCGGCGTCGGCCAGGCGCCCTCCCGCGGCGTCCGCAAGTCCGAGGTCACCAACCCCGCCCTCGCCGAGGAGGACATCCGCGCCGCGCTGGACGAGGTCGAGCGCTCCGCCGATGTCGAGGTCCGTTCCGTCATCCTCGGCATCGGCGGCGGCCACCTCCAGGGCTTCAACAACCGCGGACTCCACACCATCGTCTCCGCCGACCGCGAGATCGTGCCCGAGGACGTCGAGGACGTGGTCCGCAACGCCAAGGCCATCAACGTCCCCGCCGACCACCACGTCCTGCACGCCATCCGGCAGCACTTCGCCGTGGACGGCCAGGAGGACATCCCCGACCCGGTGGGGATGCTCGGGTCACGGCTGGAGGTCGAGATGCACGTCACGCATGGCAAGGCCAGCCGAATCCAGAACGCCATCCGCGTCGTGCGCGGCCTCCATCTCGAGGTTCAGGATGTGGTCTTCACCGGCCTCGCCAGTTCCCTGGCCCTGCTCACCCGCCAGCAGAAGGAGTTGGGCGCCCTCGTCCTCGACCTCGGCGCCGGCGCCACGGACTACGTGGTGTACGGCCGCGGCGTGGTGCGGCACTCGGGCGTCCTCGCCGTGGGCGGCGACCACGTGTCCTACGACCTCGCCAACGGCCTGCGCGTGCCCCAGGGCCGCGCCGAGCAGCTCAAGGTGGAGCACGGCGGCGCGTTTCCCGACGACGCCGTGCGCGGCCGGGTGCTGGCGGGCGTGAGCGAGCACGGCCTGCCCGAGACACCGGTGAACCTCGAGCACCTCCGCCGCATCATGCACGCCCGGCTCGAGGAAACCCTCGACATCGTCCGCGAGGAGCTGGAGGAGAAGGGCGTGCTCCACCAGGTCCGCGGCAGCGTCCACCTGTGCGGCGGCGGGGCGCGGATCCCCGGCATCACGGAGCTGGCCTCCCGAACCTTCGGCCTGCCGGCCGTGGTCGGGACCAACGCGGGCGTGAGCAGCGTGCCCTCGGGGCTGGACCAGCCGGAGTTTGCCACGGCCATCGGACTGCTGCGCTACGGCGCGCTCCAGCACGCCCCGCGCCGCGACGTCCGCCGGACCGGCTGGCGCGGGCTGCTCCCCGGCCCGCTGAGGCAACTGATGCCGGGCTGAAACCCGGCGTTGTTTCCGCAGCCAGCCGGCTCGGAAATCGCCCTGACCAAGCACACCGACCATGAACCCCACCCCCACCGCCCGTGAGGCGCTTGTGCTGGGCCTCGGCACGGCCGGCGGCGCCATCGTGCGCTGCCTGCGCGCCGTGAACCCGCCCGGCCTCCGCTACGCCGTGCTCGACACCGACCCCGCCGTGCTCACCCGCGGCGAGCCGGCGGAGGCGCTCTTCCTCGGCGCCGCCCTCACCCGCGGCCTCGGTGCCGGCGGCGACGCGGACCTCGCCCGCTCCAGCGCGGAGGAGGACGCCGCGCGGCTGCGGCCGATGCTGGCGGG
>JBJXFY010000017.1:0-2720 GCA_046155815.1 Limisphaerales bacterium | reverse complement strand
GGTCGCCGTGCGGGCGCTCCGCGAAAAGGCCGGCGCCGATTTCACGCCCGAGCTCAGGACGATCCTCGAGCTCTCCCGCGTCCGCCCGGAGAGCCGGGCCATGCAGGGCACCGTCTGCCGCGTGGCGAGCTACTCCATGAAGGAGTGGACCGGTCTGGAGCCGTTGCCCACCGATCCCACGCCCCGTTGACCCGCAACCATGAATCTTCTCCAGGAACACGAGCCGGAGTTCGCCCGGTTTCCCGCCGTGCTGCGTGAGCTGGTGCTGGCCGAGCTGGCCGCCGGCAATACGATCGAGGAATTGGGCCACAGCTTCCCCGCCGCCCTGTGCGGCGCCTACCTCAAGCTGGCCCGCGAAGTGAGCACGCGGCCGCGGGTGAAGACACCGGACCTCCACTTCTACGACCGCGATTGCAGCAACTACTCGGGCGAATACACGGACGCGCAACGCCACTTCTTCGTCTTGGAACCGGCCCATCCGCCGAAACCGCCGCCGGACATGGATGCGATCCGCGCCGAATTGGAGGCGAAGCAACGCGCCGCCGACGCCGCCCGCTACGCGGCTCAGGGCCTGGCCCCGGAGGTTTTCGACCCCGAACAGTTCACCCCGGCCGAGCGCGCGGTCCGGATGGCATCCCGCGAGGACACCAAATCCGCCGTGTCCCGCTTCAAGGCCAGCATGGCGATCGACTACGAGAAGTGGCACGATGGCATCGGATACGACCTTTCGATCCTCAGGGAAGCGACGCCCGGGGAATTGCAGGCCATCGAAGAAATCCTGATTCAGCGGCGCTCGAACGACTGGCGCGACGTCGAGGCGTTGGCGGCCCTCAACTCAAAGCGCGCCCAGGCGGCCCTGAAGAGTGCGCTGACCACGGGCGACGCGAAGGTCCGTCTGGCCGTCCATGCCCACGCGCCGGAACTGGTTTCGGAGCGGCAGCGGATTGATTCCCTCGTGCAGGCGCTGGAGCAGGCCGGGATCTATACGGGCCTGAGCGAGGCGCTGGACGAGGTGGCGGAGTTTCATCCGCCCGAAATCGTTCAGACGCTGCTGCGCGGCCTGATGGAGCGCGACGGCGGCACCGCCGTCCACTTCGCCGCGCTGCTTTACTTCATTCACGGCAAGGCACCCGAACCCTTCGACTGGGCCCAGCGCCCCTTCTTCCTCCGCTTCAACACCACAGATCTGGCCGCACGCGAGCAGGTCGTCCGTGAACTTTGCGCCACCCTCGGCGCGGATCCGAACCGCTGCATCAAGCCGAAGCCGGCCAAGCCCTCGCCGACGAGGCCCAAAGCCGGGTGTCTACCGGGCACCGGGGCCACTGAAAGACGCACGGACGAAGCGGCGAAACCGACCCTTGCCATCCGGCATTCCTGGCTGAACGGCAGGCGTCCGTGTCACGGCAATCCCTCATGAACCGTGGTAACGCGCCCGTTGGAAATCCTAAGAACCCGCGGCCGATGCGGTTCGAGGAGAAACAAATCACCGCTGGGTGCCAGGGCGATCCCGGTCGGCTCATCGAACGCGGCCCCGCGGGCGGTTCCGCCGTTGCCCCTCGCCGGTAAGGCTCCGGCCAACGTCGTCACCATGCCATCGGGCGTGATCGTGCGGAGGCGTCCCGCGCGCTCCACGACCAGCAGGTTGTCCTGCACGTCCAGCGCAAGTCCGCTCGCGCCGTCGAAAAGCGCGTCCCCGCCGCGTCCGTCCCGATAACCCCGCTCACCACCTCCCGCCAGAGTGGAGACCACTCCCTCCGCCGAAACCCGGCGCACCCGCGCCGAGTCGTCCGTGAGCAGCAGCGCGCCGTCGGAGGCCACCACCATGCTCCCACTGTGGAGATCGCCGAACTTTGCGGCGACCCCCTTGCCGTCCGCAAAGCCCCAGTCGCCGCCGGCCAGGACGCTGATCCTGCCTTCCGGTGAGATCTTGAGGAGCTGAGTGAAGCGATCCTGAACTGAGTTCACGGCGTATAGATTGCCCGCACGATCCACCGCGAACGGATCGCCGCCCACACCGACCGCGAGGGCCCGCATGTCATTCTCAGGCGGATAGAACCGGCTCAGTTTTCCTTCCGGCGTGAAGCGCCAGATGCCATTGCCCATGTCCGATGCCGTCAGCAATCCGCCGTCCGGCGCGCGTTGAATGTGATGCAGCTGGTAGAACTTCTCGTGGGTCTGATCGTGGATGATGGTGCGGGCCATGCCATTGGTCTCGATCATCACGATCATCGGGCCGGTCGTGAAGAAGACACGGCCCCGCTCATCCACCGCGATGCCCGAACCCGGGTGCGCCTTGCTGGAGAATCCCAGCAGTACCATGAGCAATGCGAGCAGGTGAGAAACGCGCATTGCCGTGATCGAACTCGCCGTTTGTCCGGGATTCATAGGGGGAACTGCTTGTGGGTATGACTGAGCCGATTGCAGTTGTCGTCAAAGTTGACGTCGCCCAATCAGGGCCCTCACGAAGATCGGACGGCCCGCGTCGGTCGTGCCCGCATCGAGCACCTTGGCAATGTTCGGATGGTCCTTCGTCGCCAGCCCTGCCGCTCCGCCTCGAACCGGGCGACGACCTGCTTGGTGTCCATGCCCAGCTTGATCACCTTGAGCGCCACACGCCGCCGCACCGGCTCTGTCTGTTCGGCGACATAGACCACGCCGCACCCGCCTTCGCCGACTCGCTCCAGCAATTTGTAACGTCCCAGCGTCTGGGCCACGGCTTC
>JBJXFY010000006.1:0-13015 GCA_046155815.1 Limisphaerales bacterium | reverse complement strand
CGCCTTTGTCGAGAAGGTCACCAAGGAAGGCTCGCCGGAATTCGTGCCCGTGGCCGAGCGCATCGCCGTCTTCGACAACGACGGCACGCTCTGGGCCGAGCAGCCGATGTATTTCCAGCTTTTCTTCGCCCTCGACCGCATCAAGGCCCTCGCGCCGCAGCATCCCGAATGGAAAGAAAATGAGCCTTTTGCATCGTTGCTCAAAGGCGACGTCAAAGCCGCACTCGCTGGCGGCGAGGCCTCGCTGGCGCAGATCGTCATGGCCACCCACGCAGGCATGACCACCGAGGAGTTTGGAAAAGCCGTCACGGACTGGATCACCACCGCGAAGCATCCCAAGACGGGCCGGCTTTTCACTGAAATGGTCTATCAGCCGATGCTGGAACTGCTCGCCTACCTGCGTGCGAACGGCTTCAAGACCTTCATCGTCTCCGGCGGCGGCATCGAGTTTATGCGGCCGTGGACGGAGAAAGTGTATGGCATCCCGCCGGAGCAGGTCGTGGGCAGCAGCGGCAAGACGAAGTTTGAACTGCGCGACGGCAAACCGGTGCTCTTGAAGCTGCCGGAGATCAACTTCATCGACGACAACGCCGGCAAACCCGTCGGCATCAATCAGCACATCGGTCGCCGCCCCATCGCTGCCTTCGGCAATTCGGACGGCGATCTGCAAATGCTGCAATACACCGCCGCCGGCAGCGGCCCGCGCTTCTGCCTCTACGTCCATCACGACGACGCCGCGCGCGAGTGGGCCTACGACCGCGAGTCGCACATCGGCAAACTCGACCAGGGCCTCGACGAGGCGAGGGTAAAGGGCTGGACCGTCGTGAGCATGAAGGACGATTGGCGGACGGTGTTTCCCGGGCAGTAAGCGTCGGCGCGGGCTTTCGTCGCACCGCCCTGCAGGCCGGACTGGGTGGCATGAATGATGACGCAGGCGGGGTGAACACCGCGCCCACCACCGTTGGAACGTTCCCGAGTGCCCAGGACGGATGGATTTCTCATTCGCGTTGGCTCCGTTGATGGCTTTCAGCACCAGGAATCCCCGTTGAGTTTCCCGCGGGCGGTCATGCGGGGAATTTCTGGCGCAACGGACGCTCCGGGATCATTCGGAGCGCTGGGCCGCGGTGGACGAGCAGCGGACCGTGCGGAGCAGTTGTCTTGTGTCATCGAAGGCGGCCGGCACGCCGACGTCGAGGCCGAAGCCGGCGAGCTGAACGCGCGCCCAAGGGCCGGCGCGCGGGCAAAGCAGCGAGGAGGAGCGCGCGCTGGCGCTCCAAGGTCTTGGCTGCATGGGCATCACGCTCGACCCGGAGCGCAACCGCACTGTCCGCGGCTTCGACGAAGTCTGCCGCATCTCGACCGACACCTCGAAGGCGGCCGTGCTGGTCGTCCCGGCGGACGAGGAGCGCATGATGGCCCGCGAGGCACTGCGCGCGTTGGTCCGGTCCTGCGTCGGGCGCTCGCTCGGGGCGCAGAATCAGCAGCCTTTCCTCGTCTAGGTTTCCGCGCACCTCATCCACCTCACGCAGGAGCGCGTCGAGGAGCATTTCGGCCCGGGGCATCAGCACACCAGGCACGCCGACCTCTCACAGCCCGGCCGGTATGCGTGCCAGGAGCATCTCACCCTCGTCGGGCCGAAGGGACGCCTTGAGCGGGTACGCGTGCTCGGGCCGGCCCGCCGATACGCCCAGGTCGAAACTGCCATGACCGAGCGGTCCAGACTCGGCGTGCATCCGCCCATCCACGAGAGCGGTGACCTCGCGGACGTGCCCGGAGGCGCGCTCGAAGGCGCGGCAGGCAGGGTGCGGCTTGACCGCGGTGTCATCTGCGCGCTGCACCACGTCCACATGACGCCCGAGGACGCCCTCCGCCACGGTTTGCGCGCCAAATCGGTCATCCGCGTGCGGATCGAGGGCGACCGCGAATTGGTCTTGGGCGACGTGCCCGTGCGCGTGGACCCGAACTTCGCGCTGGCAATGCACACCGATACCGATGAGGCGAACGCGGCGAACGTGAAGACGGGCGCACAGTGGTTTCTCGAGGCGATCCAGAGCGCGGACTTGTCGTGAAGGCCAGGTTGGGGCACGACGGCGGCAACCGCGGCCCCGGGGCTGGCGCGCCACCGACATGAACTGGCTTTTCGACCTGCACATCACCCATCCGGTCGCCCACGCCATCGGGGCGCTCGCGCTGGTCTGCACCGCCGGCATGGCGCTCGGCAGCGTGAAGGTCCGCGGCATCGGGCTGGGCACGGCGGGGGTGCTCTTCGCGGGCATCCTCGCCGGGCATTTCGGCAAGCCGGTGGACCACGAAACGCTCGATTTCGTGAAGGAGTTCGGGCTGATCCTGTTCGTGTTCACCATCGGCCTGCAGCTCGGGCCGGGCTTCTTTGCCGCGCTGCGCCGCGAGGGGCTGCGCCTGAACCTCCTGGCCGGCGCCGTGGTGCTGGCCGGCGTGCTCCTGGCGGTGGGGATCGGCTGGCTGCTCCGCCTCGACTTTGCGGCCGTGCTCGGGCTGCTGGCCGGCGCGACCACGAACACCCCTTCCCTCGGCGCCGCCCAGCAGACGCTGGCCACCCTGCCGGGCGTGACGCCGGACCGGCTGGCGCTGCCCGCGCTGGCCTACGCGGTGACCTATCCGGCCGCGATCGCGGGCATCATCGGCACGCTGCTGCTGCTGAAGCGGCTGTACCGCATTGACCCGGCCCAGGAGGCCCGCGAGTTCATCGCGCAGCAGCGCGGCCGCGTCGAGCCGCTGGAGACGCGGACGCTGGTCGTCCAGAACCCCAACCTCGCGGGCGTGACCCTCGACGAGATCCCTTCCCGCGCCGAGACGGGCGTGACGATCTCGCGGCACCGACGTTCCGGCGAGACCGAGGTGCGCGCGGCCACCGGCGACACGGTGCTGCAGCCCGGCGACGCGATCACGGCCATCGGCCTGCGCGCGATGCTGGACCGCTTCCAGCGCGTGGTGGGGCAGCGCAGCGACGAGGATCTCCGCGCCGCCCCCGGCAAGGTGGCGTACCGGCGGGTGGTGGTGACGCACAAGGACGTGCTCGGCAAGTCCGTCCGGGAGCTGGGCCTCGACGCCCGCTTCGGCGTCGTGGTGAGCCGCGTGACGCGCGCGGACTTCGAGATGACGGCCGTGCCGGCGCTGCGGCTGCAGTTCGGCGACATGCTGCAGGTGGTCGGCGGCGAGGAGGGGCTGGAGCGCACGGCCGCCCTGCTGGGCAACTCGGTCAAGGAACTCAACGAGACGCACTTCATCCCGCTGTTCATCGGCATCCTCGCCGGGATCATCGTCGGCACGCTGCCCATCGCCTTCCCCGGGCTGCCGCAGCCGGTGCGGCTCGGGCTCGCGGGCGGGCCGCTGATCGTCGCGCTCGTGCTGGGACGCATCGGCCGCATCGGCCGCATCGTGTGCCACATGCCGGTGAACTCGAACCTCGCCTTCCGCGAGTTCGGCATCGCGCTGTTCTTCGCGGCGGTCGGCCTCGCCGCCGGGCCGAAGTTCTTCGCCAGCGTGTTCAGCGCGGATGGCCTGCGGTGGCTGGGTGCCGGGCTCTGCGTCACGGTTCCCCCGCTGCTGCTGGCCGGGATCTTCGCAAGGAGCGTGCTGAAGATGAACTTCACCGTGCTCAGCGGGCTGCTGGCGGGCAGTGTGACCGACCCGCCGGCGCTGGCCTTCGCCAACAACCTCGCCAAGTCCGACGCGCCGACCGTCGCCTACGCCACGGTGTACCCGCTCACCACGCTGCTGCGCATCCTCTCGGCGCAGATTCTCGCCTTGCTGTTGATCCGGTGAACTCAACAGCCTGCGGTCCGTGCTCCTGACGCCCCCGGCCTGCGGCCATGCCGTGGTCTTGGCCGCCCGGGGTTGAGCCGCCGGCAATCACTCCCGTACGAGCCATGAACCTTGATCCTGAAACCATCGCCGACGCCGCCCGCCGCATCGGCATCACCCCTGACGAACTCACCGCCTTTCTCCGCCGCGGGGCGGCCACGGCCTACGGTCCCGGCGACTACCTTTTCCATGAGTCCGCCCCCCGCCAGTGGCTGGGGCTGGTGACCGGCGGGGAGGTCGAGCTCCTCCGCGGCCGGCAGGGGCGCAGCACCGTTGTCGGCACCGCGCAGCCGGGCGCCATCCTCGGGGAAAGCGTGATGCTCGACGACGCGCCGCACACCACCTCCGCCGTGGCCCGGCAGGGCGCGCAGGTCTGGCAGATCCCGCGCGCCGAGCTGGACCAGGTGCGGGCCGAGAACCCGGCGGTCTTCTACCGCCTCGTCGGTCAGGTCGCCCGCCGGCTCAGCGACCGGCTCCGTGCCGCCACCGAGCGGCTCGCCGGGGAGGCGGGCGAGGCCGCGCTGGCCGGCGTCCGGCGCGAGCACGACTCCCTCGGGGAGCGCGACGTGCCCGGGCACGCCTACTACGGCGTGCAGACCCTGCGGGCGGTCGAGAACTTCCCCTTCTCCGGCATCCGGGTGGGGCACTACGAGCACTTCGTCCGCGGCCTGGCGATGGTCAAGAAAGCCGCCGCCCTCGCCAACGCGGAGCTCGGCGCGCTGGACCGGAAGGTCGCCGAGGCCATCACGCAGGCGTGCGACGAGATCCTCGCCGGGAAGCTGCACGACCAGTTCGTCGTGGACATGATCCAGGGCGGCGCGGGCACCTCGACCAACATGTGCGCCAACGAGGTCATCGCGAACCGCGCCCTCGAGCTGATGGGCCATCGGAAGGGCGAGTACCAGCACTGCCACCCGAACGACCACGTGAACTGCTCGCAGTCCACGAACGACGCCTACCCCACGGCCATCAAGCTCGGCGTGTGGTTCACGCTGCGCGACACCCTCGGCGCGCTGCGGGAACTGAAGGCCGCGCTCGAGGCCAAGGCGGCGGAGTTCGCCGACGTGATCAAGATGGGCCGCACGGAGAACCAGGACGCCGTGCCGATGACGCTCGGGCAGGAATTCGGCGCCTACTCGGTGATGATCGGCGACGGCCTCCGCCACCTGGAGCACGCGGGCCGCGAGCTGCTGTCCACGAACATGGGCGCGACCGCCATCGGCACCGGGCTGAACAGCCCGGCGGGCTACGCGCCGCTCTGCACGCAGAAGCTGGCCGAGATTTCCGGCGCGCCGGTGAGGCTGGCCGGGAACCTCGTCGAAGCCACGCAGGACGCCGGCGAGTTCGCCCTCATGAGCGGCACGATGAAGACCGCCGCCGTGCAGCTCTCGAAGATCTGCAACGACCTGCGCTGGCTCTCCTCCGGCCCGCGCTGCGGCCTGTACGAGATCCGCCTGCCCGCCATGCAGCCCGGCTCGTCCATCATGCCCGGCAAGGTCAACCCCGTCGTGCCCGAGGTGGTGAACCAGATCTGCTACCAGATCATCGGCAACGACGTGACCGTCGCCATGGCATCGGAAGCCAGCGAGTTCGAGCTGAACATGGCGGAGCCCATCATCGCCTTCGACCTGTTCTTCGGCCTCACGCTCCTGCGCAATGCCGCCATCATCCTCGCCTCGCGCTGCATCGCCGGCATCGCGGCCAACCGCGAGCGCTGCCGCGAGTACGTGCAGAACTCCATCGGCCTCGTGACTGCGCTGAACCCCGTGCTCGGCTACGAGAAGTCCGCCGCCATCGCCAAGGAGGCCCTCGCGACCGGCGGCAGCGTCTATGACCTCGTCATCGCCAAGGGCTGGCTGACGAAGGACCATCTCGACGAGCTCCTGAAGCCCGAGAACATGACGCACCCCAGGCTGACACGGTGACAGGGCCGCCGGCGGAAGGTGGAAACCGCCGCAATCCGTACGCCGGCGACGGGGGACGCATCGCGGCGCGCCGGGAGTCCGTCCCCGGCCGACGGCAGCCGCACCTTCGTCATCCAGGCTCATGGGGTGAGGGCTGGGCGCACTGGTCAGGCACCGCCCGCCCGCCCATCCGCCTTCTCACCGCCCACGCGTAGCCGGCGACCGGGATGATCGAGACCAGCGAGACGACGATCAGGAAGATGAACTGGTTCCCCTCCGGTGGCGCGGCCAGCATTTGCCGCGCGAGGGCGTCGTTGACGTGCGGCGCGAAGGCCACCGGTCCTTCCGCGGCGATCCGGGCAACGGAAAAGCCGCCGCCTGCCGCCGCTTGCCAGCCGAGCGCGGACAGCCACCCATAGGCTCTCACCCCCACGGCCATGCAGCCGATGGCCAGCAGGCCGACGCCTGCCGTGCCGACGGAAATCACGCCGAAGCTGACCGTGCCCAGGGCAAAGATTCCGATCGCGACGGCCCCGATGCTGAACGGCGCGACGGCATACCCGCCCCATGCAAACAGGAGCCCATAGGCGCGGTCCCCGCCGGCAATCCATCCGAAGACGGGCGGTTCACCGGCATCCGGGGAGGAAAAGCGGACATGCACGAGCGGCGCGCCGAGCAGCTTCCACCGGCTGCGGTATTCGCCGGCGGTGGAACCCACCTGATCCCGGGAGTCGCGGAACAGCTCCGGATGCCGCCGTCGCTCCGCCGAGCGCAGCGTGCGCATCCGGCGCATGATCCGCAGCATCGCCACGGGCCAGCCAAGGATGAACGCCAGCACCAGCGCCTGGGTGATGGCCGCGAGGACCAACCGGCCTTCCGGCCAGCGGAACGCCGCCGCCCGCAGCAGGTACAGGACGCCCAGCAGGCCCAGCGCGCCGAAGAACGCCACCACCGTGATCTTGACCACCGCGCGGCGCTCCCGCGGCGTCCGCGCCTGGTCGAGACTGGCGCGCAACGCCAGCACCGCGGATACCACGCCCGAGCTGGAAGCCACGAGCGCCGCGATCCCCGTGGACTTGGCCATCACGCCGCCGCCCGCCACGGCCGCCCCGATCCCGGCGGCCTTGGCCGGAGGCGCCCACGCCGGCAGTGCCGCCAGCACGCTGAGCGTGAACACGCGTCCGGGCGTGCTCCGCGACAGCGCGCCTTCCACGAAGGACAGCACCCGCTCCTGCAAGACCCTCCGGCCGCGCGCGAGCCGTTGCTTGACCGCGTCCTCCGTCAGATCAAGCGCGGCGGCCACATGCTCCACGGAACGATGCTCGCGGTAATAGAGCACCAGCGGTTCGCGGTACACCTCGGGCACGCGCTCCAGGGCGCTCCACAGGATCGCCTGCTCCTCCCTGTTCATCGCCAGGTCCGCGGCCGGCTCGTCGCCCGAGGGCATCTCCGCCGCCGCATCCAGCGGCTCCGCCTGGCGGACCGGTTCCCGCCCCGCCGAACGACGCAGCCGCCCGATCTTGAACCGCAGGATGCCGCACAGCCACGGACGCAGCTTCTCCGGCTCGCGCAGGGTGTGAAGCTGGCGCCAGGCATCGAGAAAGGCCTCCTGCGCCAGGTCCTCGCTCTCGCACAGGCTCCCCGTCGCGGAGTACGCCAGCGAGCAGAGGAGACGCTGATAGCGCTCCACGATCCGGCCGAAGGCGTCGCGGTCGCCGTCCATGCAGGCGGCGACCAGCCCGGCATCCGGGACCAGCTCGATGGGGGTCATTGTGTCAGCCATGGGCATCACGCTTCCCGGACAAGTGCCGGAAAACCCGGGGCCGGTGACAGAAATCTTCGGCGGCTCGGGGAGGCTACCCGAATTGACCAGCCGCTCAAGGGGCAGGCCGGTCCTTCCTCCATGAAGATTCCCTGTCACCGGGAGCGCCGATTCGGGCACCTGCAGGCGAAATCGCGGGCCACCGAGCGATCGGGCCCATTGATCCCACAAACCCATGACCCCACGCCCCGACTCCTCCGCCCTCACCGCCCGCCGCCCCTTCGTGGCAGTCGCCTGCCTCGGCACGCTGCTCGCGTTCGGCGCCCTGGCGGCCGCATCGGCCAAGGCGCCGCTGCTGCTCGACGATTACTCGGACGCCAAGCTCAACAAGCACGGTGCAGGACGCCTCCTGATCCAGGACAAGGAGGTTGGCAGCAGCTCGCAGGCGACGCAGAAGTGCGAGAACGGCGTGCTCGTGGTGAAAGGCGATCTTGTGCCCGGACGCGGCGTCCCCGCGTTCATCAGCCTCGTTTCGCTGCTCTCCGCCGATGGGAGCCCGAAGGACATGACCGGCTACACGGGAATCCGCCTGCGCGTGAAGGTCACCAAGGGCATCCTCTGCGTGCAGGTCGGCAGCTCCGAAATCACCAACTTCGACTACCACACCGGCACGCCGATTGCCGGCCAGCGCGGTGAGTTTCAAGAGGTGCGCATCCCGTTCAAGGACCTGAAGCGCGCGTGGTCGGAGCCGATCCCGCTCAACCTGAAGTCCATCACCAGCGTCAACCTGGTCTCGTTTGGCATGGCCAAGGATGCGTTCGGCTACGAAGTGGACGAGCTCGGCTTCTACTGAGCCGCGCCGGCCACGCCACCTCCATTTTCCCCCGCCCGCATGGCCTCCTCCGCCGCCCCGTCCGCGCGCGCCGCGCCGCTGCCGCCGGCCCCCTCGCGCCTGGATCACCTGGACGCCACGCGGGCGTTCGCGCTCGTGCTGGGCGTCGTGTTCCACGCAAGCCTGTCGTTCATGCCGGTCTTCATGGGCTGGGCGGTGCAGGACGTCTCGACCAGCCCGCTGGTGGCCGTGTTCGTAGCGGTCAGCCACGCGTTCCGCATGGAGCTGTTCTTCCTGCTGGCGGGCTTCTTCAGCCAAGTGACCCTGCATCGCAAGGGCACGGCCGACTTCATCCGCTCACGGGCGATCCGCCTCGGGGTGCCGTTTGTCGTCGGTTGGTTCATCCTGCGACCGCTGGTCATCTCAGGCTGGATCATGGGTTCCGCCAGCCTGCGCGGCGACGCGGATGTCCGGGCCGGCCTGGTCGGCGGCTTCCAATCCCTCGCAACGCTGCCGGCCGGGATCTTCGCGGGATCGCATCTCTGGTTTCTCTACTACCTCATGTTGATCACCGCGCTGGTTCTCGTCGCGCGAGGATTGCCGGGCTCGACCGCATCGTGGAGGGAAGCCCTGGTTCGCCGGGCCGACGCCGTTGTTGCGTGGCTGGCCCACTCGCCTGTGTCCCTGCCGATCCTCGCGGTGCCAACAGCCGCCGCGCTGTGGTTCATGAGTTTCTGGGACATGGACACGCCGGACAAATCGCTATGGCCGCATCTCCCGGCGCTGGCCATCTACGGCGGATTCTTCGCCGTTGGCTGGATGCTGGGCCGGCAACGCGGGCTGATCCCGAGGTTGGCCCGGCTCACGACGGCGCGCTGGATCATGGCTGCCGCCGGCATCGCCGCCATCCTGGGGCTGGGCGGGATCGAACGTGACCCGGCACATCCCGACTACCTGGCCGCGCATGTGGCCTATGCCCTGGGCTACGCCCTGACGATGTGGTCGCTGGTACTCCTGACGATCGGCGTTTTCCGGAAGCTGTGCCCTCGCCCGAACACCTTCATCCGCTACGTCGCCGACTCGTCCTACTGGATGTATCTGATCCACCTGCCGATCGTGGTCTGGTTGCAGGTGGCCGTGGCCGAACTGCCGCTGCACTGGCCGCTCAAGCTCGCCTTGGTCACCGCATTGACGGTTGCCATCTCGCTGCTCACCTATGACCTCTTTGTGCGGTCAACGTTCGTTGGCTGGGTGCTCAATGGCCGTCGCCGCGAACGCGTATTGCCGGCCTGGGTTCGCGGGGTGGCCGGCCAGTTCCTGGCGGGCAATCCCCTGCCCTCATCGCGGCGCTTCTAGGACCGCCTCCCGCCATCGCGCGCCCGTCCCGGCCCAGCGCCCCCCCGGCTGCTGTGGAAAGCCGGGCACGAAGCCCCGGCCGCCGCAGTCGGAATGGCGGCCTGAGGTCGTCCGGTTCAGGATCCAGTCCGTGGGTCTGGGCCGCCGGGGCGTGAAACATCAAAGTCGTCGCATCTCGCCCCGGGCCCTCGGTTCCCGCCTCCTTGCGGTGCTCCGCCAAGCGGACGGTTGTGAGACACCGGGGGCGGTGCCGGAATGCATCGGGCAACTGACGGCATGCGAATTTTCAAGACTGCCGTGAAGGCGACCGGTACTCTCCCAAGCGGTTCACGGTCCATAACCTGCTGCCTACCACGGGGGATCCCGGCCCTCGGGTCATCGCAAGGATGGCTTCATCCGGCAGGTGACAGACGGGTACGAAACCAGGATGCACAGGAAGCAGGACAACCAAGCATGAGTACGATCCGAGATCGCCGGTGGCCCGCCGGATGCAGCCATCGGCGAGCGGCTTTCCTGGCAACAGGGCTGCTTCTGGTGCTGCCCGCGTGCCGGGAGGAGGCGCCCGCGCCGCCGCCGCCGCCGGCGGTCGTGGTGCTGGCTGTCGCGGCAACCAACGTCCCCATCCACACCGAAATCATCGGCCAGCTGGATTCGCCGCAGAACGTGGAGGTGCGGGCCCGCGTCGTGGCCTTCGTGGAGAAGATTCTGTTCATCGAGGGCACCGAGGTCCGGGAAGGCGACCCGCTCTTCCAGCTTGATCGCCGGCCCTTCGAGGAAGCGCTCGCGGCCGCCCAGGGAGTGCTGGGGCAGGCCGAGGCGGCGCTGAAGAAGTTTGAGACGGACGTGGGCCGCCTCGAGCCCCTCGCCGCGAAGAAGGCGATTCCGCAGCAGGACCTGGACAACGCCCGGGCTTCGGTGGATGCCGGCCGCGCGTCCCTGCGCTCCGCCCAGGCGGGCGTGGATGCCGCGCAGATTGACCTGGGATACTGCCAGGTCGCGGCGCCGGTCAGCGGACTGATCGGTGCCAAGCAGGTGTCGGTGGGCGAGCTGGTGGGCAAGGGCGAGCCGACGCTGCTCGCGACCATCTCCACACTGGATCCCATCTGGTTCTACTGCGCGGTGAGCGAGGTGGATTATCTCAAGGCGGAGGCCCAGGCCCGGGCCACCGGCAAGCGGGTGGCCGACCTGCCCGCCACCCTGATCCTCGCCGACGGCTCGGTGCATCCGGAAGGGGGCCGGTTCGTCTTCATTGACCGCGCGGTGGACGTGAAAACCGGCACGCTGCGTGTCCGGGCGGAGTTTCCGAACCCCGAGAAGATCCTTCGCCCCGGCATGTTCGCCCGCATCAAGGTGAACCTGGGCACGCGGGCCGACAGCCTGCTCGTGCCCGAGCGTGCCGTGGCGGAACTGCAGGGCAGGCGCTTCGTCTGGGTCATCGGGGAAAGCAACACCGCCACCCAGCGTGCCGTGGAGATCGGCGAGGCGCTGGATGGCAGACTGCTGGTCACCGCGGGCCTCAAGGCGGGCGAGCGCATCGTGGTCGAGGGCCTGCAGAAAGTTCGCGAGGGTGCGGCGGTGCAGCCGATGACCGCAGCGGAGATGGCCGCGGCCGCTTCCGCCGCGGCGGCCCCGAAGCCCGCCCACCAGTAACGCCATGGCCGATTTCTTCATTCGGCGGCCGATCGTCGCGATGGTGATCTCCATCCTGACGGTCATCGTGGGCCTGGTCAGCCTCTCGCGCCTGCCCATCAGCGAGTACCCGCAGGTCAGCCCGACCATGATCCAGGTGACCACCACTTACCGCGGCGCCGCCGCGGAGGCGGTGATGGAGTCCGTGGCCACGCCCATCGAGTCCAAGGTCAACGGCGTGGACAAGCTGCTCTACCTGCAGTCCTTCAGCGCCAACGACGGCAAGCTCACCCTCAACGTCCTTTTCGATGTCGGCACGGACGTGGACATCATGCAGGTCAACACGCAGAACCGCGTGGGCCAGGCCGAGGCCATGCTGCCCGACGCCGTGAAGCGCGAGGGCGTCGTCGTCAACCGCTCCAGCCCGGACATCCTGATGGTCATCGGCCTCTCGTCGCCCAAGGGGACGTACGACGCCGTGTTCCTCGGCAACTACGCGGACATCAACCTGGTGGACGCGATCAAGCGCGTGAAGGGCGTGGGCGACGTGAAGAACTTCACGGCGCAGGACTACTCGATGCGCGTCTGGCTCCGGCCCGACAAGCTCGCCTCCCTCGGCATCAACCACGACGACGTGGCCAAGGCCATCCGCGAGCAGAACGCGCAGTCGCCCGCGGGCCGCGTCGGCGCCGAGCCGGCGCCGCCCGGCCAGGAGATGCAGTTCAACCTCCGCGCGCTGGGGCTCCTGCGCGACCCGCTGCAGTTCGAGGACATCATCATCCGTTCGAACCCTGACGGCTCGCAGGTGAAGGTCCGCGACGTGGGACGCGTGGAACTGGGTGCGCAGACCTACGACCTCCGCGCGCGCCTGAACAAGGCCCCGGCCGGCGCCATCGGCATCTACCTCGCGCCGGGCGCCAACGCGATCGAGACGGCCGCGAACGTGAGGAAGATCCTCGAGGCGGCGAAGGAGCGCTTCCCGCCCGACATGGACTACGACGTCACGCTCGACTCAACGCTGCCCATCGTGGCCTCCATGAAGGAGATTGAGCACACGCTCTTCGAGGCGATCGTGCTGGTTCTCATCGTCGTGTACGTCTTCCTGCAGAGCTTCCGGGCCACGATCATCCCGATGCTGACGGTGCCGGTGTCGCTGCTGGGCGTCTTCATCCTCTTCCCGGTCCTGGGCTTCAGCGTCAACACGCTCACGATGTTCGGCCTCGTGCTGGCCATCGGCATTGTCGTGGACGACGCGATCGTCGTGGTCGAGGCGGTGCAGCACCACCTCGAGCACGGCAAGGATCCTGTCGAGGCGACCCGGATGGCGATGAAGGAGGTCTCCGGGCCGGTCGTGGCCATCGGCCTGGTGCTGTGCGCGGTGTTCCTGCCGGTGGCGTTCATGGGTGGCGTGACCGGTCAGCTCTACCAGCAGTTCGCCATCACCATCGCGGTCGCGGTGGTGTTCTCCGTCATCAACGCGCTGACGCTCAGCCCGGCGCTGTCCGCGATGCTGCTGCGCAGGCCCAAGCCCGGAAAGGGCCCCGTGGCGGCGTTCTTCAAGGGATTCAACCGGGCCTTCGACTGGCTCAGCACCCGCTACGGCACGGTCGTGGGCGGCCTCGGCCGGAAGGCCGCACGCTCGATGCTCCTGCTCGTGGCCGTGGTCGCCGGCATCTGGCTGCTCGGCCG
>JBJXFY010000004.1:0-6447 GCA_046155815.1 Limisphaerales bacterium | reverse complement strand
CGCGTGCAGCGCGCGCAGCCGGCGCGGCGTGGGGCGAGGCTCGTCGGCCGCGGCGGGGCCGGGGTGGCCGCGGGACTTCCGCCGCAGCACCGGCCAGAGCGCGACGAGGCCCGGCGTGATCAGCAGCCGGAAGCCCAGGCCGCCGCCGGCCGCGGCGGGGTCCAGCCGCACAAGCCCGCGCCGGTGAAACCCGACGGCGAAGGCGATCCCGGCCAGCACGTAGAGCGCCGTCACGGCGAGGCCGGCCTGGACGAGGAGGCGGAACATGGCGGGAAACTTTGCGCTGCCTCCCCCTTCAGCGGCCCTTCTTCGCGACGAGGCCGGGCCAGTTGGCGTCGGCCTTCTTCAGGTTGCCGGGAGCGTCCTCGTTGAAGTCGTCGCGGATGCCCTCGTTCTTCTGCAGGAGCAGCCGGCCGCCCACGATCTGCCACGCCTCGATCTTGATCGGCACCAGCGCGCCTCGGCTCACGCCGTACGCGCAGTAGCCGCCGAACTGCGGCTCGTACCTCGCCGGGTCGGCGTCGAAGGCCGACTGGTTCTTCGCGGAGTGGAAGCGGTACTTCGCCCCGCGGTAGGTGCTCTCGAACTCGGCCTTGCCCTTCACCGGCGCGCCGACCGTGAAGAACGCGACTGGATCGTGGCCCTGGATGGCCACGCCGCCCTGGTCGAGGTTCTGGAGGAGTTTCCTGGGTTCCGCGTCGGCGGCGCGGGCGACGAGGCCGGCGACGGTGAGGGCGGCGGCCAGCAGAAGGAAGGAGAGGCGTTTCATACTCCCGTGAGTGTCGCGGCGGCGTGATTCCTTACGGCCGGAACGGCGGCCGTGCGGAAGAGGGCGTCGGGCAGGCCCGTGAGCCGCCCAAACGCGGCCCCGGAGTGGGCGGACTCCCCGGCCCAAGAGAAGGACGGCGTGTTGGCGTGGAACGCCGCCTGCCAGCCCAGGTCCGCCACGGACAGGATGATCGGGCCGACCGCCGATATCCGATCCAGCACGAGGGTGTCCGTTCGCTGCGCGCGCCGGGCCGGAAGCCGGCGCTCCAAAGTGACCACTGCTTGCGGGCCGCGCGGAAGGTGAACTCAGGGGTGATTCTGGCGAGGTGCAGCGTCGGCATCCACTGTGGCCTGGGCGACGGGCCGGCGGCGCAGCAGCGCGTTCAGCAGGTTCACGGGCAGCAGCAGCGGCGAGAGGGCGAGCGAGGCGGCGGCCAGCGCCGTGCGGCCCGCCGGCCCGGTCCGGGTTTCGACGTGGCGGAACTCCCGGCCCGACCGCGCCGGCCCGGCGAGCACGCCGCCCCACAGCTTCAACTGCCAGCGCGCGATGTAGCCCGGTCCGGGCGCGGCCGGTGCCGGGGAGTTGTCCGTCGCCACGGCTGCGGGCAGGTACACGGAGGTGCGGACCGGGCCGACCTCTTCGTAGGTTTCCGTCACCGGTTTCGCCGGCAGTCCGTCTGGCAGGGTGACGAACTCCCGCGCGGCGTCGGTGAGCAGCAGATACTCGCGGGCGGCCACGGAGTTCTTCAGCAGCCGGTGGACGATGATGACATCAAGTCCGGCCAGCTCGCGGAAGCCGGCCACCTCGTGGAACAGCGCCTCGCCGGCGTGGATGACGAGCTTGAGGCGGAGCGAGTCGAGGTGGGTGCAGGCCCCACAGGTGCAGGCATTCGCGCCGGCCAGCGCCCGAAGCGTCGCGCGGAACACCTCGAAAAAGCCCAGCAGCCGGCGGCCAAGATCGCCGTTAGGATCGCGCGCCGGGCGCCGCGCGAAGAAGAAGACGGCGTCGCCCTCGAGCTTGGCGACCTCCAGCGGCAGCGCGGCGTGGTGCAGCAGCGCGTGGACCAGCTCCGTGATGATGGTCTGGCTGTGCGCGAGGCTCTTCGCGTTGGCCGTCATGAAGCGCGTGTAGCCGCTGATGTCCGCGATCACGAGCAGCACGGGTTCCGGGGCGGAAGCCGGGGCGGGGACGGCGGGCATCAGGCCGCAACGCTTGCCGCCGCCGCCTCGGCCGGCGCAGCCACGGCGGCGCCGAGCCGGCCGCGCAGGTGCGCGCCGACGCGGAGGGCGTTGGCGACGATGGTGAGCGTGGGGTTCACCGCCGCGCTCGTGGGGAAGAAGCCGCCGTCCACGACGTACAGGTTGTCGCAGTCGTGCGCGCGGCAGTTGAGGTCGAGCACGCTGTCCGCGGGAGCCTCGCCGAAGCGGCAGGTGCCGACCTGGTGCCCAAGGCCCTGCGTGCCGAGCTTCATGGTGAAGGCGGTGACCGAGCCGGCGTTGAAGTAGCGGCCGTTGGGCAGGATGTGGCAGCCGCAGCCCACGTCGTGCAGCACCTGCTTCCAGCGCGCCATCAGGCGGTCGAACTCGGCGGCGTTCGTCTCCGTGTAGTCAATGATGATGCCGCCGTCGCGGTCGAGGCGGACCTGGTTCTCCGGACGCGGCAGATCCTCGCTGGTCAGCCACCAGTCCACCGAATGCCGCGCCACATAGTCGAGGTCCAGCGGCGCATGGACGGACTCGCTGCCCTCGAGCTCGGCGCGGCTCACCTTCCCGAGCGTCTGGATCTGGCCCATCGGAAACTCGAAGCCCGGCTCGCCCCAGTAGTAGTCGAAGACGCTGAGCGACTTCTGGAACTTCGTGGGATTCGACCTGAAGGAACTCACGCCGATGAGGCTGCCGAGGACATGCTTCATCAGGTTCCGGCCCACGAGGCCGGAGGAATTGGCGAGGCCGCCGGGGTGGCGGTCGTTCGCGGAGCGCAGCAGCAGCGCGGCGGAGTTGATCGCGCCGCAGCTCACGATGAACAGGTCGGCGGTGAACGTCACCGGTTCGCCGTCCAGGGTGACCTCGACGCCCGTGACCGCGGTGCCGGCGGCGTTCGTCAGCAGCCGCTCCGCCTTGGCCTCCGTGAGCAGGGTCACGTTCTCCCGGTCCATCACCGGCCGCACGGCGCTGACCTCGGCGTCGGACTTGGCGTGGACGAGGCAGGGATAGCCGTCGCAGGTCGAGCAGCGGAGGCACGGGCTGCGGTGGGGCTGGCGTTCGTTCAGCCGGACGCCGAGCGGGGTGAAGCTGGGCCGCAGGCCGCGGGCACCCAGCGCGCCGGCGATCTCCGCGATGCGCGGCTCGTGGCTCACGGCGGGCCACGGGTACGGCCCGCTGCGCCACGGCTCGGTGGGGTCGGCACCGGCCTCGCCGTGGACCTGGTAGAGCTCCTCCGCCCGGGCGTACCACGGCTCCCAGTCCCGGTACTTGAGCGGCCATTCGGGGGAGACGCCGTCCACATGCCGCACCGCCTCGAAGTCCCGCTCGCGCAGGCGGAACAGCGCGGCGCCGTAGAGCTTGGTGTTGCCACCGACGTGGTAGCACATGCCGGCGCGCAGCTCGTTGCCGTCGCGGTCCCGCCAGACCTCCGGGCCGAAGTAGCGCGTCGTGTTGAAGGCGACCCTGGTGTCCCAGTTCTCCTTCTCGCGCGGCAGGAACGGCCCGCGTTCCAGCACGAGGATGCGCCGGCCGGTCCCGGCCAGCTCATGCAGCATCGTGCCGCCGCCCGCGCCGGTGCCGATGATGATGCCGTCGAAGTGGTCCATGCGCGGATGGGTCGCGGGGCGGGCGGAAGGATTACACCCGGCCACCGGTCAACGGCCGCCGCCCGGGGGCCGGCTTCGGCCACGCGCTGGCGCCAGGCACGCCCAGGCGCAGGCGGTAGATGCTGGTCTCGGCGGCGAGGTAGAGCGTGCGGCGGTCGGCGTCGCCCCAGGCGAGGTTGCGGGGGTGCTCGGGACCGCGGAGCTTGCCGAGGTGCCGGCCGGCCAGGTCGAAGATCCACAGGCCGCCGGGGCCGCTGACGTACAGATGGCCGCGTGCGTCCACCTACACGCCGTCAATGGCGTCGTCGCCGGGCGCCCCGGTCAGGTCGCAGAAGGGCTCGCCCCGGCCCAGCGTCGCGTCGGGGCGGACCGGATACGGGAAGACGACCTTCCGGCGCTCGTCCCAGTTGCCGACGTACAGCCATTGTTCGTCCGGCGAGAAGGCGAGGCCATTCGGGCCGCCGAAGTCCCGGCTCACCAGGCGCACCTCGCCGTCCTTCACCGGATAGACGCCGGCGTGGGCGAGTTCGCGCCGCGGATCGTCGCCGAACTTCGGCAGGCCGAAGGGCGGGTCGGTGAAGAACAGCGCGCCGTCCGAGCGGTACACGAGGTCGTTGGGCGAGTTGAGGCGCCTCCCCTCGAAGCGGTCGGCGAGGACGGTCGTGAGCCCGTTCAGCTCAAGGCGCGCGACGCGCTGGTGGCCGTGCTGGCAGACCGTGAGGCGGCCCTGCGCGTCGAGCGCGAGGCCGTTCGAGCGGCCTGGCGGTGGCCGCTGATGTCCTCGCCGGCGTAACCGGACTTGGTGAGGTACACGCCTACGTCGCCGTCCGGCGTCAGGCGGTAGATGACGTTGTTGTCTGGGTCGGAGAACAGCAGGTGGCCGGCCGCTTCCCCGTCGGGCGTGGGCGGGCCGGGCACCCACACGGGGCCTTCCGTGAAGGTGAACCCGTCGGCCAGCCGGTGCAGCTTCGTGCCCGGCGGAACGATGGCGTCGAGCGCGGCGTCCCGGCGCTCCACCTCGAGCGGCGCTTCCTGGGCGCGGGCCAGCCGGCCCGGCGCGTAAAAGTCTAGCGTGGCGCCGCGGACCCAGACGTAGGTGTCGGGCCGGGCGGAGACGGGGCCGTTGAGGCCGAGCACGGCGATCTGGAAGCGTTCGCCGGGCCGGGCGTCGCGGGTGAGGACGACGCGGTTGGGCGCGTTCCAGCCGGTGGCCGCCGCACCGCCGGCCTGGCCCGCCACGAACGGCGCGCGGCCGTTCACCCAGACCTCGGCGTAGTCGTCCACCACGATTTCAAACACCACGGCCGCGCCGCGCGTGTCGAGGCCGCCGGCCCGGTCCGGGATCGTGATGTCCAGGCGGTACCAGTGAAACGAGAGCTGGCCGTGGCCGCGGCGCTGCTCGAGCAAGTCGGCGGGAATCACCTCCCACGCCGAGTCGTCGGAGTCCGCGGCGCGCGCGTCGGGCGTGAAATCGAAGGTCCGGTTCGCCGGGCCCGTGGCCTTCAGGTCCGGACCCGGCGCGCGGGGGTCAATCTCCACGCTGCGCGTGTCATGGTGCCGCCAGCGCCCCTGCACGCGCCCGACCCCCTCCGGCGTGCGGAGATCAATCACCGCGTCCGGCAGCACCGCCCGGGGCCGCGCCGGCCTGGGCGGCCGCCAGGGTAAACAGGACAAGGAAGGAACGGAGCGGCGCGGTGGGGACATTCATGTTGGTAGGCCGGGAGCCTTGCCCCTTCGTCGTCCCGGCGCCGGGTGACTTTACAATCCGATGCCCGGCCCGGCCCGGGCCGCCGCGGCCGGGCGGTCAGCGCCCAGGTCCGGAATCAAGCTCCCGCGTCAGCCGCTCCAGGGCCTGCGCCACCGCCTCCGGGTGCTCCCACGGGATGAAGTGGTCGTAGTCCGGGTGGACGACCTCGACGAGGCGGCCGCCGAGGCCGGCCGCGCCGAGCCGCTCCCGCAGGTAGGCGACGTTCGCAACGGGCACCTGGCGGTCGCGCCCGCCGTGCAGCATGACGACGGGCACGCAGAGCTGCGGCAGCTTCCCCTCGAGCGCGGCGAGGTCGGCCTTGAGCGTGAGCAGCTCGCGGTTGCACTGGCGCAGCCAGCCCGGCAGCAGCCACGAGGTCGCGCGGACGCCGAAGGCGTGCTGCACCCAGAACGGCCGTTCCTGGGCCGGGTCCACGCTCGCGCCCACGAGCACCACGCCGGCCACGAGCGCGGGAAGCTCGACGGCCGCGAGCAGCACCACCGGGCCGCCGTAGGAATGGCCCACGAGGATCGTCGGCCGGTCGGGCAGGGCGGCGAGCAGGTGGGTCAGGGCGGCGACCTGCCCGGCGAGGCGCGGCGCGCGGACCGCCGGGCGCGAAGCCCCGAAGCCGGGCCGGTCGTAGGCGACGAGGTTCGCCTGCGGGAACGGCCGCGTGAACTGCGCGTGCCAGATCCCCGCGCTGGCCGGCGTGCCGTGGATGAAGACCACGTTCCACCGGGCGTCCGCCGCCGGGGCGACATGGTGGTGCAGCGTGAACCCGTGGGTGGCCAGGGTGGCCGGCGGCGCTTGGGCATCCAGTCGATCGACCCGGGGCAGCACGAAGCAGCCGGCCCCGTGCAGCGCCACCACGAGGCACGCGGCGAGGCCGGCGGCGCACCGGCCCAGGCGACGCAGGCGCTGGCGGGATCGGCTCACGCGGCGGGTGGCGCCGCGGCGCGGCCCACGGCCTTTCGTGGCCACGGCCACGAACCGGCGTGGGCGTCGCCCGTCACAGGCCGGTTCTCCGGGGGGTAGGCGCCCGGGGCGTAGCCTTGGATGGCGAGGCCGTCCTTGGTGCGGTTGACCAGGATCCTGTGGTCCGGGGCATGGCCGGCGGGCAGC
>JBJXFY010000447.1:0-6136 GCA_046155815.1 Limisphaerales bacterium | reverse complement strand
GGGCGCCCAGCGCGGCAGGCACCGCCACCACGGGACCGGCACGGGCGCGGCCTCGGGGCGGTCCAGCGCGGCGAGCACACGGGCGTTGAAGTTGCTGGCGACGGGCTTGTCCGGCAGCCGGGCGAGCGCCCGGGCCAGCGCGATGTCCTCCGCCTTGGCGCCGGGCCGGCGCTCCAGCGCGGCACGCCGCTCCGCGCCGAGCGAGCGCCGGAGGAGCGCGTCAAGGGATTCAGGGGAATGGGGTTCTGCCATGTCGCCTCTCCTTCAACCCCGCGGGGCGGGGAAAGTTTCCGCGCCCGGCGTCCACGCGCCGGTGCGCAGGTAGGGCTTCAGCCGCGCCTTCAGGGTTTCGCGCCCGCGGTGGATCACGGACTTCGTCGCGGACACGGAGCAGCGCAGCACGCGCGCAATTTCCTCGTAGGACATTTCCGTGTCGCGGAAGAGGAGGATGGCCGTGCGCTGCGGCTCGGGCAGCGCGGCGAGGGCCTCCTCGATCTTGCGGCCCAGCTCGTGAAGCTGCGCCTCCTCGTCCGCCGGCGCGGTGTGCGCGTCCACCCGTTGGCGGGGCAGCTCCGCCTCGCCGGTATCCAGCGGCTCGTCGAGCGGCACGGCGGGATGCCGGCCGCGTCGGCGGCGTTCGTTCAGCGCCAGGTTGCGCGCGATGGTGAACAGCCACGTCGTGAAGCGCGACGTGGCCTCGTAGCGCGCGGCCGTCTTCCATACCTGCACGAAGACGTGCTGGGCCAGGTCCTCCGCCTCGTCATCGTCCTGGATCTGGCGCGCGACGAAATTGAGCACCGGCTGCCGCCAGCGGTTGAGCAGCTCCTCGAAGGCCCCGCGGTCGCCGCGCTTCACGCGCAGCATCAGCTCGGCGTCCGGGTCGGGCGCTGGGGAGTCCATCGGCGGGAGCTTATCCAGCACCGCGGCGCGAAGAAAGTTGCGCGGGGCCGGCCTACTTCAGGCGGCGTTCGAGGAACTCGTACGCCCGCACCCGCGCCTCCGGCGGGAAGCGGTGGCCGCAGTCCGGATGCTCCACGACGAGAGTGGCCGCATTGAAGTCCGGCCGCACCGCCGCGGTGACCCGCGCTGCGCTGCGCCACCGGAAGTTCGTGTCGCCCATCGGCGCGCTCACGAACACGGCCCGCGGCGCAATGGCGGACAGCACGTCCGTGAAATCGAAGGGAATCTCGTCGAGCCGCCTGAGATACGCCGCGAGGCGCGGCATGTAGCGCTCCGAGGTCCAGCCGCGTCCCGGCGCCCACACGGCGGGATCGCCGTCATGGTAGTCGCGGAAGGAGTCGAAGCCGCAGCTCGTGACCACGGCCGTGAGGCGTTCATCAAACGCGGCGGTGAACAGCGCGTTGTGCCCGCCGAGCGAGTGGCCGATGGCGCCGAAGCCGCGGTTGGTGGAGACAAAGGGCAGCGCGGCCAGCAGGTCGAGCGCGCGGGAGTTGTCCCAGACCGCCTTCATGGTGCCGCTGGCGTAACCCAGTGACTTCAGGTCGGGAGCATAGTCCCCAAGCAGCGGGTACGGCGGCGCGAGGGACACGAAGCCACGCCGCGCCAACTCCACGCCGTACTCGTCGTCCGGCGAATCCCCAAGCCCGACGACGACCCGCCGGCCAGCGGGATGAGTCTGGTGCAGTCCCAGCACGGCCGGCGCGGAACGTTGCCGGCCCAGCACTGACTTGGGCACCAGCAGCCACGCCGTGATCCGAGAGCCCGGTTCGCTCTGGAAACTCACTTCCCGCCGCAGGTAATCGCCCTGGTCGGTTTCGTGGAGAGTCCGCAACTCGAGCGGCACCCGCCGTGCAGCGGGTGGAAAGGCACCCATGACCTGCTCCATCCGCACAAGGATGGCGGTGCGGTCTGCCGGCGGGCTGGAAAGCCCGCCTTCCGCCAGCAGCGCGGCCAGGAAAAGCGCCGCCGCGGGCATCAGCCTTTCGGGAGTTCCGCCCGCAGCATTTCGAGCGCGAGCAGCACGTAGGCCGTGACCAGGTTGGGATCGCCCTCCCACCAGCGGTCGGCCGGGTTCAGCCATGAGCCGTCAGGGTGCTGGAGGGAAAGCAGGCGGGACGCCACCTCGTCGCGCCAGCGGACCTCGCGACCGTCCGCGAGGCGGACGGTGTCCACCCTGGCGGCGGTGAGCGCCTTGGTCATGAGGTGCAGATAGTAGTAGTAGCCCTCCGGCCCCATGCCGGGATTCTCGTCCAGCGTGTAATTGGACTGGAGCCAGTCGAGCACGGCGGCGACGCGGGGGTCATCCCGGCCGACCCTGGCATAAATGTAACTCATGAGGCCCGCGTAGCTGATGCTGCCGTAGGAGCGCAGCGCCACGCGGCCGGTTACGGGATTGGTGACGCTCTGTGACTTGGTGTGGCCGGGATAATAGACGAAACCGCCACGGTCCTTTGCGTCTTCCGACACCCAGTCCGCCTTGTTCCGTTCGGGCAGGTTCTGGCAGTTCTGGAGGAAGTGGATGGCGGCGGCCCAGTTGAGATCCTTCGCCGCGGAGCCGGCCTGTTCGTCGCGCGGCAGGGCGGCCTCGGACCAGCGCATGGCCTCGAGCGCCATGATCGTGTTGTTCATGTCCGAATGCTGGTACTTGCTGCCGTACCCAACGCCGCCGTCGAAGGGGGTGTCGGCCTGGCCGGGCTCGCCGAAGTCAATCTGTGAGCCGGCAAGATAGCCGCGCGCGGCGCGGATCACGGGGAGGAAGTTCGGGTCGGCGGCCGTGCTGAGGGCAAGGAGGCTGAGGGCGGTGTTGTAGTTGGCGAGCTGGCCGCGGTGGATGCTGCCGTCGGGTTTCGCGCTGGAGAGGATGAAGTCGTAGGCGCGGTTCAGTTCGGACGGCCGGGTCGGGGAGAAGCGTCCGGTGGGCTCGCGGTTCAGCGCGGTCAGCACCAGGGCGGTGACGCCCGGCTGGTCGGCGGAGGACCACCAGCCGTTCGAGTTCTGCTGCTTCAGCAGGAACTCGACGCCGCGGTTGATGGCGGCATCGAGGTCCGCGCGCGCCGGCGCGGCGGCCGTTGCCGGAGACAGGGCGGCCAAAATGACGAGGCCGAGAAAGGCGAGGGCGGCGGGCCGGGGGAACGGAGTCTTCATGGTCGGGAGGGTGAGGTCACCTCAGTTGGATGATGACCTGCACCGGGGTGTTCAAGGGCGGGATGGCGTTCGTGTCCACGAGCCAGATGTCGTCATTCTCATGGCCGGCGCGGGGGTTATTGATCAGGGCGTCCGGATCGGTGATGACGGCCGCGATGGAGCCGGTCTGCTGGGGCGTGAAGAAGCCCTGCACGACCTGGCCGCCGCTATAGGTCCACGGGCCGTCGGACATCGCGCGGCCCTCTCGGGCGTTGGTGATGAAGTCGCTGGCGGGCTGCCGGAGCTTTTGGCCCCCGCGCTCCCATTCCACCTCGACGTGGACGCGGTCCCCGGCCACGGGCTGGGCCGCCGGCGCGAGGATCTGCCCCGGCTGCTGGGGCGGCCGTAGGGCGGGGGCCACGGACTCGTTGGTCGGCATGCCCGCGGCCTTCGCATCCATAAGGAGCATGGCCAGGTGGACGTGAAAGGGTTCCGCGGACGTGCGCAGGATGCTCTCGTGCGTCTTGCCGTAACCGGACACGATCAAGTATTCGACGGGACCTTGGAGCATGTTGATCGTCGCGGGAAAGGTGGCGGTCCGCGTGGCCCGGTCAAAGCGCACCGGACCCAGCTCGAAGACGCCCGCGCCCGCCGGCCGGATGACCAAGTTCGTCCACGCGGAGGCCTCGGGCGGCGGCGAGCGGTCAGGCGGCCCCGCGCTGCGGGCGACGGGGATTTCAGGACGGCCGGGGGCGGCGGCGGGCTGCTGGCCGGCGACGGGCATCACGAGGCATGCCACGGCCGCCAAGGTGGCGCTGGCCGCCGACAAGCGGCATCGGCATGGGGAACCGGAGGAAGGCATGGTTATGGCGCTGGTCAAAATGACGAGGCTGGCGCCAAACAGGCCACCAGCCTCGCGTTGCGGTGTCTCTCGCGATGAGCGGCCGCAGTGCCTGCGGCCCGTCAGATTCCCTAACGACGACTGCTCGGCCGGGCACCGGCCTCGTTGGACTGGCAAAGTTCACGGTCCAGTGCATCGGCCGGCCGGACGACGTAGTAGTAGGTCGTGCCGTTGACGACCGTTGTGTCCAGATACGTGGAGTAGGTGGACGCGGTGGAGCCGATCTTGAGATAAGGCCCGCCGGCGATGGTGCCGCGGTACACGTTGTAGTGGTCGGCACCGGTGTGACCCCAGGTCAACTGGACCTTGCCGGGCTTGGCCCGGGCGGCGAGGTCATCCACGCAGTCGCAGTCCGGATCGTTGGCGGACTTGATCACCGCGATCGCGGAGTCCGTGTCGGACAGGTCGCCAAACGTGCTGCTGGGATAAGAGGTGCCGGTGGTGTCGGTGACCCGCACCTGGACCAGGTGGCTGCCGGGTCCGAGCGCGGTGAAGAAGGCGGTCACGTCCGGCTGGGCGCCGGTGGCGTCGTCAAACTGCCCGTCGCCGTCCAGATCCCACTCATAGGACTGGATGGTGTCGCCGGGCTGGCCGGGCTCGGACTGGCCCTCGTCGGGATTCACGGAGCCGGTGGCGTCGAGGAACCACGGTGTACGGCCCTCGCAGAAGTTGTACGGGCCGTCAGCGTCCGCGGTCGGGGCGATCGGCGGCGTGGTGATGCGGATCGTGATCGTGGTGGTCGCCACGAGCTCCGGCGACGAATCATCCGTGACAAGGAGCTTGACGGGGTAGTCGCCCACCACCGGGAAGGACACGGTGGGGAACGGCCCGCTCACGTCATACGTACCGTTGTTGTCCAGGTCCCACTCCCACGAGTCCACCACGTGGGCCGGATCCTGGTGGAAGGAGTCCGCGCCATCGAGCTGGATGATCTGCCCGGCGACGGCGGGGTTGGGCGAGGCCTTGGCGACCGCGACGGGGTTGCCAGAGTCGAAGATCGTCCGGCGGAGCATGATGATGGCCCAAGCCGTGGCGTAGGGGTCGGTTTCACCCGTCCAAGTGTGGCCGCTCCAACCACCGGCAGCGTTTTGGTCCTTGAGCAGGCTGCGGGCAACGCCGTCCGTGGGATCCGAACCAAAGGGCGGGGCCTGCGCGGAGTACCAGTCCAGCGGGGTGACCCCGGCGGTGGCGGACTGGAGGCTCAGGATGGGTTCCGGCGTGCCGTCGCCGTTGGCGTCGTGCAGCAGGAGGCATTTCACGAAGGCGAAGAGGCCGTAGTAAAACTCCTTCACGTTGAGCCAGTACTGGCCCTCGCCCGCAGCGTTGCCGAAATTGTCGCGCATGAAGGTCTCGGAGCGATCCCACATGATGTTGCCGCGGCCGACGCCGACCATGGCAAGCTGCACCATGCCGGAGGGAGTGGTGCCAAAAGGCCCGAAGATGGGCGACGGGCCGGTGTAGCCGAAGACACCGGCATCCGCACCGGTGGTGTCCTGGCTGTACCTCAGCCAGTCGAGGTTCGCCGGCTTGACCCAGGCGGGCACGGTGCAGCCCCAGATGTGTTCGGCGGGAATCAGGCCGACGGCCGCCCACTGGGCCGCGGAATTGTCGGGGAACTGGTTGGCGCTGTACCGCCAGCCGCCCAGCACGGGATAGCCGCCGCCGCCGCCGTCGTACTGGGCGAAAGCGTAGTAATCCACCATGTCCTGCACGATATCCTTGTAGGAGCGTCCGATGACGTCCACCGGTCCGGTGGGCGCGATGGCCGCCGGTGTTCCAGTGGCAATCAGGCAGTCAATCATGATGCCGACCTGATAATCATTGGGATACTGCGGCACATAGATGCCGAACCCGTTGCCGTTGCTGTCCGGGTTCCCGAGCGTCTGCACCCCGATGTTGTAACGGGCGAGGTAGGTGAACACCCGGCGCAGTCCGAGACGGACGGTTTCCGTGTAGGGATTATCGGCGTCGCTGGTTTCAAGATGGCCGTTGATCTCGAAGGCATTGACGTTGGCGGCCGTGGAGCTGTAATGGCCGGGCCAGACGGCGTCGGTGGCGGTGCGGGTCTGGTTGATGTGGATGTTCCAGAGGCCTTCATCAATCGCGACGTTGATCTCGACCTCGAGCGTCTTGGGGAAGATCTCCACGTAA
>JBJXFY010000446.1:0-3907 GCA_046155815.1 Limisphaerales bacterium | reverse complement strand
GTACTCCACGCGGTTCAGGCGGTGCGCCGCCGGGCGGCCGGGGTTGGGCGCCCTGGCCGCCGCGCCGTCGATGGTGTGCTCGAGCGCCGCGATGAAGCGGGCGCGCGTGCCCGCGTCCAGCGGGCGCGCGTTCACCGGCGGCATCAGGCCGACGCGCAGCTTCCGCAGCACCCGTTCCCATACCTCGGGGGACGCGGCCGCCGACGCCGGGTCGAGCCCTTCAAGCGTGAGGTCGGCCGTCTTCACCCGGTTGTTGTGGCAGCCGACGCAGTACCGCGTCACGAGCGCGACGTCGGGCGGCGCGACCGCGGCTGGCGCAGCCGGCGCCCGCCCGGTGGGCCGGGCCGGGCCCGCTCCCGCCCCTTCGAGAGGCGCCTGTAACAGGCCTCCGGCGAGCGCGCCCACCAGCAAGGCTGCGGCGATGGCGGAACGTAGGCGCGACGAGCGGGTTCCAGTCGAGCGGCCGCAGCCGTGTGGGGGCATGGGGTCGTGGTCGCGGTTCATTCGATGCCGCCCGCGTCCTTGAGGACCGCCGCGGTTTCCGGGTGGGAGAAGAACATCTGCGTGACCATGATCCCGAGAGCGATGCGGTACGGGGTCTGGCCGCCGTTGTTCCGCGCATTGAGCGCCGCGCCACGGTCGAGGAGGTAGCGCGCCACGGTGCCGTAGCCGAGGAACGCGGCGCCATGGAGCGCGGTGTCGCCCTGGGTGTTCACCGCCTGCACATCGGCGCCACGGTCGATGAGCCACTTCACCGCGTCGAGGTGGCGCGATTCCGGGATGCGCGTCTCGGACTCCTCGACGGCGAGCCCGGCCGCCGCCATGAGCGGCGTGGTACCGTCCTGGGCGCCAATGGCCGGGTCGGCGCCGCGCGCCAGGAGCGTCTGCATCACCTCGACGTCTCCTACGATCGCCGCAAAGAAGAAGGGCGTGGCCCCGAGCGGTGACGCGCCGTTGTGGATCTTCCACGCCGACGATCCGAACCGCGGCACGGAGCGGGTGGCCCTCGCGTTCACGTCGGCCCCGTGGTCGAGAAGCGCGGCGATCATGCGCAGCCGCCGGTCGCCCGCGAGCCCGACCAGGCGCGGCCAGTCGCCCGCGCGATAGTCCCGCGCGAAGGCCGACTCCCACGTCCCGGCCGCCCAGTGGAGCGCGGTATACCCCGTGCCGTTCGCCTTCGCGTCCGCCCCGGTGTCGAGCAGCAGCTCGGCTATCTCGACGTGTCCACGCACGACCGCCATCAGCAGCGGCGTCGTGCCGTCGAGGGCGGCCTCGTTCACCTGCGCGCCCTTCCCCAGGAACAGGCGCACGGAGTCGATGTCGCCGTGGCGCACGGCGAAGAGGAGCGGCGTGTAGCCGGCGGCAGTCCTCGCACGGATGTCGGCGCCCTGCTCGACCAACCGCCCCACCACGTCGCGGTGGCCTTCCGCCAGGGCCCAGAGCAGCGCGGTCTGCCCCTTCTCCTTCTCGCGCGCGGCGACGTCAGCTCCGGCCGCGAGCAGCGCGTCCACGACGGCACGGTTGCCCGTGCGCGCCGCGGTCATCAGGGCGGTCTCGCCAGTCAGGAGCGTGCTCGACGCACGGGCGCCGTGCCTCAGCAGCAGGGCCGTCAACGCCGGACTGCCGTTGGTCGCCGCGAAGTACAGCGGGGTGACGCCGTAGACGTTGGCGGCGTTCGGGTCTGCCCCGGCGGCGAGAAGCGCCTCAGCCGTCGGCAGGTGATCCCACTGCGCGGCCCACAGGAGCGCGGTGGCGCCGTCGGCCTCCCGGGCGTTGACGTCCACCTCGCGGACGAGAACGCGGGCGCCTCTCCAGTCGCGTGCTTTCACGGCCGTCACGAGCCGCAGGTCGGTGGCCGCCTGTGCGAAGCCGGCCCAGAGGAGCACCACAGCTACCGCGAGCGACCGCGGCAGGGAATGCCGACCGCGAGAAGGCATGGCCAAGCGTGGAGGCATGTGGGGCATGCGGATTGGGGCCTCGAGCGTACCGAGTGCGTGGGGGGGTCGCATCCCCCGATGGAGGGATTTATGGCCGGGCGCGTCCCTCCAAAAGGGGATCCCCTTTCTGGTGGCGTCGGGTAATCTGGCGGCCGACGTCTTCCGAGAGGGAAAAACTGTGTTCCGAACATGCCTCGTTTTCGCGCAGCTCGCGGTGCTCGGCACCGCCCTGCACGCGCAGTCGCCACAACTGTCCCCGGCGGAGATCTCCGGCCGGAAGATCTTCCAGACCCGATGCGCCATGTGCCACGTCGGGCAGGACCCCGCGACCGAGATGGGACTCGGCACCGGTGCGGCCGCGCCGCGGCGGCCCTCCACCTTCGGCCCTCTTCTGAGCAAGGAGCAGGCGGCCGACGAGGCCAAGCTGCGCGACAAGATCACCAACGGCAGCGCGCGCATGCCGGCGTACAAGCTTTCCCTCACGCCCGACGAGATCGGGCAGGTGATGGCTTTCCTCAAGACCGTTGACCAGCGCATGACCAAGCTCGCGATCCCGCGGGCAGGTGAATAGGAGCGACCGATGCAGACCTACACCAGATTCACGGCCGCGGCAGCCACCGGCATCGGCCTTCTCCTGGCTTTCACGCTCTCGGCGCAGGCCGCGAAGGAGAGCCTGCTCACGGGGCGCGTCACGTCCCCGTCGGGCGCCCCCATCGAGGGCGTGTCCGTCTCAGCGCAGATTCCGGGCACGCCGATCACCACCTCCGTCTACAGCCAGGCTGACGGTCGGTTCTTCTTCCCGACGATGAAGCCCGGCACGTACAAGGTCTGGGCGCAGGCCATCGGCCTCGAACGTGGTGAATCCACTGCGGCGCTCGGCGACGGCACCGCGCGCGTGGACTTCCGGCTGGCCGACGCGACGGACATCATCCGGCAGCTCTCCGGCTACCAGGTGCTGGCCGCGCTTCCCGAGGACACCCGGGAACACCGGCGCGGCAAGGTGCTGCTGCAGAAGATGTGCACCTACTGCCACGAAACGGCCACGGTGCTGCGCGACCGCTTCGACCAGCAGGGCTGGGAGATCATGGTCAGCGTGATGACCAACGGCTTCAACCCGACCAACACGAAGCCGCTCACACCCGCCCAGAAGGAGCTGGCCACCTATCTCACCAAGATGCGCGGGCCGGGGCCATCGCCGATGAAGCCGCAGGTGTACCGACCGAAGGGTGAGGCGACGCTGCCGGTGGTCTACGAGTACGACGTCGAGTACGAAGGCGGCGGCTACTCCGCCCACAACGGCAGTGACTGGCGCTACGGCCAGGCCAGTTCCGCCGGCGGCAACGGCGGCATGCACGACGCGGCCGCCGACGACGGCGGCAACATCTGGATGACCGTACCAGGCTCGCGCGGCAAGCGGACCGTGGTGCGGGTGGAGGGCGAGACGGGTGCCGTGTCGGAGTACGCCGTGCCGCTGCGCGATGGCACGGGGATCGCCAAGGCACACGGGATCTCGAACGGCCCGGACGGCCGCATCTACTTCAACGCATCGCCGCGCATCGCGTATCTCGACGGTACGATGGGCATCATCGAGCCGAAGTCCCGGACGGTGGAGAGCATCGCGCCGCCCGACGGCATGACGCGGGTGAGCGGCTGGCTTGGGATCGACGCCAAGGGCTTCATCTGGGCCGCGAGCGGAACGATGCAGAAGGGCGCCGCGCTCCGCTTCGACCCGCGCACCAAGGCCTTCAAGCAGTTCTCGTCGCCCACCGCGGCCATGACGTACGGCATCGCGGGCGACATGGATGGGAACGGCTGGTGGACGGGCGTGAACGACGACGTCATGGTGCACGGGAACGGCGCCACCGGTGAGGTGACGGAGATCAAGCTGCCGGCCCAGCTCCCGGCCGAGTTTGTGAAGCCGGGCGACTTCGCCGAGGGCGAGGAGATCCCGCAGCCCGGCATCGGCGGCA
>JBJXFY010000444.1:0-5090 GCA_046155815.1 Limisphaerales bacterium | reverse complement strand
CGGCGTGCTGTTTGTCGAGTTGGTTGCGAACGATGTCCTGCGACATCTCGGCGATCTTCGCGCGGCCCAGATTCTCGCGGATGGCGATGAACTCCATCTCCGGCGTGATGATGCCGGCGCGGGCGTATTGCAGCTGGGTGACGGTCTTGCCCGCCTTGGCACGAAGCGGACGGCGGCGCTGGCTGGTGAGACCGGGAAATTCCACGAGGCGATTCTTCTCCGCCTTGCTGGCGTATTCGGCGTGTTTGCCGGAGAGATAGCCGTTGTCCATCGGCTTCACTTCGCGCCCGTCAATCTCCTCGACGTCGCCGCGCTGGAGAATCCAGTCGCGACGCAGCGCGGGCAGGCCCTGTTCGGAAGTGCCGGTGAACGCGGGATCGCCCCACGGTCCGGAGCAGTCATAGACGCGCACGGGGGCATTCTTCGCGATCGCGCCGGTGTAGGACTTGGTGTCGCCGACTTCGATCTCGCGCATTGGCACGCGGATATCGGGGTGCCGCGTGCCTTGGACGTACACGCGGCGGGAACCGGGCAGCGGCTCACGGCTGTCGGGTTCGAGAAAGACGGTGCGGGCGGTCATGTGAGGGTGGTCGGCTTCAAGGCTTCGGTGTTCAGCGGTGGCGGCCCAACGAACCCGCGGGAAAATCCGGGAAGGAATCCTGGCCGGCGTGCTCCGGCCGCTCCCTTCGCCGGCATGACCCGGGCAGGTTCAACGGGTCTTCCGATGCATCGGAACTCTCAGCCCCCGCATGGGGCTCCCCGGTGGGCCAGAGCCATAAGGCAAAACGGGAAAGGCAAAAGGAAAAAGTGGCGCGGCGGGAAAGGCGGCCCCGCTGGGAGCGCGGGCAGAATGTCGCCGAACGACTGCCGGGCCGGGCCGGCAGCCGGCGCTCCACCGGACGTGCTCAACCCTTGCCCGGCTCGCGGGTGATGGCGTTGACGGTGCGGACCTTGGCGGCGCGGGCGGCGTCCATGACACGGAAGAAGTGCTCGACGGCGGCCCCTTTGTCGGAGCGGATGGCCACGGAGACGTTCGTGTTGGCGGCGGCGAGCGAGCGCAGTTCCTGTTCGAGCAGGTCGAGGGTGATGGCGCGCTCGCCGAGGTAGAAATGCGGCGGATCCTTGGCGACGGTGACCAGGATGGTCTCGGGGCTGGCCCCGGACTTCTGCGCCTGGGTGGACTCGGGCAGGACGAGCTTCACGGCGGGCTGCTGACGGAAGGTCGTGGTGACCATCAGGAAGATCAGCAGCACGATGAGGATATCAATCAACGAGACGATGATGACCGCCGGGGGACTCCTCTTCTTGCCCGTGGTGAAGCGCATGGATCCTTGGCGAGAGTGAATGGGTTCAACCGACGATGGCCACGGACGGACGAGCGCCATCCGGCATCAAACGGGGGAGCCACGCGGCCGCGGAGCCGCGCAAACCGGGACCACTGGGTTTGAGGCCCTTCATTCGCCGGTCCTTCCGTGTCAGCGCGAGGAAAACACGACTGTGTCGCCGGCGGCGGCCGGGTAGGCGCGTTCGAGCAGCTCGGAGCAGGCCGACTCGAGGTCAATCGCCAGCGTCTCGACGCGTTTGGTGAACCAGCTCCAGGCGACGAGAGTGGGGATGGCGACGAGCAGGCCGGCGAGCGTGGTGTTAAGCGCGATGGCGATGCCCTTGGCGAGCACGGTGTTGTCGCCGAGGCCGGCGGCGCCGAGGTCGCCGAAAAGCGTGATCAGGCCGTGGAGCGTGCCCACGAGGCCGAGCAGCGGTGCCGCACCGACGATGACCTCGAGGATGACGAGGCCGCGCTCAAGCCGGGAGACCTCGCGGCGGGCACGGGTCTGGATGACCTCCGCGTTGTCGGCGCGCGTGCGGTCGAGGTTCTGCAGGCCGGTTTGGAGCAGCCGGCCAAGGGGGGACTTGAACTCAAGGCAGGCGCGGTCGAGCGGGGTGACGTCGTCCCGGCCGCGGAAGCGGTCCAGCGCGTCCAGCAGGCCGTCGGGCACGACGAGCTTCCGGCGCAGCGCGACGCCGCGCTCAATGATGAAGGCGAGGCTGATGACGGAGGCGAACAGCAGCAGCCACATGAACGGGCCGCCTTCCTGGATGAATTTCAGCATGGGGACGCGGAGGAAAAGTCAGGCTCGGCGGCTCAGGCCGCGGCCCGGCCACGAGGACGGCAGGGAGCACGCGGCAGTCATTGGTAGTAGAAGGTCACCATCACCTCGCGGAGGTTGGAGCCGATCATGCGGGCCATGTCGCTCGGCCAGCGGCCATAAGGCGCGGGATCGCTGACGGCCCGCACACAGTACGAGGTGTAGAGCGCGTCCATCGTAGTGTCGGACGGCTCCACCACGCGCACGCTTCCGTCCTGGTAGAGCTTGAACTCCACCCGTACGCGGCCGGTCGCGCCGGCGTAGCGACGCTCCTCAAGGAGGCTGAACCAGCGCGACTGGATGGCGGAGATCATCGCCTCGTCATACGCGCCAAAGGGCAGGCCCTTCACGTCGAGCTGGACCGGCCCGCGCCGCGCCACGCCGCCGTCCTGCTTCATCTTCTCGCCGGCGATCATCGCCTGCCGGGCCTTGGCCTCCGCGATGGTGCGCGGCCTCGGCCGGACCGGCGGGGCGTTGTCCGCATAAGTGTTGTCGGAAGGCCGGGCGAGGGCGGGCACGGTCTCGGGCGTGACCTTGGCCAGCCGGCCGATGCCGGCATCCACCTTGGGCGTGGCCTGGTCGGCGAGCTGCGCGTCAGGCTTGGGCAGATCCGGCGCCTCGGGCAGGGCGGCCTCGCGGCGGGCCGCGGTCTCGGGCGCGGGCGCGGCCTCGGGCGCAGGCGAGAGCGGCTGGGGCGCGGGCGGGGAGGCCGGACCCGGCGTGTTGAGCGGCGTGGTCTCGGTCTTCGCGATGAGCGCCTGCGTGCCGTCAATCTTCGGCGCACCGGTCTCGATGGCCGGATCCGGGTTCGCGGCGCGGCTGTTCGCGGCGGAGTAGAACTGCGTCTCCGGCGGCGCCTCCTCGGACGGCTGCGTGACCTGCACGAAGGTCATCGGCGGTTCCTGCTCACGGTCGCGCTGGGCCTGCACGCGGAGCTGCTCCATGCGGGCACGGTCCTCGGGCGTGAGCGTCACGCGGGAGAAATTCTCCAGCGGGTTGGACTCCCACCACTTCAACTGGATGCCCACTTGGATCAAAAAGAAGAAAGCGAGGTGCGCCAGCAGGGAGACGACCACCGCGCCCACGAGGAGGGCGGAGCGTTCATCGTCGGGGCGAAACCTGGCGCCAAGGTGCATCACCGACCGCCAAGATGCGTGGCCCGGCCGCGGGCGGCAACTGCCGGCAGTCCGGGCCGGCGGGCCCGGCCCGGCCTGAATCCCGGTCCCGCGCAGCAGGCCGGCCCGGCACCGCGCTTGCCGCGCACGGGGCGGGCGACGAGCCTCACGGGATGAGCGGATCCCATGTCCTCGCAAACGGCGAGCCGCGCCCCGTCCGGTTCCCCGCGACAATCGCTGACTTCCTTGCGGCGCAGGGGCTGCCGCCGCGGAGCGTCGTGGTCGAGCACAATGGCGAGGCGGTCGCGCCGTCCGAGTTCGCCGTACGCCCGCTGGCGGCGGGCGACCGGCTGGAGATCGTGCGCATCGTGGCCGGCGGCTGACGCCGGAACCACTGTCCCGGGAATCCCGCCTGCGGGGCGCAAGGAGCGGTCCTGCCGGCCGGTGGAACCGCCCGGCAAGGAGGGAGGCCGGCCGCGGGGCGCGTCCGGGGCGGGCGCGGTCCCCAACTTTCATCTGGCCGCGCCCCCGGTGCGCCGCCAGCTTCCCGCCTACGCGCAGCGGATGGAAACCATGAACCGCTGATGAACGCTGATGAACGCTGATGTCCTGAAATCCTGGAACGATGACGACCCCGTCACCCCTGTGGCGCGGCATCGGCACGCGTTCATCTGCGTTGATCTGCGTCCATCTGCGGTTTCTCCCCTCTCATGAAGGCCAGGATCATCATCACCCCGAAGCAGGCCGTGCTGGACCCGCAGGGAAAGACCGTGCAGGGCGCGCTGGAGCACATGGGCTACCGCGACGTGACGGCCGTGCATGTCGGCAAGTACGTCGAGATCGAGCTGAGGCCCGGCACCGACCGCGCCGCCGCCCAGGCCGCCCTCGACGACGCCTGCCACAAGTTCCTCAGCAACCCGGTGATCGAGGACTACCGGCTGGAGATCGTGGAGTAGTAATCTGGTAGCGAGACTGATTACACGAAGCGCATGAAGAACATCTTCATTGTCCTCGTGATGGTGGTGGTCGTTGCTTTTGCGTTCATTTTTCCAAAGTTCAAGGATGCCCAACGCGCCAAACGCATGAATGACTGGTATGAGAAGCAATACGGGGCCTTCGGTAAGACGGCTGAAGCGATTCTAAGTCACGATAACGGAACCAATGGCTTCCTGCTTCTGGGTGCGCTTCATTACCGCATCGAACAGAAGGCCAAAGCTCGCGGCGAAGATAGCCTCACAGATACCGAGCGCAGGCTTCTCGCCGCCTTCTGGGTTGAGGCCGAAGTAAACAACGGGGGCTTCGATCAATATTTCTTCAATTCAGCAGGCAACAATGCTGAGACCGCCTTGGCCGGACTGAAGGAGATGGACGCTGTCGGCGCGGCGGCTCTCCTGGAGAGGGCGATGACGGTATTTCCGTCTGGAAAGCCACCCGCCGATCGCTTCAAAAGGCAGGAGGTGATGCAGCAGATCGCAGAAATGTCCGAACCTCTGTGGGATCAGTGCGACAAAGAGTTTTACAATCTCAAAGAGAATGTCAGCCAGTTGGCGTTTGCATACGCCAAGAAGAAGAAAGTTGAGATTGTTTTGCCATGACCGTGCTTCCCGGAATTCTGCGGTCATTAAACCGGTGATGTGCTGACTTTAGCCTTCGTAGCAGTTCATTTCTACTGACCACGAACCACCGACCAACCCCATGCGTTTCGCCGTCCTCCAGTTCCCCGCGTCCAACTGCGACCAGGACGCCGTCCACGTCCTGCGCCACGTCTTCGGGCAGGACGCCGACCTCGTCTGGCACAAGGAGACCTCCCTGCGCGGCGCGGACGCCG
>JBJXFY010000443.1:0-3073 GCA_046155815.1 Limisphaerales bacterium | reverse complement strand
CGCCGCGAGCGCCGCGCGGTCCAGGTTGCGGCCGATGAAGACGAGCTGGCTCGCGCGCGCCTCGCCGGGCTTCCACGGCCGGTCCGCCTTTGCGTCGAACAGCATATGGACGCCCTGGAACACGACGCGGTTGGGCGAGCCCTTCACGTGGAGGATGCCCTTCATGCGGAAGATGTCCGTGCCCTTCTCCCGCAGCAGCGCGCCCATCCATTCGTTGAGCCGCTTCGGGTCCAGCGCGCCGGGGTCGCTCAGGCCCACGGAGCTGACGGTGCTGTCGTGCGTGTGCCCGGCGGCGTGCGCCTGCGACCGGGCCGGCGCCACGGCCTGCCCGCCGCGGGTGAGCGTCATCTGGAACTCCTCCGGCCCGTGCTGCGTGAAGAGCGCGTAACGCCCGGCCGCCGCGATCCGCAGCGGAAACGCCGTCGCGCCCGCGGGATGGAAGTGCAGGAGCGAGAAGTGTCCCCCCGGCTCCACGGCGTCGCCCGGCGCGACGCGGCGCGCCTCGTGCGAGAAGTGGCGCACGGCCTGCCGCTGGCTGGCGGCGCGGGCCGCGTCGTCGTCCCCGGCCTGCGGCCGCAGCACCAGGCCCATCTCCGGGTCCGGCCCCGGGTGGAAGGTGAACGTGTGGTCGCCCGGCTCGAGGAGGTATTCGCCGCTCCACTCGAAGGGCAGCTCGGGCTCGAGGAACCCCGGGTCCACCCCGAGCTTCGCGCCCAGCGCAAAGGCCCGGATGTCCACCACCTCGGCTGCGGGCACGGCGGCCTGCTGCGTGCGGACGATGCGGGCCGTGGCGTTCATCCGCCGCAGCCGCTGCTCCAGCGCGTCCAGCTCCGCGGGCGTCACGAGGTCGGTCTTGTTCAGCGGGATCTTGTCGGCGAAGGCGATCTGCTCCTGGCATTCCGCCGAGTCGCCGAGGTGTGCCGCGACGTGCCGCGCGTCCACCACGGTCACGATGCCGTCGAGGCGGAAGCTCTCCCGCATGTCCTCGTCCACGAAGAACGTCTGCGCCACCGGCCCGGGGTCGGCGAGGCCGGTGGTCTCGATGAGGATGTAGTCGAACTTGTCACGCCGGCGCATGAGGTTGCCGAGGATGCGGATGAGGTCGCCGCGGACGGTGCAGCAGATGCAGCCGTTGTTCATCTCGAAGACCTCCTCGTCCGCGTTGACGACGAGTTCGTGGTCAATGCCGATCTCGCCGAATTCGTTTTCGATGACGGCGATGCGCTTGCCGTGCTGCTCGGTGAGCAGGCGGTTCAGCAGCGTGGTCTTGCCGGCCCCGAGGAAGCCGGTGAGGACGGTGACGGGGATGGGGTTGTTGTTCATAGGGGTCGGGCAAGGGGGGACGTGCAGGTCCTCGCATCGTGGGTTCGAGGACGAGGACGAGGACGGGCACGAGCAGGAGTCATGGTCTTCACAGCTTGTCGCTCCAGTAGGCGAGGGAGTGGTTCAGGCGGTGGGCCACGAGCAGGAGCCCGCCGCCGGCTGTGGTGACCAGCGCCTCGCCCGCCACGCCGAGGTCCGCCGTGCCGGCGAGGCGGGCGAAGAGGATCAGGCCGAGGCCGGCCAGCGCCCATTTCCAGACGCGCAGATCGCCGTGGCGCAGCCAGCCGGGCACGAAGGCCGCGAGGCTGGTGGCCACGACCAGGCCGGCCAGGAGCGCGTGGACGCCTTCACCGGCAAACACCCGCGCCGCGGCGGCGGGCAGGACCATCGCGGCAAACGGCATGGCCGCGCAGTGCAGCGCGCACGCGCCGGAGGCGATGGCCCCGGCCACATCGGCGGCGGGACGGTAGAGCCGGCGGCGGGACGTGGAAACGAGGGGGCTCATGTGGGTGAGGTGGAAAGGGGTGGATTGGCCCGGCGGCACGCCGGGATCACACTGCGGCGGTGCAGACGCCCCGGCGCATCGTGTGCCTCTCGGCGGAGGCGGCGGACTGGCTCTGGCGCCTCGGCGCGTGGGAGCGCGTGGCCGGCGTGACGGCCTTCTACCGTCCGCCGGCCGGATCGCCGGCCCGGCCCCGCCTCGGCGGCTTCACCACGGCGCGGCTCGACGAGATCACCGCGCTCGACCCCGACCTCGTCATCACCTTCTCCGACGTGCAGGCCGGCCTGGCGGCGGAGCTGATCCGCCGCGGCCTGCCCGTCCTGGCGACGAACCAGCGCACCCTTGCCGAGACCGAATCCACGCTGGCCCTGGTGGCGCGCGCCGTGGGCCGCGAGGCGGAGGCCGCGCCGCTGCTCGCCGAGTTCCGCGCCCGGCTGGCGCCGGTGCCCGCGCCGCGGCGCCGGCCCCGCATTTACTTCGAGGAATGGCCGGACCCGCTGGTCACCGGCATCGCCTGGGTGGGCGAACTGATCGAACGCGCCGGTGGTAGGGACCTTTTCCCGGCCGGCAGCGGTCAGCGGGCCGCCGCGCAGCGGGCGGTCGCGGCCGGAGCGGTGCTGGCCGCGCAGCCCGAAATGATCCTCGCCTGCTGGTGCGGGAAGCCCTTCCGCCGCGCGGTGATCGCGGCCCGGCCTGGTTGGGCCGACCTGCCCGCCGTCCGCGCAGGCCGCGTCCACGGCCTGCCGCCGGAGGATTTCCTGCAGCCCGGCTTCCGCCTCGTCTTCGGCTAAAAACGCCTCAAGCGCCTGCTGGCGGTGGCCGGCGGCCGGCGGCCCGGTCGATGGGCGGGGGAGGAACATGGCGTTCAATGCGGGCCGCAGCCGGCGATGCCGCAGCACGAGCCGCCGCCGGAGGACGCGGCGGGAGCCGGCGCAGCGGGCGACTTGGTCCAGCGCTGCGTGTTGAGGTAGCCGGACTGGATCACGCGGCGCACCGGCCGGCCCGTCTCCGGGTCGTGCGTGAGCGCGGCGTCCTTCATGGACTGCTTCACCTCGAAGCGGCGCGGCGCTTCGTCCGGCGCGGCAGGCAGCGTCTCGTCCACGTAAGGGGGCATCTTGGAAGGAGGTTCAGGGTTCTCGGCGGCGGCGCGGGGCTGGGTTCAGGAGGCGGCCCGGGCGGCCCGGCGGGGCGGGCGCACAACCCGGTTCCACCACATCAGGAAGCCGGTCACGAACAGCAGCGCCGGCG
>JBJXFY010000442.1:0-2517 GCA_046155815.1 Limisphaerales bacterium | reverse complement strand
CGCCGGCGGCGCGGTGAACAGCCTGCGGACCCAGGTCGGGCGGCAGGATGCCGCGCCGACATGACCAGGGCCGGCGGATTTCCGCGCGCGAGCGGCGAAGGCGCGCCTGCCCAGACCGCCAGCGGCGGCGAGGGCCGGGCGCCGGCATGGGTGAAGCGCCCGGTCACATAGATGCGGTTGCCCACCACCTGCAGGCGGTTGACCTCACCCGGCGGCAGCACGCGCAGCAGCTCGTTGCCGTCATCGGGTCGCTGCACGCAGCCTGGGGCCGGGCGGGCAACCCCTGCGACTACGCGGTAGCTTCATCGCCACCTACAAACGAGAGTGCGTAGGGCTTGCCCAGGAGGCCGGCGGCCACGTCACGCGGGCCGAGGCGAGGGCGGGCTTTTTCGCTTACGCCGAAACCTATATTACAGCGGGGAGCGGCTCCATAGCGCCCTCGGCTATCAAACCCTTGTGGACTTCGAGCAGACCCGTCCCTCAACATGAACCCGCTCGGCTCCCTCCCAGGGTGTCCACGAAACCGGTTCAGGCCCAGTTAGAGCGTTTCCATAAATTATGTAGCTTGCCACGGTGGTGGCTGGTGCGGGATGGTGGGGCATGAGGGCCATCCCGGTCGCCGTGCGCGAGCGCATCCTCAGGCTCTACGAGCAGGGCAAAGGCACCCGCGAGATCGCCGCCAGCTTCGGCTACGGCGTGGCCGCCGTGCGGCGGGTGCGCCAGCACTTCAGGGAACGCGGCACGCTGGAGCCGCGGACCCACCGCTGCGGCCGCAAGACCCTCCTGACGGAACCTCGCCAAGAGCGCCTGCTGGGGCTGCTGGCGCGGCGGCCCGACGCCACGCTGGCGGAACTGGGTGCGGCGTTGGGACGGCCCACTTCGACCATCGACCTGTGGCTCAACCGGCTGGGCTGGAGCCGTAAAAAAAACGCTGCACGCCGCCGAGCAGTCGCGGCCCGACGTGGCGGAGCGGCGCAGGCAGTGGCCGCAACGGCTGGCGGGCGTGCCCGCCGCGCGGCTGGTGTTCGTGGATGAAAGCGGGGCTAGCACCCAGATGACTCGGCGCTACGGGCGCAGCCCGGTCGGCCAGCGGCTGGCCTGTCCGGTGCCGCGCGGACATTATCGGACCACAACCCTGATCGCCGCCGTGCGGCTGCAGGGGCCGCAGGCGCCGTGGTTGTTTGACGGGCCGATGGACGGCGCGCTGTTCCGGGCCTGGGTGCGGCAGGGGCTGGCGCCGGTGCTGTGGTGGGACGACGTGGTCATCCTGGACAACCTGGCCACGCACCAGGTGGCGGGGGTGCGGGAGGCGATCGAAGGGGCCGGGGCGCGGCTGGAGTACCTGCCGCCGTATTCGCCGGACTTCAACCCGATCGAGCCGATATGGAGCAAGGTCAAGCAGGGCTTGAAAGGCCGGGAACCCCGGAATGCCCGCCAGTTGCTTGCGGCCGCCCGCGCCGCCTTCGCCGCCGTCACCCCGGAGGACTGCCGGGGCTTCTTTTTACATGCCGGATACGCTACATGCTTTCTGGAAATGCTCTAGACCCATCCTCCAGCTCTCCGGCACGGGCCAAAGCAGCCTCCTTCAGCGCGCAAAAGGCGCTGCTTCGTGATGCAGAATCTTTGGAAAAATTCAGGCTTGTCATCCGGTAGGGCGGGTTGGGCATAGTTTAAATAACCCGAGAGTTCCAATGGCGGTGACGAGAAGATGCCATGCGCTCTATCAAACCGGTGGCGACGGTATCCGTGGTGGACGATGATGCGGTGGTGCGCGGTCGGGTGCGGGCTTGGCTGGAGCGGCCCGACGGCTGCCGCGTCGTTTCCGAACACGCGCTGGGGGAGGAGGCTCTGGCCGCACTACCCGAAGAACGCCCGGACCTCGTCGTGCTGGACGTGAGGATGGGTGCGATGGATGGCCTCGAATGCCTGCACCGCCTGCGTCCGCTCCTGCCGGGTGCCCGAGTCATCCTCTATACGGCTTACGGCACCGCGGACGTACAGCATCACGCGCTGAGCGGCGGCGCGTGCGGGCTGGTCCATAAGGACGGGGATCCGGAGTCGCTGATGAAGGCCGTCCGTAACGCCTGGCAGGCAGGCTGTAAGGCCGCCCATGCCGCATGGCTCACTCCGCAGGCCGTGCCGGCAGATCTGGCCGCCAACCGGCTGGGCCTGTCCCGGCGCGAGCGTGAATTCCTCGCCTTGCTCGCCGCCGACCGTGGCAACAAGGGCGTTGCCAATGAACTGCACCTGAGCCGGCAGTACGTAGACAACCGTCTCTCCCGGCTCTATCGCAAACTGAGCGTCCGCACGGCTGCCGGGGCCGTCTCCCGCGCGCTCCGTTGGGGTGTCCTGCCCCCCCCCGCCCGCGATGCCGGTAAAGGCATCTGGTAGGTAGAAATCTACCCATTCCATTTTCAGCTGTTTAAGCACAATTATCTTCTGTTCTCAATAGCGTCTTACCACTGAGTCAAAAATCTTTTAGGAAACGAATGCTTTCCAAGAGGAAACATGCCTTGG
>JBJXFY010000439.1:0-2827 GCA_046155815.1 Limisphaerales bacterium | reverse complement strand
CCAAGGGACGAATCGGTGTCGTTATCTGCTACCGCTTTTCCCCAAACGGCAGCAACACCCGCCCTCGCACCGCGCTGGGAGTCGGGGTAGGCGTGGCGATCACGGTTGCCATCGCGGGCGTTATTGTGGCGGTGGCGGTCCCACTCCCCGCACCCGGCGTCGGCGTGACCCACTCCGCGCCGCCCCACACGTGCTCGGCCCAGGCCTCCAGGTTGCCAAAACCGCTGCCCCACTGGGTGTACATCACCCCGCTGATACCTGGCAGCCCCGCGAGGTCCGCCAGCCACGCGCGGTCGCCGAAGCGAGCCGGGGCGGCGTCGTAGTAGCCTGCCAGGATCTGCTGGTGGCCGCGGCCGGCGAAGAATGCGGCCGAGTCGCGGCGGATGCCGGCCTGCTGGTTCCAGTTGAGGATGAGGACCTCCGCCGGCACGCCTTCCCAGCTTCCGGACCAGTCCCCGTTGACCAGGTAGTAGGGATCCTGGCGCACCGCGGCGTTGTGGTGGGGGTCGAACATGTCCGACCAGGCCAGCACCTTGCCTGCGGGATCGATCGCCCGCGCGCGGTCGAATAGCGTGCGGAAGTTGAAGGCCAGATCCTCGCCGGGCGTTCCACCGCCCGCCTTGGGCGCCTCGTCCCAGCCGTGCACGCGGATCTCGTCGTGGCTGAACATCCAGCCCGAGAAGACATCCGCCTTGCCGAACTCCCGCGCCAGGCTCCGCAGCTGGCCCTCGACGATCTCGAACACCTTCGGCTCGGTCAGGCTGGCCGCGACCTGGTCGCCGTAGATCAGCGCGGCGTGGTAGAAGGACAGGCGGACGACAGCACCCTCACGAATGCGCGAGCCTGGGGCCAGGCGGATCTCAGGCGGCGCATGCCACAGATCGAACTCGCCGTTGTAGGGCACGGTGCCGGCCTTCGGGTCGACCAGCGGCTCAACGTCCCGCCCTTCGGCGAAGGTCACGGCACCGTCCGCGCTCTCGATCCGCACCGGCGCGCCCGGCCGGCGGACGAGGTTGACCAGGCCTGCCGGCTCCAGCCCGCCGTCGTCCCACCAGATCGTCCCGCTCTCCCCGCTCCAGACGCCGAAGTAGAGCAGGACTTCGGTGTGGGTCAGGGTGTTGAAGGTGACGTCGAAGCGCTGCCAGTCCTGGGTGGGCTGGACCTCGATCGAGTTCCACTGCAGCGTCCGGCTCGGGTTCTGGGCGAGCACCAGCGCGCGCACGTCACCGCCGCGGAAGTCCTCGGTCTTCACCCAGACCGAGAGGTGGTAGACCTGGAAGGGCCGAACCGAGAGGCGCTGGTAGACCCGACCGTTGCCGGCAGGGGCGTTGCTCGTGCCGAGATCGACCATCCGCAGGCTCGCCCGCCCGCCGTGTTTGACCTGTTGATCGACGAAGGTCGCCTGCCCCGGCGCATCCTGGAAGGCCCAACCGGGGAACTGGTGGCCGGAGGCCGGGAGCGCCTCGAAGTCCGCGTTGGCCAGTTGCAGCGGCGGGTCCTCGTGGGGGACCAGGCGTCCGCCGGTCGCGAGGAAGGGCGCATCGCGAACCGGCAGACCCTCGGCGAGGTTGGGGTCGTGCCAGAGCAGGGCGCTGGAGTAGCCGAAGTCCGCGGTGGCCGGATAGACCTCGAAATCCAGCGCCCGCGCATGGTCCAGCACTGCCCTGAGGTTGCTGTAGTAGGCCGGGATCAGCGAGCCGTCGTCCAGCCGACCGAACTTGACGTCGGCGAAGACCGCGCCGTTGTAGCCCGCGGCCTTCGCGCGGTCCAGAATGCCGTTGACGCGCTCGACGTTGCTCTGGACCTGGAAGTTGTTCTGGATGTAGACCCAGCGGTGGGCGAGGGTGTGGCTGTGGACGACGGGGGCGGGGGCGGCGGCGGAGGCGGACGCGGCGGAGGCAGGTCTGGATGTGGCGGGGGGTGTGGTGGGTGGTTGGACGGTGGGGCGGGTGAGGACGGTGAGGAGGACGGCGGTGAGGAAGATGAATGTGATCTGGGGCAGGGGCGGACCGGGACGTTTGCGCTGAGGACTCATGATGATGTTGTATGGACGGTCCGCAAGGAAACGTCACGCGTGGACGGTGCTAGCGATCAGCCTGCCGTTGCCTGACCCCCGCTCTCAAAGAGGCCTTTCTGTCCCAGTCCGGTCCAACCCCGGTCCAACCCCGGTAACAGGGCGGTCCCAGATCCCGCCCGTTTGCGCTGGCGCAAGGTCTCGCCGCGCGAAAAGGGGTATCATCCCGACGTCTCTCTTCCGTTTCCATCCCTGGCGGGACATGGAACAGCCTGGTGGCCCTGACTCCCTCGATGGGGAGAAGGGCCACCAGGGACGGACGCCAGTGAGGAGGATGGAGGAAGCAACCAAATGTATCGGCTATCGGGCGGTCTGCAAGCACGCCCGTCCATCGGAGGTGGGTATGGATCCGGCCAGCCCATCGTGTGAAATGACCGTCGAAATCGTCCTGCGAGATTGGCCCGCAACCGTCGAAGTGTTCCTGGCGCGCCGCCTGGCCTGCATCGGATGCCCGATGGCGCGCTTCTGCACGCTCGATGACGTGGCGCGGGCCTATAATCTCTCCGGCGAGGCGCTGATGGCAGCGCTCATCGCGAGGGCGGGTGACGACGGACCGGATCGAGAAGCCTGCTATGAGAGGTCAGAATGAAACGCAACTTCGCTATCGCCGTGGTGGTTCTGCTATTGCCGGTGGTCGTCTTAGGCTGCCGACGGGAGGATGTCGATACCCGCGGCCAGCCCCGGCCGACTTCGGAAGAGGCAGCCGGCACCTCCGGCGGCGCGGCGCCCGGCGGCGCAGCCCCGGCCGCTTCG
>JBJXFY010000451.1:0-2766 GCA_046155815.1 Limisphaerales bacterium | reverse complement strand
CCGGATGTGTCGGGCAGCACCGCTTGCCTCGCTGCTTCCTGCGCCAGTGTTGTCTTGCCGCTGCCGCCTGGGCCTGTGACCGTCACCAGACGTTGAGCCCGCAGTAAGCCAGCGAGATCGGCGATGTCTTGCTCGCGGCCAACGATGCTTGCGACGCGAGCAGGCAGCGTGTAGTGCGTGGCATGTGGCTGCGTGGGCTCAGAGACAAGTGTTTGCAGCAGTGCAGCATCTTGTGGAAGGGGTGGGTACAACGGCGGCTGGCCGGCTGTGGCAAGCAGCCGATTTGCCTCGATAACCGTACGGAGCACGCCTTCATCACGCAGGACCGCGATCATGCTGATGACACGGTCTCGGCCGGAAGGGCCTGTAAGATCTTTTTTACCCTGCGCCATGCGCACGAGCACCGCATCGGTGTAGCCCATCATGTGCGCCAGCCGCTTCTTGGTCAGGCCGGGCTTCTTGATCAGAAAGGTGTGCAGATACTCGCCGAAAGGATGGGCCATGGGTGAATTTCCGCCAAATTGACGGTTTCGTCAGTTCACGCGCGTGCTCGCATGATTAGCTGTTGGTGAGTTTAGCATCATGCCAACACGTTCTGCGAAACACGCCTGGCTCACCACCCTGACGATTGAGTCAGCAGGCCGGCAATTGAGAGACGGGTCGCTAAGCGTCTGTGACCTGGTCAGCGCATGTCTACGGCGGATTGCTGATGTCGACGTGTCTCTTGGCGTAAATTCTGTGATCGAGCTGAACAGCGACGCCATGGTCATCGCGGAAGCGCTCGATGCCGAACTCCGCGAGGATGGACCCCGCGGACCATTGCATGGCATACCGGTGCTCATCAAAGATAACATTGACACTGGCGACAAGATGCAAACGTCTGCAGGTTCGCTGGCGTTGGTAGGACAACCCGCTCTAGCAGACGCACCGGTCGTGGCTCGTCTACGAGCGGCTGGTGCGGTTGTATTGGGCAAGACCAACTTGAGTGAATGGGCCAACATGCGCTCCAGCCAGGCCACGAGCGGTTGGAGCAGCCGTGGCGGTCAGACGCGCAATCCACACCGCCTAACCCATTCTCCTGGCGGTTCGAGTGCTGGATCCGCCGCAGCGGTAGCGGCCGGACTGTGTCTGGCTGCGCTTGGCACAGAGACCGACGGCTCCGTTATCGTGCCATCCAGCATGTGCGGTGTTGTCGGTGTGAAGCCGACAATTGCTCGTCTGAGCAATCACGGCGTGGTGCCAATTTTGCATGTTCAGGATACGGTTGGCGTGCATGCACGTACTGTAGCGGATGCGTCGTATGTGCTGAACGCCATTGTGGACAGGAAAGTGCGCGCGTCGGCGCATGTGTTGAGTGGGGCGAGACTGGGCGTCGTTCGGCCGCCGCCCTCAAGGCGATTTACGCCCGAGATGACGCGCCTACTGGATGCGACGGTTAAGCAGTTGGTGAACTGGGGCGCCATCCTGTGCGACCCGGTGCACATGCCGCTTGCACCGCTGGTGCTGATCTATCCACCGGTACCCGCTGTACTGGTACACGACTTTCCCGTCGCGCTTGAGCGTTATCTCCGCCAGCGCGCTGGTGTTCCAGTTCAGAGCCTGGCGGATGTGGTTGCGTACAACCAACTGCATGCCGATGTGACAATGGCGCTGTTCCATCAAGATCTGCTTACGCTGGCCTCAGCGCTGCCAGTTGATGAGACGCTATACCGCGCCGCACGGGTAGCTGAGCTGCGCTGGGCGCGCTCTGAGGGCATTGATCGCACTTTGCGCGAGGGCCGCCTGGATGCCCTTGTCTCCCTCTCGGCGTCACCGGCTGAGCCGATAAACTACGCGACCGGGGATGCGTTGGACACGTTTGCCTGCACCACAGCCGCCGCCGTAGCCGGCTATCCGCATGTGACTGTGCCTACGGGGCTGATAGACGGATTGCCAGTTGGCTTGAGCTTCATTGGCCGCGCTTGGTCAGAGGCACGACTTCTGTCGTATGCCGCCCAGTATGAAGCGAGAGCCGGTGCACGCCATGCACCCGCTCTCGCCTAGCTGGAAGAATCGCAGCCGCGGGCGTGATAGTCAGACTTTACGGCAACTTCCAGCTGTAGGCGTTGAACAGGAGCGGCAGCGCAGCATTGGTCTCGTATTGCAGCGTCTTTGGGGCGACGAAGATGCGTTTGGGCCAGTACAGAAAGATGACCGGCGTCTCCTCGTGCAATAGCGCCTGAACGTCGTGGTAGATCGCCACGCGCTTGGCCTGATCGAACTCGACCGCGCCCGCGTCCAGCAAGCGATCGAACTCATCCTGACGGTCGAGCTTGTTGAAGAAGGCTTTGCTATTGCCGCCGCCACCCCCTGCCTCGCGAGGAATGAAATCCGAGTGCCAGAAAAAGCGCGTGTCTGGATCAAGCTGGTTATACCAGTCGTATTGTCCGGCAGTCATGGTGGACTTGTCGTAGAAGTAACTATCGGCAGTCCCGACGTTGCGCATGTCGATTTCGCGCTCCACCACGTCCACACCCAGTTTGCGCCAACTGGCTGCAACTGCTTGCCCAACGAGCTTCAAGGTTTGGTCGCCAGTGGTGATCCAGTATTCGATTTTGAGCGGCCGACTGTCTTTCTCCCACGTCCCGCTTGCGCCTCGCGCAAAGCCGGCTTCGGTCAGGAGCTGTTCGGCCTTCTGGAGATCCAGTGCCCGCGGCTGGATGCTGGCGTTGTAGTAGGGCAGGTCCGGGCTCTGATGCGCGCCGGCCACAACACCCAGGCCTTTCA
>JBJXFY010000432.1:0-6894 GCA_046155815.1 Limisphaerales bacterium | reverse complement strand
CGCCGTGCAGCGCTTCCAGCGGCGCACGGGCCGCACGGACCGGCCCGCGCCGGACGACGCGGCGTGGCTCCGGTTCCGCCGCGACGAGGTCACGGCGCTCGTGCGCCGCACGTACCTCGAGCTGCTCGCCCGGCGGCCGGCGCTGAAGGTCTCCGCCGCCACCATCACCTTTGCGCCGGGCATCACCACCACCGCGCAGTGGCCGACGTCCGCGGCGTACTCCGAGGTGCTCCAGGACTGGCGCGCGTGGCTGGAGGAGGGCCTGCTCGACCTGAACGTGCCGATGGCCTACTTCGACCAGCGCCAGTACGCGCAGGCCTGGGCCAACTGGAGCCTCTTCGCCAAGGACCACGCCTACGGCCGCCACGTCGCGCTCGGCGGCGCGCTGTACCTGAACACGATTTCCAACTCGCTCGGCCAGATCCGCTCCACACGCACCGCCACGCCCGCCGGCCGCCGCGCGCAGGGCTTCGCCGGCTACTCCTACCACGCGACCAGCGACGGCGGGACGCGCGCGCAGTTCCTCGACGCGCTCACGCTCGCCGGCGCGCAGAATCCCGATCCGCCCTTCGCCGAGCCCGCCCCCGTCCCGGAAATGCCCTGGAAAACCAGCCCCGCCACCGGCCACCTGCTCGGCCAGCTGCACGACCCGGCAGCCGGCGGCGGGGCGGAGGACGTCGTGGTCACGCTCTGCGGCCCGGTGAACCGCGCGTTCCTCACGGATGCCAACGGCTTCTTTGGCGTGGTCGAGCTTCCTCCCGGCGCGTACACCGCGTTCGCCGCCCTCGGCGACCGCGCGGCGACGAATGTCTTCCACGTCCAGCCCGGCCTCGTGGCGACCAACCTGCTCGAGCTGCCCGCGGCGCTCCCGCCCGCGGCCCCGCGCGAGGCCCGCGTGTCCGCGGGGGCCGACGCGGCGGTGGTTTCCTTCACCACGGCGACGGAAGCGGCCGCGCGGATCGAGCTGGGCGCGTCGCCGTGTGCCCTGGCGACGGTCCGCTCGCTGCCGCCCGCAACCCGTCATTCGGTGTGGCTCGGCGGCCTGCCTTCGGCCCGGCCCCTTTGTCTCCGCGTGGTGACCACGGCCCCGGATGGCGCGGAACACGCCGGCCCGGTGCTCGCCTTGTCTCCCGCCGGCAACAGCCTCGTGGACAACCGCGACGCCGCGCTTTCCGGCCCGTGGTCCCTCGGCACCTCCGCCGCCGGCAAGCACGGCCCGGACTACGCCTTCGCCGGCACCGCAGCCACGGCCACCGCCACCGCCATCTGGCCCTCCGGCAGGCTGGTACCCGGCCGGTACGATGTCCGTCTGATCTTCCCGCCCGGCGGCAACCGCAGCGCCCGCGCGCCCTTCGAACTGGTCACGCCCGGCGGCACGAACCTCGTGCTGGTGGACCAGACCGCCGCCGGCGTCGTGGCTGCGTGGACGAATGTGGCGCTGCCGGCGGACGGTGCCTTCGTCCGCCTGCGGAACAACACCGGCGAATCCGGCCGCCTCGTCCTCGCCGACGCCGTCGAGTTCCGCTGGCGCCCGGAGCAGGACGCCCTTGATCCCGCGAATCCCCCCGCGTGGTGGACGCAGCATTTTTTTCCCGGCACTCCGCCGCCGCCCGGCGATGACGCCGACGGTGACGGCCTTACGAATGGTGAGGAGTTCGTCGCCGGCACGGACCCGACGGACGCGCGCTCGCAGCCTTGGCTGCGGCTGGCCCCCCAGCCGCCCGGCGGCGTGGCGCTCACCGCCGGCCCGGCGGCGGGCGAACGACGATATCTCGCCCTGCGTCAGGCCTCGCTGCCCGGCGCCGTCACGCGCCTTGGCCCGCTCGCCGTGGACGCGCCGGCCGGCCTGGCTTCGATGGTGGACACCGGCGCGCCGCCCGCGGCGGGGTTCTACCGGCTGGAGATCAGCCCCGCCGATCCCTGACCTGCCGGGGCAAGGCCGCCCGTTGCCAAACGCCGCGCGGCCCCCAACACTTCCCGCCACCTGTTATGACGCACCGATACGCCTGGGTGCTCGCCGCCGCGCTGGCCGCGACCACCGCCCGTGCCGCCGAGGGCACAGTCAACACCAACGAACTCACCTCGAAGTTCAGCTACACCCTGGGCATGAACCTTGGCTCCCTCTGGAAGGGCCGGGGCGTGGACCTCGACTTCGACGCGCTGGCCGCCGGCGCGCGGGAAGCCGCCGCAGGCAGCCCCCGCTTCACGGAGGCCGAGGCCCGCGACATCGGCCGGCAGTTCGAGATGGAAAACCGCTCGCGGCTCGAGGCCCGGCTCAGGGAGCAGGGCGAGAAGAACCAGGCCGCCGGCGCGGCCTTCCTCGCGGCGAACAAGTCCCAGGACGGCGTCCAGGCCACGCCCTCCGGCCTCCAGTTCAAGGTCCTCCAGGAAGGAACCGGCCCCAAGCCCGGCCCCACCGACCGCGTCACCGTCCACTACACCGGCACCCTCATTGACGGCACCGAGTTCGACAGCTCCGTGCGGCGCGGCCAGCCCGCCACCTTCCCGCTCAACGGCGTCATCCGTGGCTGGACCGAGGGCCTCCAGCTCATGCCGGAAGGCTCGAAGTTCCGCTTCTTCATCCCGTCCGAGCTTGCCTACGGCGCCCGCGCCGCCGGCCCCAAGATCGGCCCCAACTCCACCCTGCTCTTCGATGTCGAGCTGATGAAGGTCGAGGCCGCGCCCGCACCGGCCGCCGCCGCGCCGCAGCCCGTCACCAGCGACATCATCAAGGTGCCCTCCGCCGAGGAGCTGGCGAAGGGTGCCAAGATCGAGGTCATCAAGGCCGAGGACGCCGCCCGGCTCGCCGAGGAGGCGAAGAAGAAGTAGGCCGGCGCAGGCCCACCCAGCGCCGCGGCGGGACCAGCCTGCCGCGGCGCTTTCGTTTCCGCAGCCCGTCAGCGGTAGATGTCCACCAGGAACAGCACCGCCTCGGATTTGCCCGCGTTCACGATCGCGTGCGGCACGTCGGCCGCGTAGCTCGCGGAATCGCCCGGTCCCAGCTCGTCGCTGTCGCCGCCGGATTCCACCCGCACGCGGCCCTTCTCCACCGCGAGGAACTCGCGCGTGCCGCCGAAGTGGGGCGCGCTCCGCAGCGCGCCGCCGGGCCGCAGCCGGACCTCGTAGAACTCCACGTCCTTCTCGAGGTTCAGCGGCGAGAGCGTGCGGATCGTCACGTCCGCGTCCGACCGGAACACGTGCGCGCGGTCCGCGGCGCGGATGGTCCGGATGGCCGAGGCCTCGCGCTGCGCCTCGACCAGGTCGCCCAGCGAGAGCTGGAAGGCGCGCGCGATGCGGCAGGCCACGGCCAGCGTCGGGTTCGCCTCGTCGCGCTCGATCTGGCTGAGCATCGAGCGGCTCACCCCCGAGGCGTCGGCCAGCGCGTCCAGCGACCAGCCGCGCTGCCGCCGCAGCTCCTTCAGCCGCGCTCCGAGGCGGCTGTCCGCGGGCTCCTGCTGGGGGACAAGCTTGTCCGGCATAACGGAAATTTGCTCTTGCTTCACGGATGCCGGCCCGTCCACTTTGTCGGCCGTCGCGTCCGAGATGGCGGAATCCAACCAGCGGGGCCGGGTGCTCCGCAACGCCAAATCCGGCCGCCGCGCCCTGATTCATGAAAGCCCTCGTCAAGGCCGAGGCCCGCCCGGGCCTCTGGCTCCAGGACATCCCCGAGCCCGCCCTCGGCATCAACGACGTGCTGATCCGGGTCCACAAGACCGGCATCTGCGGCACCGACCTGCACATCTGGAAATGGGACGCCTGGGCGCGCAAGACCATCCCCGTGCCGATGGCCGTCGGCCATGAGTTCGTCGGCGAGATCGTCGCCGTCGGGTCGAACGTGAACGACTTCCCCGCCGGCCAGATCGTTAGCGGCGAGGGCCACGTCGTCTGCGGGCGCTGCCGCAACTGCCTCGCCGGCCGCCGCCACCTGTGCGCGCACACGCTCGGCGTCGGCGTGAACCGCCCCGGCGCGTTCGCCGAGTACCTCTCGCTGCCCATGACCAACGTCTGGGTCCACGCGCCCGGCGTGGACCCGGACGTCGCCTCGATCTTCGACCCTTTCGGCAACGCCGTGCACACCGCGCTCTCGTTCGACGTGCTGGGCGAGGACGTGCTCGTCACCGGCGCCGGCCCCATCGGCATCATGGGCGCGGCCATCGCGCGCCACGCCGGCGCGCGGCACGTCGTCATCACGGACGTGAACCCCTACCGCCTCGAGCTGGCCCGCCAGCTCGGCGTGACGCTGGCCGTGGACCCGCGCGAGAAGCCGCTGGCCCAGGTGCAGCAGGAGCTGGGCATGAAGGAGGGCTTCGACGTGGGCCTCGAGATGTCCGGCAGCCCGCAGGCCTTCCGCGACCTCGTGGCGAACATGGCGCACGGCGGCAAGATCGCCCTGCTCGGCATCCCGTCCGCCCCGCCGGAGATTGATTGGAACGCCGTGATCTTCAACATGCTCACGATCCAGGGCATCTACGGCCGCGAGATGTACGAGACGTGGTACAAGATGACCGTGATGCTGGAGAGCGGCCTCGACATCCGCCCGGTGATCACCCACCGCTACCACGTCGGCGAATACGAAAAGGCCTTCGAGGTCGCGCTGTCCGGGCGGTCGGGGAAGGTGATCCTGGACTGGAACTAGGCTCTCCCACCGCCAGCGCCCGTGGTGACGAACGCGCCTTGGAGTGCGCCGGCAGAGCGCAGCGGCGACGGCGCTTTCGACCGCCGGACGGGTGCCCTCCTGGTTTGCCTGTCCGTCCGCGGTGGCTTAACAACCTGACATGAGCAGAGACCAAGCCGTCCGACCCAAAGACGCGCAGAGGCAGCGCCCGCGTCGGGAACGACAGCCGAAGCGGAACACCTCCGCCCTCGGCGCGCTGGGTGACCTGGTCGCCAGCATTGATGGCCCGGCCGACCTCTCCTCCAACAAGCGCCATCTGGCCGGCTTCGGCCGCAAGCAACGGATATGACGCTCACCCCGCCGGATGCTGTCCGGCTGTTGATGCAGGCCGCTTGTTTTCCCTGATTGTCCCCTGACTGAACCCTGCATGAACGACCGCTTCCGCGAACACCTCGCCCGCCAGCTCGCCGACCTCCGCGCCGCCGGCCTCTACAAGTCCGAGCGCGTCATCGAGACGCCGCAGGGCGTGCGCGTCGGCGTCGCCGGCGGCCGGCCGGTGCTGAACCTCTGCGCCAACAACTACCTCGGCCTCGCCCAGCATCCCGCCGTGAAGCAGGCCGCCCACGACGGCCTCGACCGCTGGGGCTACGGCCTCGCCAGCGTGCGCTTCATCTGCGGCACCCAGGGCGTCCACAAGCAGCTCGAGGCCCGCCTCAGCGAATTCCTCGGCGCGGACGACACCATCCTCTACACGAGCTGCTGGGACGCCAATGGCGGCGTCTTCGAGACCATCCTCGGCCCCGAGGACGCGGTGATCTCCGACGAGCTGAACCACGCCTCGATCATTGACGGCATCCGGCTCTGCAAGGCCCAGCGCCACCGCTACAAGAACAACGACCTCGCCGACCTCGCGGCGAAGCTCAAGGACGCCGCCTCCGCGCGCTTCCGGCTGATCGTGACCGACGGCGTCTTCTCGATGGACGGATACCTCGCGGACCTCGCCGGCCTCTGCGAACTGGCCGACAAGCACGATGCGCTCGTCATGGTGGACGACTCGCATGCCGTCGGCTTCGTGGGCCGGACCGGGCGCGGCACCCCGGAGCACTGCGGCGTTCAGGGCCGGGTGGACATCCTCACCGGCACGCTCGGCAAGGCCCTCGGCGGCGCGAGCGGCGGCTACACCGCGGCGCGGCGGGAGATCGTGGAAATCCTCCGCCAGCGCTCGCGGCCGTACCTCTTCAGCAACACCGTCGCCCCGCCCATCGCCGCGGCCTCGCTCAAGGCCCTCGAGCTGATCGGCGAATCCACCGCGCTGCGCGACCGGCTGGAGGCGAACACGAAGTTCTTCCGCGAAGCCCTGACCGCGGCCGGCTTCCATCTCCTGCCCGGCCAGCATCCCATCGTGCCCGTCATGCTCGGCGACGCCGCGCTGGCCCAGCGCTTCGCCGACGCCATGCTGGCGCGCGGCGTGTACGTCGTCGGCTTCTTCTACCCCGTCGTGCCGCAGGGCCGGGCGCGCATCCGCACGCAGGTGTCCGCCGCGCACTCGCGGGAGGATCTCGAGTTCGCGGTGGAGCAGTTCATCGCCGTGAAGCGCGAGCTGGGAGTGTGACGTGGCGGCGACGCCCCCGTCGCCGGAGGGTGTCCGCCGCCCCGGCGTTTGGAGCGGCGAGTGACCACGAGCCCGCCTGCCCCGGCCTTCGGAGGGGCGAGTTACCACGAGCCCGCCAGCGCGCCGCGCCCTGATCCGGGAGGGGCGGGTTATACGAGCCCCCCGTCTCCCGAAAGGCTCGCAGGCGCTCGCCCCTCCCGCCCGCAAGCTGGATCGTTTCGCCGCCCTCGCGCGAATCCCCCCGCCCCAGCGTTCGGAGCGGCGAGTGACCACGAGCCCGCCCGCCCCGGCGTTCGGAGCGGCGAGTGACCACGAGCCCGCCAGCGCGCCGAGCCCGAAGGCTCGCAGGCGCTCGCCCCTCCCGGTGCCTGCCCCTCCGACGTGTCATCTGGATTTCGCAATTCTCCGGCTTGCCAGACCGGGGGCGCGTCCGTTCAAGTAACGCCAACCGGCTACGGTGCCCATTCACGGCGCGCCGTCCTGCCTCCGCTGGGCAGACCCATGTCCCACACCCCCATCGTCCACGCCACCGCCATGCCCGTTTCCGAGGGCTCAAGCAAGGCCGCCCCCCTCTGCCGGCGGCGCGGGCAGGCGCCCTTTGCCGGCCACCGGGCCGTTTCGGGCACCGCTTCCGCCAGCCGGCCCGTCGTCTGAAGCCCCCGTCCGC